>JAKSOY010000048.1 GCA_024405255.1 Kiritimatiellia bacterium
TGCGGCACAACGCCTTTCAGAGGTTGGACTCAATTTTAAATTGGTCAGCCCTGTGCTCCAGGCCGAATCCGTCCTCGCCCTCGCGCTTCTCCGTCTTGAAGCTCGACTCGATCAGCGTCCCCTGCTGCAGGAAGAATGCCACCCAAAGGAGTACGAGCGCCCACCGCTTGTAATGCGAGCCTTTCATGCCCCTTTATTCGGCAAACGACAGATAGCCGCATTGCCACGCGCCCAGGCGCGGCAGCACGGCACGGGCCTCCGTGCCCGTACGTTCGAGGACAACATCCTGCACCGGACCTTCCGGCACCCGCCACACGGCCTTCTTCGCCGTCGCCGGAACACCCCTGAGGCGCACCGCAACCGGTTCCTGACGATCGATGGACGCATTCACGACGGCGAGCGTCGCGAGCGTTCCATCGGGCTTGACGTTCGGCATCGCAAAGGCCATCACGGGCTCTTCGAAACGAACCGGCAAGCGCCCGCCGCTCGCTTCGTCGCAACGCCGATAGAAATCACGGAGCCCCGGACAGGACGCAATCTGCATCACGCGCATCTGCCGCTCACGTCCTCCCACATTACCGGAACCGGCCATGCGCACGGGGATGGTGTTGATGTCGGGAATCCGTCCGAGCGAACGACTGCGTCCGGCCACGATCGGGATACCGCGGCAGGCGACAAGTTTCATCGGCGTTCCACCCTCGACCGTAAACCCGCAGGGCAAGGCCCCGCGATTGGCGTCTCGGAACGACTTCAGGAAATCGTGCGCTGCGGCGATACGCGGGAACAGACGGTCACGATAGTAGCGGATGTCCTCTCCCGGCCGCGCATCGGCCACGAACATGCTGAGGAAGTCCATGCCCATCGCCAGGTTCTCGAACGCCTCGAGAATGATGCCCTGCGGCGTACGGCAGCAGAAGGTGCGCGGACAGCTCTCGATTTCCGGACAGCGCGCTTCAATCCAGTCGGGGAAGCCGAACATCGCCGAGAGCTGTGCAAGTTCGTATGCCTTCGAAAGCTGGGCATGTGCATCCGTATCCCAATAGGCACCGGCTCCGGGACGAAGGCGCACCGGCATGCCGCTTCCGTCATGCAGTCCCTTCGGGATGCCCACGCGGCCGGAAAACCCGTACTGGTAACCGAAGACGGTCGTGGGCGAAACGCGATGGACCGCCGCGGCGATCGTCCGCACGAGCTGCGCCATGCCCTCGACATGGAACGCCTCCCACCGCGCGGCGACGGCGCGGTTCGACCGAATCGCCGCCGCGAGCTTCGCACGCGTCCACGCATGCCCGTCCTTTTTCGCGAAATCGCCCACGCACCGATCGCAGAAGCAGCCGAAAAGCCCCGGACCCTTCATCGGCGCGCGGTTGCGCAGCGTCACGTCGTCGTCGATCCAGACGGTCCCCGGCTTCCACGCGGCGTGAAGTTCACCGACGCGGGCGAAATACGCCGCAAGACGCGGATCGCGCGGACAGGAGACATGCGCCGAAACCGTACCGTCGCAACCGACCCACGTCGACCAGTTCTGTCCGCCGCAGTTGCCCGAACCGAGAATGGCATCCGTATGTCCGATGATCGTCTGGATTTCAATCGAAGGCACGATACCCAGCCGCCGGAGATCGGCCGCGGCGGCGGCACACACACGTGCACGCTCTTCGTGCCACGAAAGCGGCGGGAAATGAACGCCCGTCGAAAACCACACCTCGTCGAAGGCGTTGCTGTTCACCGTCAACGCCTCGCGCATTGCCGGCCAGTTCGCCGTCGTCGTGTACTCGCTGCCGAAACGCAACGCATTGAACGGCACCTCTCCCGCGAAAACGGCAGGAACGATCAACGCAAGTCCAACATACAGCTTCATCATCGGTGACATCATCCCTGCCTTACACGTTGAGCTGACCTTTGGCCTTTTCGACTTTCTTGACATCGAGTTTGTTCAGATCGAATGCGGCCGTCATCAGGTTGCTCTCGACCTTCTGCTTCCACGCGCCGCGCGTGAAATCGGGGAAGTCCATCGCCTGCGAGCGACTGCGTGCCGAACGTTCGGAAAGCTCGCACACCGCGCACCAGGACGCGAGATCATAGACGTCCATATCCAGCGGTAATCCCTGACGGAGGCAATACGACCACCGAAGGTCCATCAGGAAGTCCATGCCGCCGTGTCCGCCGACCTTCTTCGCGAGTTCGCCCGCCTGCTTGTAGAGCGGATGGCGATAGCGTTCCTTGAGTTCGGCCGTCGCCGTTTCGTCGAAGGCGTGCTTGCGCGACCACTCCTTCTCGCCCTCAAGCGAAATCGCGAGCTTCGGATAGGCGCGGAACACGCCCTTCGTGCCGGCGATGAGGTTGAGGCGCGAATAGGGCCGCGGACTCGACACGTCGTGCTGCAGCATGATCGTGCGCCCGTTCATCGTACGAATCGTGGTCACGTTCATATCGGCCATCGCGAAGCGTTGCGCACGCCCGGGATTGCCCTTCGGCAGCGTCGCGGCCGCGAAGGCCTCGTAGCCGGCCTGATGCGAATCGACCGAAACGAGATAGTCGAAACGATCGCCGCGGTTGATGCCCATGTCCATCGCAATCGGTCCCAGTCCGTGCGTCGGATACTGGTTGCCCTGATGAAGTACATTCCAGTGATTGCGCCAACGCTCCCACTGCGCATCATTGAAGATCGCCCAGCGGCGGTCATGCAGATACCCGCCTTCGCCATGCATCAACTCGCCAAGGAGGCCGAGTCGGCACAGATTGAGCGCGAGAAGCTCCTCTTCGCCATAGCAGCAGTTCTCCAACTGCATGCAGTGGCGCTTCGTCGCTTCGGCGGTTTCCACGAACTCCCAGCACTCTTCGATCGTGAGCGCGCTCGGCACTTCCACAAAGGTGTGCTTGCCGCACTTCATCGCCTCCACCGAAACGCGCGCGTGGGCGTTCCAGGAGGTGCAGTTGTAGACCACGTCCACCTGACTCGAATCGCACAGGCGGCGGAACTGTTCGGCATCGCCCGAAAAGACGAGCGGTTTGCGTCCCGTCTTCTTTTCGACCACACCCACCGCCTTCTCCGCAAAGGGCTTGCGGATGTCGCAGAGCGCCGTGATTTCCAACCCCGGGACCTGCAGCAGACGGCTCACCGCACCGCTCCCGCGCGCACCGAGACCGACAATGCCCACGCGGATGCGGTCCATCGGCGCACAGCGGAAATTCCGCATCGGCGCGCCATCCGTTTTCACCCGCGGCACATCCGCCCGAACCATCGCCGCGCCAGCGGCCGAACCGGCCACGAGCTGCAGGAACTCCTTTCGTGTCTTCATTTCAAATCCCTTTCACTTTGTTGAGGTAATTGCAACCCCCTCTGACGCGGGGCCATAAAGTCATATCAGACAGTATATCATAAACTTTTCCGAAATGCACGAAAAGCCGAGCAAACAAGGCATTGGGGCACATCTGAATAATTCACCGCGATCGCCTCTTGTTCAAGCCGACGACCTGCGGCGTAAACACGGAGCACGTGGTAGATTTTCCCTACCGACCCGTTATCACTGTACCGTGAGTCAGAAGTTTCTCTGACAGTCTCTGCCAGTGAGACAGAACCCACAAAGCGCTCGAAAGCTCTTTTCCCGTCATCCGTACATCTGAACCATTCACGCCCCACGTCTCCGAGTTGACTGCAGGGTATTGATATATCCTGAACCACAGCCGTGGCGATTCCCTGAAAACCTCTGTGTCAAAACCCAAGGCCGGAACACCGAAATAAAAATAATCCTTCAACACTGCTGAATAGACAACGAATGCACCCGAACTACATCGCATGATCGGTTCCAACACCAATGGCTTGGGGATGTCGTCCGCCCCCTCAAACACATCTTTAATAAACGGGTATGCGGCAACAGGAGAGACGGACCGAGTTTCGAAACGCTCGATCAAATTGGTTGAAATGTCTACATCAAAAGTTTGAACCGCCAGAAGATCTCTTTCTTCAGACACCCATTCCGCCAAGTGTAGGAAGTCAACTTCCACCCAGCCCTCAACCCCAGGTGACGACACACTAAAAGCGCGCCTGTGGAGATTTCTATCTAGAAATTCTTTAAGCGTTGGATCAATTGCAGACCTGGATTCCACATTGGCGATACTGAAATAGGAATGGGAACCCAGAACATGGGGGTCATACTTCTTAGACTTCGTCCCCCATTCTTGAACAGTGAACCTTAATGTCTTCCCCTGAAGATCCAGGAAATGGCGAAAATCTTCTGCCGTAGCCGCTGAAGCATTATCATACGTCCATTCGGCAAGGACGTCATTCATGGCCTCCGGGAACCAAGAACCGTTGTCACGATAATAGAGAAGTGAAGGATCACCGCGTTCCGGCAACGCACATCCGCCTGTAAAACATAGCACAATGGCGGCAAACAGGACTTGACAAAATCTCATTTCTTTCATACCATTGGAATCTCATGGGGCCTGTTCAGTCGTGCTGTGTGACGAGATCGGTCCAATCGTAGTCCTTGAGCGCACCGCGCACCACGTTCACGAAATTGATGACGGCGCTCGTTTCCACCGCCTTCGTCCACGAGAGCGGCTGCTGGCGCAAGTCGACTTTCCGGAAGAGATCGCGCCGCGCCGCCACAGCATGTGCCGCCGCGACACAAGTCGAACCATGCGCCACCACATTCGGCGCGTGTCCCGTACGTGCGGCGAGTTCCCGGGCGATGACGAGCATCTCTTCCGCCCGCACGCCGACGAGCGAACGCCCCAGCGTAAGAAGCATCGCCGACACCATGTCATCGGACAACTTCCGATAGATCTTCGGTCGAGGCGTCAACGTTTCACCCGTGCAGGCGAGGTCGGCGAACATAATCGCCCTGCCCTCCTTCAGCGCCGCGCGAACGCGTTCCGCATGGCGGGCGCGACCCGTATCGTCGAGAACGAGCTCCGCGCCTTTCGGACGCCCGCCCACGGGAATGAACGTGACTGCCGGCACGGGAAGTCCATCGGCAAACTCGTAGAGTTCACGAACGACCGTCGTACCGTCGTCAAGCGTCGTGTAGTCGACTTCGCGACGATGAAAACCGATTTGCTCGAGCGAACGGATCCCCGCCCGGGCCGCCGCCACTTTCCCGAGTTCCGCCGCCGTCCGTTTCGGACGCATCCCCTCGCACGCTTTCAATTCATCGCGCAGGAGGTCAAAGACACTCCGATATCCCGGCAGCTCGGAGATGCGGCCATTCGGCGTGACATTGACGTCCTTCGGCGAAAGTCCCTGGTCATACGCCTCCGGCTTATACGCACGGTCGATCGCCCGGCACGCCGCACCGTCGATGGCGGGCGCCGCAGCATCGGCAAGAAGCCACCGCCGCATCCAGAGGAACGTCGAAACCTTCGTTCCTTCGGTGCAGGCATGGGGACCATCGAGTTCCGTCATGCCATAGCGTCCCATCCCCAACCCGCACCGTGCCGCGACGTTCGTCACCACCGCAAGCGTTTCACACGAACCGGCGAACGGGAAGAAATCCGCATTGTTGCAGTGCATCCGCACGGCATTGCCGCCCGCCAGGACGAGTCCCGCGTGGTTGAGTCCGAAGGCGAGCTGGCCGAAGGTCTGCTGCTCGGCATCCTGCGGACCGCACGTGCGGAACACGTCGCGCACCGTCGAAACGAAGCACGAAGGACACGCCGCGACAATTCGCGCATCCAAGGTCGCCATCAGCGCCGTCTCGGTGCCACCGCCGGATTGTCCCATGCAGCCATAGCCGCCATGCCGCACGTCGGCACGCGAGTCCAGATAGTCCAAGGCGCGCATCCCGTCCCACACGCGCTGACGCGCCGTGCCGTGTCCGAGCAGCGTCGCCAGCGTTCCATACCGTTCGTGGCAAAGGACGTTCCATGACCCGGCGATCTGATCGCGTTCTCCCTGGGCGATAGGGTCGTAGATGAAAATCGCATACCCTTCCTTTGCGCCGCGGATGCCATAGCGCTGGTAGAAATCGGTTGCCTTGCCGTCCGTCGTGTGTCCGCACGGGACAATGCAGGCGGGATACGGCGCCTTGAATTTCGCCGCATCCGGGAGGAAGAGCAGCGCCGTCACGTAGACGCCCGGACGACTCTCGAAGAGAACCTTCTCCACGCGATAGCCGTCGCGCACAAACGAACCCGTGATCTTCGCGTTGAGCGGCGTGCGCGGCAGATCGAATCCGCCCATCGCCGAAGCAAAGGCGGCCCGCATCTTCAGACGATAGGATTCGTAGGCCGCCTTCGAATCGAGTTTGAGCCAAGCCGCGTCGGCGGCGCGGTCGGCCATTTCCACTTCTTTCAGAAGCGTTTCCTGCGTCACCTGATTGAAGCGTTCCGGCAGGATCCGCTGCGCGAGCGCCTTCTCAAGCGTCACCCCGCCAAACGCGGCGGACCCCATCATCAGACCCAGCAGACAGACCAAATCGTATTTCATAGGTACCCTCTTCTTCTCAATCTCCGGCGACGCCGCCTTCCAATGGACGACGGCGCCACCAGTTCCACCCCACATACATACAACCGGCCCTGTCCGCAGGATACGAACAGCCAGCCGAATTACGCAGGCTTGTAGGAATCCTTCAACGTCACGGTACGGTTGAAGACCGGCGCCCCCGGCTTCGAGTCCTTCGCATCGGCCACGAAGTAGCCCGTGCGTTCGAACTGGAAGTGGTCGCCCGGCGCCGCGGCGGCGAGCGCAGGCTCGACATACGCCGTGAGCGTCTTCAGCGAATCGTGGTTCATAAACTTGAGGAAGTTCTCCGAACCTTCCTGCAGCGGATCCGGCACCGTGAAGAGACGGTCGTAGAGACGCACTTCGGCCTTCACGGCCGTGGCCGCGTCGACCCAGTGGATCGTGCCCTTCACCTTGCGACCGTCGGGCGCGTTGCCGCCCCAGCTGCCCTCGTCCCACGTGCAGTGGATGACCGAGACCTTGCCGTCCGCATCCTTCTCGAAGCTCGTGCACTTGACGATGCACGCACCCGCAAGACGGACCTCGCGATCGGGTCCCAGACGGAAGAACTTCTTCTCGGGATTCTCCTGGAAGTCCGCACGGTCGATCCAAAGTTCACGCGAGAACGGGATGTCGCGCGACCCGGCCGTTTCGTCGAGCGGGTTGTTCGGCTTCGTCACCGTACGCGTGCCTTCAAAGTTGTCGATCACGACCTTCACCGGATCGAGAATCGCCATCCGGCGCGTCGCGGTCTTGTTGAGTTCCTCGCGCACACACCACTCGAGCAGCGCGGGATCGCTCTCGCTCTCCACCTTCGTCACGCCCACGCGGTCGCAGAATTCGCGGATCGCCGCCGGCGGGAAACCGCGCCGACGCATGCCGCACACAGTCGGCATCCGCGGATCGTCCCAGCCCGCCACGTGCTTTTCCGTAACGAGCTGCAGCAGAAGGCGCTTCGACATCACGGTCCACGTGATGTTGAGACGCGCGAATTCGCGCTGCTGCGGACGGATCTTCTGGCCGTTGCGCACGACCAGAAGGCCCTGTTCGTCCATCCGGTCCACCACCCAGTTGTAGAGCGGACGATGCACTTCGAACTCAAGCGTGCACATCGAGTGCGTGACGCCTTCCAGCGCATCTTCGATCGGATGGGCGAAATCGTACATCGGGTACACGCACCACTTGTTGCCCAGGTGGTAGTGCGAAACGTGACGGATGCGGTAGATCACCGGATCGCGGAAGTGGATGTTCGGCGACGCCATGTCGATCTTGGCGCGCAGGCACCACTCGCCGTCGGCATACTTGCCGTCACGCATTTCATGGAAGATGCGCAGGTTGCGTTCGGGATCGGTGTCGCGGGAAGGCGACGGCGTTCCGGGCTTTTCCGGCACACCGCGATACTGCTTCCACTCGTCCTGCGTCAGATTGCAGCAATAGGCCTGGCCGCGGCGGATGAGCTCTTCGGCGATCTGGAACATCGTGTCGAACATGTTCGACGCATTGTAGAACCCCGCCTCGCCGGCATCGCCCGCGCCGGACCATTGGAATCCGAGCCAGCGAATGTCGTTCTTGATGTTCTCGGCGTATTCGTCCGACTCCTTCGTCGGATTCGTATCGTCGAGACGCAGATGGCACTCGCCCCCGAACAGTTTCGCCATGCCGAAATCGACACAGACCGCTTTCGCGTGGCCGATATGGATGTAGCCGTTCGGCTCAGGCGGAAAGCGTGTCACCACTTTGCCGCCCGTCCGACCCTGCGCGTGGTCTTCGTCGATCCACTGGCGCAGGAAATGCCGGCTTGTATCCGATTCCTTCACTTCTTCCATGAGAATCCGTCTTTTCTTTGATGCTTACCAGTTCCAGTTGACAAACGGAAGCACGTACTTGGTCTCCCGCTCGCCGTTTTCCGGATTGACCGCGTTGCCATTGATGTTCACAAGGCCGATCTGGAGGAAATTACCCGTGTACGCGCGGTTCCAGAGACCGAGCTGGAAACCGGAGAAGGACTCGGCGCGGTTCACGAGGCCCATCTCGAAGCCCGTAAAGTTCTTCGTCGATTCGTTCCACAGACCGATCTGGCAACCCGAACCCTCGCCGCCGATGTAGTTCCAGAAACCCAGCTGGAAACCCGTGTAGTCGTTTTCGACGTAGTTCGCGAAAGCGATCTGCGCGCCGCACGCGTCCGTGCCGATCAGATTCGCGCCGCCAAGCTGGAAACCGTTCATACGCTCGCGCACACGGCCCGCAATGCCCAAATCGAAACCATTGAGATTCTGGCATTCACCGTAGAGGAGGTTGAGCCGCACGCCATCCAGCGAGGTCGTCGCAATCGGAATCTGACCCGGGTGCCACACGGAGAGCATCACATAGCCTTCCGTATTCGCCTGCAGCGACACAGCCGCCGCCAGAACCATCAGAGCCGTCAACAGTTTCTTCATTTTAGTGTCCCTTCTTTTTTGTGTTAAATGAGTCCTAGGATTATAATCTTCTCCAGGCAAAAAGGGAAGCGCGTTTTCACGTACCGCCCTTTTCGCCCTTCAGCAGCCGACAACCTTACTCGTTGTCGTCGTCATCGTCGTCGTCGCCGCCCTGCGCGCTCAACGCGCCCATCACGCCGCCGATCGACTTCACTTCGTCGCCCGTCAGACGCAGCAGGAAGCGGATCGAACCGTCCGGACGATACCACGACGCACCCGCCAGCGCGCCGTTGGCCGCCGCCGGCGGCAACGCCGCCTGAAGCGCCTGGAGCTGCTGGGCCGTTTCCTTGTCGCCGAACTTCACGATCTGCGGCAGCACGACATCACGCGCAAACGCATACGGCGTGAAGTAGAACGCCGCACCCGGACGCGTCTTCGCCGCTTCCGGCACGGCCGCGAGGAACCGCGCCTCGCCCTTGCCGGACGCCAGCTTCACGCCCGGCGCCGCAAACACCGCGCGCTGTCCATTGCTCGCGAACGAGATCTCGGACGACAGACCGCCCAGCACACCCGCGAGCGTCTTCTTGACCTGCGACACGTCCTTCATCTGCTTCGGATCCTTCGTCGCCCCCGTCTCCTTCGCGGCAAAGTCGATGATGGAACCCCAGTTGACCACGAACGTGTCGGGGTCCTTCTGCACGAGGAACTGCGAACCCGGCCACTGGCGCACCAGGGCCGCCGCGAGACGCGTGAGGAACTTCTTCGCCGCCGTCGTTTCCGTCGCCACCGTCGCCACCTGTCCGCCGCCCAGCACCGCCGGACGCTTCTGCGCATCGAAACCAATCGCCATCGCGTCCCAGTCGGCCTTCTGCGGATAGGCGAACACGCCCACCGCCTCGTCGGCCGCCAGCACCACTTCCTTGATCAGCTCGACGTACTTCTGAAGGTCCTTGTTCTTCTGGGCCTCGACGACCACGGCCTCTGCCAAACCCTGCAGCAGATCGTGCGTGAGCGCCTTCGTGCGCGCAAAACCTTCCTGATTCACGCAATCCCCCGCAAGCTTCGCCAGGCGATTGCAGGCGAGGAAGACGTTCGGTCCCATCGGCATGCTCTCAAGCGCCCCGGCCGGCAGCGCAACACCCGCTTCCGCAGCCTGCACGCCCGGCTTGCGACGCAGATTGCCCACGATCGAAATGCCGTTGTCATCGAGATCAAGCGCCAGAACACCGCCCGCAAACGTGCTGAGCAGCGCCGACTGTTCCTGCCAACGTCCCTTCGAGAACGCCGCGAACTTGGCCGCGAGCGGTCCCTGATTCTCCTTGCCAAGCTTCAGCAATTCTTTCTGCTGCTGTTCCTGCACCTGCCGCAGGATCGTGACAATCGCCGTGAGTCCGGCCTCGCGCACGCCGAAACGAAGCAGATGCGACTGCTTGTTGGCCTTGGGCGCCGGACGCTTCGCGAAGTCATCCGCCGCACGCGCGGCCAATGCCGCCGTCGACGCGAACGCGCAGTACTTGCCGTCCGGCGTGAACTTCACCCAGCTCTCTTCCTTGCGCGTACCGCCCGGCGGCAAACGAATCGTACCATCCGCCGCCTTCTCGGCACCCGCGTGCTTCTTGAGGAACTCGGCTTCGCTGTCCGCGATCGGGTACAGCAGCGCCGCATCACCCTTGCCCTTGAGGGGTTCCTTCGCCGAGAAGTCGATCTTCTGGATCTCGTCCATCGCGATATAGAGCTGCAACCTCAACGGCAGCTCGCTGCGCAGACGACCGAAGTTCTGCATCAGCACCTGCTGCACACCGCCGAGCGCAATGGCCGGCAGCATCGGGTTGTTCAATGCCGTTCCCAGCGCGGTCGCCATCGGCGTAAGTTCCGCAAAGGGCGCGAGCTCGGCGCTCGCCACAAGAGACTTCTTCGCCGGCGCGGCAAACAGGCCGGCCGCCGTGGCCGTCAAGGCCATCATCATCATCAGCTTCTTCATTTGTTTCTCCTTTTTTTTCTTCTTTTCTCGCCTACTTACCTCGCGTACTCAACACAACGCACTTCCCGTACGACCGTCACGCGAATCATCCCTGGAAACTTCAACTGTGTGGAAATGTCGCGGCAGATCTCGCCCGCCAGCTCCGCCGCCGCCTGGTCACCCACCACGGTCGGGTCCACCAGAATGCGCAAATCGCGTCCCGCCTGCACGGCGAACACGTTGCTGACACCCTCGTGGGCTTTCGCAATCTTTTCAAGATTCTCCAACCGCTGGATGTAGTCGGACACCTTCTCCTGGCGCGCTCCCGGACGCGCCGACGAAATCGCATCCGCCGCCGCACACAAAACACCGTACACGCCGCCGTCCGTTCCCGCCTCGGCGTGATGCGCCGCCACAGCCGCGCAGACCTTCGGATCTTCCCCGTGCGCCAGCAGATACTCGGCCCCGAGCGCCGCATGCGCCCCCTTCTTCTCGGCCGTGATCGCCTTGCCGATGTCGTGCAGGAATCCGACGCGCCGCGCAAGCCCCGCATCGAGTTTCATCTCCGCCGCCATCGTGCCGGCGAGAATCGCGACTTCCACCGAATGGCGCAGCACGTTCTGCGAGAACGAGGTGCGGAAACGCAGGGCGCCCATGAGACGCAGCACATCCGCCGGAATGCCCGACACGCCCGCTTCGGCGGCCGCTTCCGAACCGCACTCTTCGTTCGCCTTTTCCACCGACACGCGCGCGGCTTCCACCGCATGTTCGATGGACGCCGGATGGATGCGTCCGTCGGCGATCAGCGACTCAAGCGCCTGACGCGCGATCGCACGCCGCTGCGGATCGAATGCGGACAGCACCACCGTATCCGGCGCATCGTCCAAGAGCAGCGTCACGCCCGTGGCCGCCTCGAACGCACGCACATTGCGTCCGTCGCGTCCCACGATGCGTCCCTTCATCTCGATGTTCGGCATCAGCACGGCCGTCGTCGCCAATTCGTTGACATGCGCCACGGCGCACCGCTGCACGGCCTCGGCGATGATGCGCGCCGCGATCGCGTCGCCCTGTTCGCGCGCCGCCTCCTGGATGCGCCGGCTCAGAATCGCCGCATCGGCGCGCAATTCGGCATTCGCCCGCGTGAGGATGTCGCGCCGCGCCTCTTCGTGCGTCATCTTCGCCAGTTCCTGCAGACGCTTGTCGGCCGTGATCTGCTTCGCCGCCGCCGACTGCTCGGACGCCGCCAAAGCCGCCGCGCGGTCATTGAGCGTCTTTTCCCGCGTGTCGAGCGTCGTCGCCTTCTGATCAAGCTTTTCCTCGCGCTGCGTTTGGCGGTCTTCAATCGCCTGCAGCTCGTCGCGGCGCTTCTTCGTGGACACCTCGAACTCTTCACGCGCCTTCACCACGGTCGCACGCGCCGTGATGTCCGCCTCTTTGAGCCGCGCCTTGATTTCGGACTCGGCCTCCTCTTCACGCAGACGCATCTTCTTCTCAATGGACTCCGCCTGCCAGCGGCCCACCAGCCCGCGCAGCGCATAGCCGAGGAAAAGCCCGAGCAGCAGCAGCACCGCAATAATCAGCAGTGCCACGCCATCCGACAGACCATCCCACGTACTACTTGTCAGCGCAAAGAAAAGCATCGTTAGACCTCATTCCCTTTCTGGCTCCGCAGGAGCAGATTGAAGAGATAGGTGCGCTCGGCACCCGTCAGCGAATCAAAACCTTCGAGGACCTGGCGCATCTCCGCGACCCCCTTGTCGAAGGCCGCACGCGCCGGCGAATTGTCATCCGCCTCGAACGGATAGCTCTTTTCGGCGATCCACTTGGACAGCCGTTCCAGCGCCGCCTTTTCGGCCCGCTGCCGGAAATGCTCCTTGAGGATCTGGCGCGTGGCGTCCAGCCACTGGCGCACTTCGGGATGGAGTTCGTCCATCACCAGCGCGTTCTCGGCCGCCAGTTCGCCGAATCGGGCGTCCACGAGATAGGCCGTGTAGCTGAACGGCACGCCCAGGCGCACACCCGAGGGCCGCTCGTGCAGCGTGAATCCGTCGCGGCCGCAGAAGACGATGCGTCCCTTGCCAGGGAACTTCCGCCGCCACTCGATGACTTCAAGTTTCGCCTCGGCTCCGTTTTCAAGCTTCACCGTATAGTCGGTCGTCGCCTTTTCCACGACCACCGGCGACACCGGAATGCCGCAGAACCAGACGCGCACGCCTGGATACGCCTTGAGATAGAGCGCGAACTTCGCCGCCAGCGTCTGCACCGCAGGTCCCGGTACCGTCAGCGAATCCGCCGTGGCGCGCACGCCCGTGATGAAGACTTCCGTTCCTGTCGCCGGACCCTTCTCGCCCGGTTCGATATGGAACACGCCCGGCTCGTTCGCATCGCCCGACAGACGATACGAGAGCAGGTCGTTTCCGCTCTTCATCGTCGTACGCCACTCCACGTGCGTGCCAAGCGCAAAAGCCTTGAAGCGTCCGCGCCCGTGGCGGCCGTGCAACCGGCGGTGGAACATCGCCGTCGTCGACCCCTCGGTGCTCTTCCAGCTGCCGCCGAGCGAACCAAAGGTGTCCTCCGCCTTCAACACATCAATGCCGGAACCGTCGTCCGTGACACGAATGGCGTCAATCCCGCCCAGTGCGTTCTGAATCAAATCGATCTTGACCTCGCGCGCATCCGCATCAAGTGCGTTCCACACGAGTTCTTCAAGAGCCGACAGAGGGGCCCCGCTTGCAAGCGAGGCCACATGATCCGCACGCGCCTGAACGTAGATGTCCTTTGTCATAGAATCTCCAACGGTTCCACCTTGGGCGGTTCACTCGGAGCCGAAACCACCTTTTCGATGCGCTGGCGGATGGCGTCCAGCTCGGCCGTACAGAACGTCACGAGCGCACGCCCCTCTTCGAAACGCTTCATCATCTCGTCGAGCGACAGCGCGCCCGACTCCATCTCGCCGACAAGTGCTTCAAGCTTCCTCAGCGAGGTCTCGAAATCTCGTTTCGCTTCCGCCATGACGCACCGCCCTTCATCCCTGAGTCGCGAACGCGTACGCGTTGCGGAACATCCGCATCCACGGACCCGCCTCGCCGTTGAAAAGACCGCCCTTGAACGACAGCTGGCTCGCGCGGAACCCACGCTCCGGATGCGGCATCATGATCGTCGCCCGACCGTCCGTCGTCGTGAACGAGGTCAGACCGCCCGCCGAACCGTTCGGATTCCACGGATAGCGCTCAGTCGCGCGGCCCTGGCCGTCGACATAGCGCAGCGCGGCCTTCGCCTTCGCACCGTTGACGCCCGCCGGGAACACCACACGGCCTTCGCCATGCGCCACCGCGATCGGCACGCGGCTGCCCGCCATGCCCTTGAAGAAGATGGACGGCGACTCGAGCACTTCGAGCGTGCAGAAGCGCGCTTCGAACTGTTCGGACGTGTTGCGCTGGAACGTCGGCCACGCCTCGGCCCCCGGAATGAGGTCCTTGAGCTGCGAGAGCATCTGGCAGCCGTTGCATACGCCGAGCGAGAACGTGTCCTTCCGATGGAAGAACGTCTTGAACATCGCCTTGAGCTTCTTGTTGAAGAGGATCGAACGCGCCCAGCCCGAACCCGCGCCCAGCACGTCGCCGTAGCTGAAGCCGCCGCACGCCACGAGGCCCTTGAAGTCCGCCAGGTCCACACGACCCGCCAGCAGGTCCGTCATGTGCACGTCCACGCTCTCGAATCCCGCGAGCGCAAACGCCGCCGCCATTTCGATGTGCCCGTTCACGCCCTGCTCACGCAGAATCGCGATCCGCGGAGGACGGTGAGCAACACCTTTCACTTTACATTTTCCATTTTCAGTTTTACATTTGTCATCGGGATCGTAGGTGAGCTTGAAAGAAAGACCCGGATCCGTCTCGTCGAGGCCGTTGTCGTATTCCTCGCGCGCCGCCGTCGGATTGTCGCGCAGCGCCTGCATGCGGTAGGTCGTTTCGCTCCACGCACGACGCACGGCCGTAATGGTCGTGACGATCGCCCGGCGCGCACCCACCGTGAGTTCGAACGCACGGTCGTCCGTCGGCTCGCCGATCACCTGCACGTCGTCCGCGAGGCCCGCCTTCTTGAACACCGCCAGCACGGCGGCGAGATTTTCGTCCGCCACCTGCAGAACGGCACCCGGCTCTTCGCTGAAGAGCACGGCAAGCGCATCGCCCCCGGCGAGCGTGGCCTTCACACCGCGTCCGCCCGTGATCGCCATTTCGGCCAGCGTCACCGCCAGGCCGCCGTCGCTGCGGTCGTGATAGGCGAGCGCCAGCTTCTTCGCCACGATCGTCTGCATCGCATTGAAGAACGCCTTCACGCTCGGCGCATCCGCATCCGCCGGCTCGTCGCCAAGCTGGTTGTAGACCTGCGCGAGGCAGGAGGCGCCAAGACGGTTCGCGCCGTGACCGAGATCGACGTACACGAGCTTCGACGCGACGCCCTTCTTCAGGTCCGGCGTCAGCGTGAGGGTCACGTCGTCCACCGGCGAGAAGCTCGAGATGACGAGCGAAAGCGGCGCCACCTGCTTGTGGTTCGCACCCTTCGAGTCCGTCCAGGTCGTATGCATCGAGCAGCTGTCCTTGCCGACCGGAATCGAAATGCCGAGCGCCGGACAGAAATTGAGGCCCGCTTCTTCCACGGTGTCATAGAGGTTGGCGTCTTCGCCCGGTTCGCCGCACGGCGCCATCCAGTTCGCCGAAAGGCGCACGTTCTTGATCGAACCGCAGTTGGCGGCCGCCAGGTTCGTGAGCGCCTCGGTGATCGCGAGACGCGCCGAAACGGGACCGCTGATCAACGCGGACGGGCTGCGTTCGCCCGTCGCCATCGCCTGGCCGTTGAGCGTCTTGTAGCCCATCGTCGTCACCGCGCAGTCGGCCGCCGGCAGCTGGTACGGACCCACCATCTGGTCACGCGCCACCAACCCCGTCACCGAACGGTCCGTAATCGTGATGAGGAACGTCTTATCCGCGATCGTCGGCAGGTGGAGCAGACGGAAGAACGCGTCCTGCGGCGTCATGTCGCGCAGATTGAGCTTCTCGTGCGGAACCTCCACGCGCTTCACGTTGCGCACCATGCGCGGCGGCTTGCCGAGCAGCACCTTGATGTCCATGTCGATCGGCGAATCGTGGAAATAGTCGTCCTCCAGCACGAGGCGCCCGTCGCCCGTCGCCTCGCCGATGAACGCCACCGGACAACGCTCGCGCGCGCAAAGCTCTTCGAAGAACGCCCGCGCATCGCGCTTGAGCGCAAGCACATAGCGCTCCTGCGCTTCGCAGCACCAGATTTCCATCGGGTTCATCGAGAACTCTTCGTTATGGACGAGACGCAGCTGGAACTTGCCGCCCGTCGCCTCCACGAGTTCCGGACACCCGTTCGAAAGACCGCCCGCGCCGATGTCGTGGATCGACAGCACCGGGTTCTTCTTGCCCATCGCCGCACAGGCGTTGATCACGCCCTGGCAGCGGCGCTGCATTTCCGCATTGCCGCGCTGCACGCTGTTGAAGTCGAGCGCTTCGTCGTTCGTGCCCGTCATCATGGACGACGCCGCACCGCCGCCGAGGCCGATGCGCATCGCCGGACCGCCGATCTGCACGATGTACGCGCCCTCCGGCACCGGCTTCTTGTCCACCTGGTCGCGCACGATCACGCCCTGGCCGCCCGCCAGCATGATCGGCTTGTGGTAGCCGCGGTAGAGTCCGGCGGCCTCGCCCTCATACGTGCGGAAGAAGCCCGTCAGCTGCGGCCGCCCGAATTCATTGCCGAACGCGGCGCCGCCGAGCGGCCCCTCCGTCATGATCGCCAACGGCGTCGCAAGACGCTTCGGGAACTCCGCATACACGCGCTCCCACGGCTGCGGGAAGCCCGGAATGTGCAGATCGCTCACCATGAAGCCGCAGATGCCGGCATGCGTACGCGAACCGCTGCCCGTGGCCGCCTCGTCGCGGATTTCACCGCCCACGCCCGTCGCGGCGCCCGGGAACGGCGAGATCGCGGTCGGGTGGTTGTGCGTTTCGACCTTCATCAGCTGGTCGAGCTGCACCTTCTTGAAGCCATACGCATGCTCCGCCGAGGGGATGAACATCTCCGTCTCGTAGCCTTCGACCACGGACGAATTGTCCTTGTACGCGACGAGCGTGCCCTTGCCGTTCTTCTTGTGGGTGTTCTTGATCATCCCGAAGAGCGAATTCGGCATTTCCTTGCCGTCGATGATGAACTGCGCGCCGAAGATCTTATGGCGGCAGTGCTCGGAGTTCACCTGGCCGAACATCACGAGTTCCGTGTCGGTCGGGTTGCGTCCGGCGGACTTGAAGCTGTCCGCAAGATACTGCATCTCGGGTTCGCTGATCGCGAGGCCCAGCTCGAGGTTCGCCTCGCGAATGGCCTCCACGCCCTTCGTCAGCACGTCGAACGTGCGCCCGGGCTTCGGCGGCGGGCAGTCGAAGAGGTCCTCGAGCGTGTTGTACACGCCCTCGGTCATCTTGTCGTAAAGCGCCGCATACGCCTTCGGCGTCACAGCCGGCGTCACCACGAAACGAATGCCGCGCTCCACGCGGGCGATGCCCTTGAGACCGCAGTTGCGGAAAATGTCGGTGGCCTTGGAACTCCACGGCGAAATCGTGCCCTTGCGCGGCGTCACATAGAAACCGCCGGGCGGCAAAGCCGCTTCGGCCCCCGTCGCATTCAGCAGCGTCGACGCCTGCTCGAGCGTCGCCGCATCGGGGCCCTCATCCTCGGGCTGCAGGGCATACACCCAGCGAGCCTCGATCTGGGCCTGCGCGAGCGCCGGATCGAGGGCGCCCAGGGCGACACGAAGAGCATCAAGACGGAACTGCGAAAACGCGGCAGCTCCCGAAAGTAGAATCGGTTTCATCATCATTGGAGTCCTATTGGAAAGTAACTCCGCAAATTATACCATAAATTTCCCCTTTTGAAGAGGTGCGAAATTGATTTATCGAAGATTCCAAAACGATGGCGAAGTGGGTGGAGGGGTTGACAGGGAATAAGAGGGCATGCTAAAATTCCACCATGAAAAATATCATTCTTGTTGTTGGCGTTCTTTGCGCCGTGCTGGTGGGGGCTCAGAACGCGGCGGCGCCTTGGGCGGTCGACCTGGCATTGGCACGGGGGAATTTCTGGCGGCAGCGCGCGCCGATCGCCGTTTCGAACCCGCTCGACAAGTCGTGCGCGGGGAGTTTGGCGACCGTTTCGCTCGATGCGCTGGGACTTGTCGGCACGCGCGTCGAGGAATTGCGGCTTGTGGACGAGCGCGGGAAGGAGCTTCTCTACAGCGTGTGGGCAAAGGATCGGGTGACAGCGGGGAAGATTCCCGCAGGCGCGGAATTCACGCTCCCCGTCACGCTGCCGGCCCGCGGAAAGGCCACCTACTGGCTCTATTGGGACAACCCGGTGGCCTGGGGTCTTGCCGATTCCTACCCCGAGAAGGCGGCACGGACCCCGTCTCAGGCGATGGCGCAGGCGGGCGCGCCGGAGCGGCTGAACGTGCGGTTCGACGGCGAAACGGCGGTGTGGCCTGCAGGTGTGCGGACATGGGACTTCCGCGTACCGGTTCGGCTTTTGAACCTCACGAAGGACGATCGGGCCAAAACGCTCACCTCGTTCCCGCTGAACGAGGCCCTGCGGGGCGTGCAAGCCGCCGAAATGCGTCTTTTCGACGGATCGACGGAGCTGACGGCGTGTCCGGTGGGGGATCGGATGTTCTTCTCGTGCGCGGTACCGGCGCAAACCGCCAAGACGATCTGGTTCTACGTGAAGGCGGGCGCGAGACGGACGGCGGCGAAGAAGGAAGCGGCGACGAGCACGCTCGGAAGCGTGATTCCGTCCGACCAGGTGCTTGTGCAGAAGGCCGACGTCCCCGACCTCGCCGCCTTCGAGCAGCTTTGCGCGGGAACGGTCAACCTCGTGACGAACGGCGGGTTCGAAGAGGACATGGAGGGCTGGCAGCCGCCCGTTGAATCGGCGGCGAACGGCGTTTCCTACGCGGTGATGGAAACGGGAGGATTCTCCGGCAAGCGGTTCGCGAAGATGTCCGTTCCCGCGAAGGCGCCGAGCGCTTGGCGCGGCTGGCATCAGAACATCTCGATCATTCCCGGACGGTGTTACTTCTTCGGCGGCGCGCTGGCGGCCGAGAATCTGGACGAGCCGACCTCCATCTATGTGCATACGATCAACCGCGCGGGCCGAACGACGCAGACGCTGGAGACGAATGGCCGGGTGGAGGGAACGACGCCCTGGGCGCCGCGCTTCGGTTATGTGACCACGCGGTCGGATGACGTGAAGCTCATTCTGCATCTGACGACGAGAGGCCACGGCACCTTGTCCCACGACGGCATCTTTGTCACCGAGTTCCTGCCCTCCCAGGTCGGCGACCCGGAAGCGCCCCCGGCGACGGGCTCGATGAAGGACCTCGTCGTGCAGGCGGTCGATCCGGTCATCAAGGTGTTCCATGAAACGCCCGTGAAGGACGAACGGACATTCCACGTGTCGCTCGCGCGCAACGAGACGGAACCGTTGCAGCTCGCCATCCGTTCGCCGGAGAAGATCCCCTCGCTCGACGTGGTGGTGACGCCGCCTGCGGCCCTGGGACTCACCGTTGAAACGGGGTGGGTGGACTACGTGCCGGTCGACTACAAGTCGTCCTACTACAGCCTGCGCACGCCGGTCTGGGAATTGAAGCGTCCGCCTCGGGCGCCGAATTGCGACGGCTGGACGGGCTGGTGGCCGGATCCGATTCGTCCGGAGACCACGGGAACGCTCGTGGCGAACAAGACGCAGCCGATTTGGCTCAATGTGAAGACGACCGCCCAGACGCCACCCGGCGACTACCAAGGCAAGATCGAGTGGAAGGCGGCAGGACGCGTCCTGCGTACGGACACCTTCCGCGTGCGCGTGTGGAATTTCACGTTGCCGGCGATCGCCGAGACGCCGGCGGTTTTCGATGTGCGCATGCAGTCGCCGTTGTGGCAGGAGACGTTCAAGGGGATGGATGAAGAGGCGCGGCGGCGGGCGATCTGGAAGTTCTATTCCGAGAAGCGGATCTGTCCGGAAACGATCGGCAACAACATCCGCTTCAAGAAGACACCCGAGGGACGCGTGACGGCCGATTTCACGGCCTACGACGTGGCGGCCAAGATGTATTTCGAAGACTACCACTTCCCGGTCTCCTACACGCCGTGGTGCTTCTACTTTTTCGGCTGGGCGCTGCCGCCGTCGGACTTCCTGGGCGAGAAGCCCTATCCGGGCACGTGGCCGTTCAAGGGCGCGGACCGTACGCAGCTGCGTCCGGAGTACAAGCGCGTCGTCCAGGCGGCGATCAAGCTCTACTGGGACCACATGAAGGCGAAAGGATGGGCCAACCGGATCGTGTTCTATGTTTCCGACGAGCCGCATTTCCATCGCAAGGACGTGCGGGACCAGATGAAGGCCCTCTGCGCGATGATCCACGAGGTCGACCCTGCGATCAAGATCTATTCGAGCACGTGGCGGCATTGTCCCGAATGGAACGGCTCGCTCGACGTGTGGGGCGTGGGGCACTACGGGTGCTTCCCCGTCTCGGAAATGAAGGCCCGCGCGGCGGCCGGACAGCATTTGTGGTTCACGACGGACGGCCAGTTCTGCCTCGATACGCCCTACTGCGCAGTCGAGCGTCTCCTGCCGCACTACTGCGTGGCCTTCCAGGCGGAAGCCTACGAGTTCTGGGGTGCGACCTGGCTCACCTACAACCCATGGAAGTTCGGCTGGCATGCGTTCATCCACCAAACCGATACACCCGGCGACTCCTATTATGTGCGCTATCCGAACGGGGACGGCTACCTCATCTATCCCGGCATTCCCGGGCGCATCCAGGGCCCCTCCTCGTGCGTACGCCTTGAAGCCGCGCGCGACGGTGTGGAAGACTTCAGCTACCTGAAGGCGCTCGAACGGCTCGCCGCCAAGAGCGGTCCCAACGCAGAGGCCGCCAAGGCGCTCCTCGCGAAGTTCCGCGCGCTCGTCTCCATTCCCAACGCAGGCGGCCGCCACTCCACGCAGATCCTTCCCGAGCCAGAAAAGATCAACCTCTACCGCGAAGAAGCCGGCGAGTTGCTCTCGCGCTAAATGCGGATTTAGACCAAACTTATGACGACAACATGGCTGGGCTCCTCCGTCCAGCCAAGTTTGTCGACAACCCCGTCTTTTATGCTCTGCTTAACCTTGAGCGCTTGGGCTCGTGGCACGCGATGTACGAGCAGCTCATTGGCGGACACCCTTTCAGTTGTCATGACGTTGATTTTCGGCAACCAAGCCGGAACTTGTTCCACGACATCGATTCCCTGCTCGGCCATTTGAATGGCATAAGACTCACGAAACCAGACTTTCAAGTCAATCAAATCCATCTTCAGCAAATCCTCTTCGGCGTGTCTTTGCGCGGCAATCAACCGCCCCACGTACTTTTCTGCCGCTTCAGCGATGCCAATTGCGCCTTCAATGCAGCACCAAGTGCACCACGGTCAACCCCCGTCTGTCCACCGGAAACAATCTTCGCGACATACATGTTACAGTCCTCCGCATTTCTTCAATTCTTTTCGAAAGGTATAGGGAACCTCCCTCATGACATCTGACACCCCGCAAAGAAACTTTCTCATTTTCCATTTGCCGATATTACCCGGAACATCCCCACGCATATGCCCCCCAATAGAGCGCCCATCTATTGGGCCTAAACAGAGCATTCCCGCGCGTGTAGGGGAAACCCTCAATAGAGGGCGCGTCTATTGTGGGTTCAATTCACGCCCCCGCGTGGGGGGCGACAGGTCGCCTGCGGATCCGTTTTCTACACGGCAGGTTTCAATTCACGCCCCCGCGTGGGGGGCGACCAGAGGTTCACGACGAGGTGCGTCAAACGGTGGTTCAATTGACGCCCCCGCGTGGGGGGCGGCGTGTTGTGTTCGATGTCGTGCGCCA
>JAKSOY010000049.1 GCA_024405255.1 Kiritimatiellia bacterium
TTCGATTGTTCGGATTGTTCGGATTGTTCGATTGTTCGGATTGTTCGATTGTTCGATTGGGCGATTGGGCGATTGTTCGATTGGACGATTGAGATTGTTTGAATTGATGTAAAGAAGATAGAAATGGAAAAGAAGAATCATCTTTTTAAGGCTGAGATCAAGGAAATGCTTGATCTCGTTGTGAACTCGTTGTACTCGAAGAAGGAAATCTTCCTGCGCGAACTCATCTCGAACGCGTCCGATGCGATTGACCGTGCAAAATATCTCGGTCTGACGCAGCCGGAGCTTGTATCGGACAATCCTGAATGGCGCATCCAGATCGTCGCCGACAAGGATTCCAAGACGTTGATGATCTCTGACAACGGCAGCGGCATGAACGCCGAGGATCTCGACAAGAATCTTGGCGTCATCGCCAGTTCCGGAACGAAGGCGTTTCGTGCGGCGCTCAAGGAAAAGGGTGGTTCGAATCTGCCGGAACTCATCGGACAGTTTGGCGTGGGCTTCTACGCGGCGTTTATGGTGGCGGACAAGGTTCGTGTCGTTTCCAAGAAGCGCGGTGAAGCGGCCGCCTACCAGTGGGAGAGCGATTGCAGCGGCACGTACACGATCGAAGACGGCCAGCGCGATGAATTCGGTACGAGCGTGATGCTGCATCTGCGTCCTGAGTTCGAGGAATATCTCGACCAGTGGCGTATTGAAAGCCTTGTCAAAGACTACTCGGACTTCATCGCCTACCCGATCTTCTTCAAGGGACTGCCCGAGAAGAAGGAGGAGAAGAAAGAGGGCGAGGAGGCGAAGCAGCCGGAAGAGCCGAAGCCGCTCAACACGATGACGGCCTTGTGGAAGCGCGCGAAGAAGGATGTCAAGCAGGAGGAGTACAACGAATTCTACAAGCACCTCACGCGCGACTATTCGGATCCGCTTGAGACGATTCACTTCTCCGGTGAAGGTGCGGTGGAATTCAAGGCGTTGCTGTTCCTGCCGAAGCAGGCGGGAATGGACATCTATATGCCGAACACGAAACGCGGACTCTCCCTTTACGTGCGCAACGTGTTCATCGGCGACGATTTCGAGATGCTGTTGCCGGAGTATCTGCGCTTTGCGAAGGGCGTGGTGGATTCCGCCGACTTGCCGCTCAATGTGAGCCGTGAGATGCTGCAGGATGACGCCGTGATCCGCAAGATCAAGCAGGCGGTGACGTCGAAGATCCTTGCGACGCTGCAGGAGATGAAGGACAAGAAGGCGGAGGCCTACACGGAGTTCTTCGGTGCGTTCGGACGCATCCTCAAGGAAGGCATTCGTACGGACTATGCAAACGCCGACCGCATCAAGAAGCTGATGCTCTACTATTCGGCGAAGACCGAAGAGGGTAAGCGCATTTCCTTCGACGAGTATGTGAAGGCGATGCCGAAGGACCAGAAGGACATCTACTATCTGACGGCGGAGCGCCTGGAAGACGCCCGTCATTCGCCGCAGATCGAGAAGGCACTGCAGCATGGCTGCGATGTGCTCTTCTTCGTCGATCCGGTTGACGAGTGGCTCGTGGACGACCTGCGCGAATACGAGGGCAAGAAGCTGATCGACATCGCGAAGGGCGATGTGCAGTTCGGCAGCGAGAAGGAACAGAAGGAAGAGAAGGAAGCCAACGAAAAGGCGTCCGCCGATCTCAAGCCGTTCCTCGACGCCGTCAGGGAGCAGCTCAAGAACGATGTGGCAGATGTGCGCGTGTCGACGCGTCTGGCCGATTCGCCGTGCTGCCTTGTGGCGGGTGCCAATGCGCTTTCGGCGTCGATGGAGCGCATGATGCGCGCGATGAACCAGGAAATTCCGCATGAAAAGCGCACGCTTGAAGTCAATGCCACGCATCCGCTCGTGACAAAGATGAAAGGTCTCAGCGGCGATGAGCTCAAGGATGCCGTTGAACTTCTCTACGACCAGGCGTTGATTGCCGAAGGTTCGGCCATCCCCGATCCGGGTCGTTTCACCAAGCTGCTGACGCAGCTGATGCTCAAGTAGGTGGTGGATGCGCACGGGCAGCGTGTTGGTCACAGGAGGCGCGAAGCGGATTGGCAAGGCAATCTGCGACGTCCTCCGTTCTCGCGGATGGAACGTGCTCGTTCATTCGCGAGAGGCCGACAACCCGCTGTGCGCTGATTTTTCGGACGTCGAAGCCCCCGCGCGCCTTTTCCATAAGGCGTGCGAGATGGCACCCGATCTTTGTGCGATCGTCAACAACGCGTCCGAGTTCTCCACGGCGTCGGCATTGGACGCTGCGCGCAGCGAGCGTCTATTACAAGTTAATTTTAATGCGCCGACGTCGTTGTCCACGCTTTTGGCGATGCGTCTTCGGCAGCAGAAAAAGACGGGTTCCGTTGTCAATCTGCTCGATGCGCGAATCTTGTCAGACGCATGCGACATGACGCCCTACGCCCTCTCAAAATATTCATTGAAGGTGATGATGGATCGTCTCGCAGTGACATTGGCGCCATCGCTTCGGATCAATGCCGTCGCGCCGGGTCCCGTGCTGTTGCCGACTGCGGCTGAAAATCACGAGCCGGGCGGTTCCATTTTGCTTGAACGGCGTCCTTCGCCGAAGGATGTCGCGGAGGCCGTGGCGTTTTTCTTGGAGGCTGAGTCCGTGACGGGGCAGATCCTCGCTGTGGATGCAGGACAATCGCTTCTTTCAAACAACACAAAAGACAAGGAGGTTGGCAATGGCTGATGATGATACCGATGGCGTGATCCCCGAGTCGAAAATCCGTGAAGCCCACGCGAAGTGCATGGAGGATCCGCAACTGGCGAAGTACTTCAACGACGCCCCACAGGGTGCGAAGGAGTACATTGCGCTGATGTTCTACTGCACGGTCTTCCAGAACGAAGTGGATGACGGGCTTTATGCAACCTACCAGAAAGAGGTTGAGGAAGAGATGTCGCGCGAGGATCTGCTCTATCTGGCGACTCATGACCGCAATCCGCAGTCGAAGGCACATTTCCGAGAGCTGCTGGCGAAGATGCCGCAGACATCGCCCGTGGCAGTGCCTGCGCCTTCGTTCGAGCTGTTTGAAAACGCGACAGTTCAGGAGTCGGCACAGTCAGTCAAGCTGGATACGCGGCGAATTGAATTGGCCATCGAACGATTGCAGGCATCGGTCACGAGCATTCAGACGTATCTAGAAGAGCGCGAAAAACGTGAAGCCCAACGGGCGAAGGTTCACATGATCTGTAGGATCGTTCTGTTCGTGCTGGTGACGCTCGCGTGCATGGCCGCCTTGACGACGATCAACATCAACATTTGATGTGCTGCGGGTAGGGACGGCAGAATTGAGAAGGATAGGATTGTGGCGGAAGAGAGACTACAGAAGATTTTAAGTCATCGAGGCGTTGCGAGTCGGCGTCATGCCGAGGAGATGATTGTCGCGGGGCGCGTGACGGTTGACGGCAAGGTGGTGACGGAACTCGGATTGAAATTCGACCCGGAAAAAGTCCGGATCGCCGTTGACGGACGGCCGCTCGGCGCCGCCCAGGAACGGACGCGGACGATTCTCCTCTACAAGCCTGTGGGGGTGCTGTCGACCGTCAGCGATCCGTTTGGCGGGCAGACGGTGACGGATCTGCTGCGGGGCCAGGTGCGCGAGCGTCTGGTGCCGGTCGGCCGTCTCGACAAGGAGAGCGAAGGACTGCTCTTGATGAGCAACGACGGTGACTTGACGTTGCGGTTGACGCATCCGCGTTTCCTGCACGAAAAGACCTATCTCGTACGGGCCGCCGGACACTGGAACGAAGAGAAGCTGAATATTCTGCGAGGACCGGTCACCATGCCGGACGGGTATGTGACGCGTCCGTGTCCCGTGGAGGTCGTGCGTGCCGATCGCAATAACATCACGATCCTCCGCTTCCGTCTGCGTGAAGGCCGCAAGCGTCAGATCCGCTATATGTGCAGTGCGGCGCATTTGGTGGTGCTGGCGCTCAAGCGCGTTTCCGTCGGCGCCTTGCGGTTGCCGCCGGAAATGCAGCCGGGCGATTGGCGCGATCTGACACCGGCGGAAATCGCCCAGCTTCAGAATTTCTAACTCAACAAAAAAGGAAAGGTTGTTACGATGATCAAGAGAAGGATGTTTTTGAGCCTGTTGGTCGCGATGGGAGCAACCACGCTGATGGCTGCGGACCCGGCGTTTGACAAACTCGATGCGGGCAAGAAGGAATTGATGCAGTGGTTCCTTGACAATGAATACGGCCATGCGCCGATTGGGCGTCCGGCGGATATGACGTTCCAGGGAAATAGCATCGTCTTCGCCGGCAAGGTCAAAGTGGATCTGACGGTCAAGCTGCCGGCCGGAGCCTCCAAGGAGAAGCCGTGTCCGGTGATCCTCATGGGCGATTTCCGCGCATGGAACAACGGCATGCATGACGACAAGTATTCCCATGAGCAGGACAAGCTGCAGAAGGATATCGACGCCTACGTGACCTCGCGCGGGTATGCGATTGTCCATTACAATCTCAACGAGGTGGCGCCCGATCAGCCGCGTCGGCGTATGATCGCGAGCCTCAAGCAGCAGGGGAAGCCGTTGCCGCCGTATCCGTATGGCGTGTTTGAGGTGTATGGCGGCGAGTCCGATCGTACGGCGACGAGCTGGGGTACGATCCGCGCGTGGGCGTGGGGCCATAGCCGGGTGCTGGACTGGATCGAGACGCAGCCGATGCTGGATGCGAAGCGTGTGGCAGTGTGCGGACATTCCCGCCTCGGCAAGACGGCGATCTGCGCGGGTGTGACGGATCCGCGTTTCAAAATCACGTATTCCAATGCGTCCGGTTGCGGTGGTGCGAAGCTGAACAAGTTCAAGGCAGATCGGAGCGAACACATCCATCAGATCACACGCGGGTTCCCGTATTGGTTCTGCCAGAACTACCTGAAGTGGCGTGGCCACGATCTGGAAATCACGCACGACCAGGACGAGTGGATGGGCCTTGTGTCGCCGCGCTGCCTCTATGTGGCAAGCGGTTCGAAGGACGACTGGGCAGGTCCGGCGGCTGAAAAGGCGGCGGCGGACAAAGTCGCGGCGGCATGGGAAAAGCAGGGACTGAAGGGCAAGGTCGGCTACCATTGCCACGAAGGCGGACATGCCTTCGACCTGCGCGATTTCAAGCTGTTCCTCGACTTCTGCGATACGCGCCTCTAAGGGCGCGATCGCGAAAGGCCGTTTTGCTTTACCCGAAGAGGGTCCGAAGCTTCTCCAGCGTGAGAGGCTTCAGCAGGATGCCCGTGAATCCGGCTGTCGCGCATTCTTTGCGCGTTTCCACGTCAGCGGTGACCGCATAGACGGGGAGCTTGGAGAAGCGGGCATCTGCACGTATGGCGCAGACGAGTTTGCGTCCGTCCATCACGGGCATCCACATGTCGGTGAGGACGAGGTCGATGGGTTTTGTGCCGAGGATTTCAAGGGCCTCGCGTCCATTGCCCGCCGTCGAGATGTTCTGAATGCCCATGCGCTTGAGCATGGCTTTCAACACCGAGAGGTTGACGGCCGAATCGTCGACGATCAAGACGCGTTTTGTCGTGGGGACAGGCCCTGAGACGGCGAGGCGGATCAGCTGGGTGGCGGAAAGCGTTTTCAGCGTGGCTTCCTTGGCGATTTCGATGTTGGGCAGCTGAACTTGGAAGATCGTCCCCTTGCCGACCGTCGAGGCGAATTTGAGGTTGCCGCCCATGCAGCTGACGAGTTCCTTGCAGATGGCAAGACCGAGGCCCGTGCCGCCGTGGCGTCCGGGACCATTCGCCTGGACGTAGGGAAGGGCGATGCGTTCCTGGTCTTCTTCGGGAATGCCGCAGCCTGTATCTTCGACACGCATGGTGAAGGTGTTGTTTTCCGCCGGATTAAATTCGGCTGAGACGGCCACGAAACCTTGCGTCGTGAATTTGATGGCGTTGCCGACGAGGTTGAACAGAATCTGGCGGATACGCTGCGGGTCGACCATGAGGATCGGCATCGGCGTTGTGACCGTGCTGCGGATTTCGACAAGCTTGTTCACGGCACTCGCACGGAAGGCGTCGCCGATCTCTGTCACAAGTTTCCCGCAGTCGGTCGGTTCCGGATGGATTTCCATCTTCCCTGCTTCGAGCTTGGACAAGTCGAGCACGTCGTTGATGAGCTGAAGGAGGGTCTTGCCGCTGACTAGAATGGAGTCGAGAAAGCGCTTGCGTTCTTCGGGGTCGTCGACGCCCAGTTTGAGCATCTCCGAAAAGCCGATGATGGCGTTCAACGGCGTGCGGATGTCGTGGCTGACGGTTGAGAAGAAGAAGCTGCGCGCCTTTTCGGCGGCGACGGCGCGGTCGCGTTCATCGCGGAGACGGGCGATGAGTTCGTCCTGCGTCCGGTTCAGCTCCTGGATCTGCAGACGGTTCTCGGCGTCGACCGTGCGGTCAACGCAGAAACCGATGAGAAGTTGACGACCGACGGCATCATGACAGTTCGCGAGAATGCAGATGAGGCTGTGGTGTTCACCGGTACCGTCCTCAAAGCTTTCTTCGACAGTAAGGATGCCTTTGGCCTGCATGGCCTGATCGCAATGAATTCGGCAGACACTTGCGGTCTCTTCTGAGAAGAGTTCTGCATCCGTGTGGCCGATGATCTGGTCTCGCGTCAGTCCGAAGAGTTTGCACGCAGCTGGGTTCGCGTAGATGTAGCGGTATTCGTTTTCCCAGACTTCCATCATATAGACCGCGAACGGCGAGTTTTCCGTGATGACGTCACGCAGCTCCATTTCTGCGCTTGAACGTTTCTGAAGGGCGGAAATCTGGTTCTCGAGTTGAATGTTGAGAACCTCGGTCTCATGACGGAGGATCTCAACTTCGGCGAGACGGGCCTCGGTACGGGCCAGGGTGATTCTTAGGGTGTGGATTTCTTCTTCAGGCGTCATGGCAGACCTCTCAGTGACGAAGGTTTTCGTCGGAAAGTTTCTTCAGGGCCTTTCCGCAGGCGAGGGCGTTGGGGAAGACGTGCAGATTGCCCGTTTTGTCCGTAGGGATGTACGACTTCTCCTTGTCATTCGTGTACCACACATAGACCTGTCCTCCGCGCGCGAGAAATTCCTTGAAGAGGGCCATCGTGGATTCGCGCGGGTGGGAGACGACGACGACATCCAGATGTTCAAGGTAGCCGCTGTTCACGCCACGCGTCCCTTGCGCGCAGACATCGAAACCCGGCATGTCCAGAAGGTCGAGCGCGAGTTCGCCGCCGTCGTTGTAGTAGCGGTTGCAGAAGAAGGCGACCGAAAGGTTGCCACGCGTCCGCCAGTTGCGTCCGCCGTCGAGTTCGCGTCCCGTCAGGAATTTGATTTCGTCGCGCACGAGACTTTCCGTTCCGTCGTCGGCCTCCGGATGGGGCGACATGCCCATCACCTTGCCCTTGCCGAGGCGGCCCGCGACGATGGCAGCGTGTCCGCCCATCTCCGGTGTCGTGTTGCCGTTGTAGACGTAGACGTTCTGGCTCTCGAAGGTGGCAAGGGTTTCAAACTCGCCGTCCGGAATCACAGGAGCCGGCAGCAGGATAGGTCCGCCGTGGTAGAACATCTCGTCGACGCCCTTACGCCCCAGGGCCTTCTCGCCGGCCGGTGTATAGCGCAGTTTCACGAGCGCGTTGCCGCCGCGATAGGGGCACTTCTGCGTATAGGTGGGCATCAAGTCGAGACGCAGTTTCTTTTTCGCGTCGGGGTTGTTGCACGAGGCGAGGTAGGCGCCCGCGCAGGTACCGTGGTAGAGTCCGCCGTTGCGGATCCAGTTGACGAGGTTGGTACGACCCTGCGGGCCGAGGTTGCTCGATTGCGTGTCCGAACCGCCGCCCGGCGCGATGTAGAGGTCGGCGTTCTTGAGGGCGCCTTCACGGATGTCCTTGCCTTCGACGAAGCGGACGACATAGTTCGTCGACGCGGCGAACATGCGCGCCACGCGCAGAATGCCGTTTCCGCCGGCGCCTGTGGCACCGTAGAAAACCGTACGGACGGGATTCGGCGCCAGTTCGTTCGGCGCGGGACGCAACGGTTTGCGCGGTTGGGGCGCCGGGGCGAGATAGAGGTCGTGGAGCGCCTTAAGCGCCTCGAACGGCTTTGTCTTCCGAAGGTCGACCACGGTGCCGCCGTGTTTGATGAACGCCGGCAGATCGGCCGCGTAGAAGGGGTTCTGTTCGTCTTCCTTCGTCATTGTCGGCGGCAGCACAATCGCGTCGACATGTGTCATGTCGCCTGCGAGCAGACCGGCGCGGCCGAGGGGGACGACGTCGAATTGCTCGGAAGTGTTCAGGTAGGACATAAACGCGGCACCTTGACGTCCCGGCGCGGAGAGCGAAAGGAAACCCACGCTGAGCTGGCCCTTGGTCCGCTGCGGATGAACGAGTTGGGGAACGCGTCCGTGGGCGAGGTAGGTCAGCGCGCGGCGCAGGGCGAAGGTCGTGGCGGGCGCGACTTCCGGGTGGTCGGCCAAGAGCCAGACGCGTCCCTTGCCGTAGGTCCCCGCCACGGCGGAGGCGCATCCGCGCATCGACGGCGCCTGGGCGTTTCGGTCCACGAGGTGGACGTTCCCGCGGAATGTGGCGACCGTCTTCGCGGCGGCGTCCGTGATCGCGGGGCCGGGCAGCATGCACGGTCCGAAGTCGAAACGCGTCTCGAGCGTGCCGGGTTTGAATCCGGCTGCATGGAACGCGTTCGTATTGTAATAGACTTCGATCGTCGTTGCGGCGCGGCAGTGGACGCACGGCTGGTTCGTGTAGGCGGCGAGCGCGAGCGGCGCATCGGCCAGGGCGTAGGTGGCGCCGGCTGAAATGCCGAGGAACGAGCCGCCGTCCCTGACAAACGAACGAATGTTTTCACAGCCTTTAGTCCCGAGGGTTTGGGCGAGGCGTTTTTCATCCGTGGCGGAGAGCACGAACACGTTCGCCTGGTCGAGCGCACCGTCGCGGATCGAGTCCGCGTCGACGGGCAGGAAATCGATGTCGTCCGAAAGGGTGGCCAGACGGTTCAGCTTGAAGACCGACTCGTCGCCGGCGCCGAGATCCTCGTAGATGGCGACACGGATCGGCGCGTTCGTGGCGACGATGGCAGACCAGGCCTCGGGGGATCCGCCGCGGGGACCCTTAGAGGTGATGGTCGAGCAGCCGACAATCGTCACCGCACTCGTAAGAACCGCCAGAAACTTCAAGGTAGAACTGTTAGACATAATACTCCTTTGGATTGATATTATTATAGCATAGAAAAGCCTTGTTGTGTACGATTTCGTAGCGAGTCGTCGAAGCGTGCGTCGAAGAACGCGTCGCGCAGCCGAGATATCCCATTACTTCCTTGTTCGCCGCGCCGTTTTTTGCTAAAATATCCTGTGTTGACAAAAGAATCGAGGAATCAAATGGCAGAAGTGATTGAATTGACCGAAGACGCGTTCGACGCGACGGTTGAGACGGGTGTGACGCTCGTCGATTTTTGGGCGACTTGGTGTGGTCCGTGCAAGGTGCTGGGCGCGCTGATCGAGCAGCAGGTGCTGCCGAAGCTCGACGGCACGGTGAAGGTCTGCAAGGTAGATGTGGGCAACGAGCCCGGCCTTGCGGCGCGGCTTGAGGTGCTTTCGATTCCGACGCTTCTCATTTTCAAGGACGGCGAGGAGAAGGTGCGTCTCGACGGTCTGCAGAAGCCCGATGACATTTTGGCGGCAATTGAAGAAGCTAAGAACTGAAAGTCAAGACAATGAGTCTCTTTAAAGAACTGGTTGAACGTGGCCTGGTGGAGGCCGTTTCCGATCCTGAAATCGAGAAGATGCTGGAGACGCCGCAGACGGTGTATTGCGGTTTCGATCCCTCCGCGAATTCGCTCCAGGCGGGCAATCTCGTGTCGATCATGATGTTGCGTCGTCTGCAGCTCGCGGGTCACAAGGTGATTGCGCTTGTGGGCGGTGCGACGGGCTTGATCGGCGATCCGAGCGGTAAGAGCGCGGAACGCAACATGCTCACGCTCGAACAGGTGGCGGAGAACAAGAAGGGCATTCGCGAGAATCTTTCGCGCATCCTCGATTTCGACGGACCCAATGCCGCGATCATGGTGGACAACTACGACTGGTATTCGGGGTTGAGTGCGATCGCCTTCCTGCGCGATGTCGCCATCAACTTTCGTGTGCCGCAGATGCTGGCGAAGGAAAGCGTGAAGAAGCGCCTCGAGGCGAGTGAAGGCGCGTTGACATTCACGGAGTTCAGCTATCAGATTCTGCAGGGCAACGACTTCCTCCACCTCTTCGACACCTACGGGTGCACGATGGAAGTGGGTGGCGCCGACCAGTGGGGCAACATCACGGCCGGTACGGACCTCGTGCACAAGATGCGTGGCAAGACGGCGTATGGCCTTACATTCCCGCTGCTGCTCGACGGTTCGGGCAAGAAGTTCGGCAAGAGCGAAGGCAACGCCATGTTCATGAGCGCCGAAAAGACGTCCGTGTACGACTGGTATCAGTTCTTCCTGCGTTCGGCGGACGAAGACGTGATCCGCTACCTCAAGGTGTTCTCGCTGCGTCCGCTGTCGGAGATCGCCGAACTCGAAGCGCAGATGAAGGCGAATCCGGAAGCCCGCATTCCGCAGAAGGCGCTGGCGGAAGAACTTACGCGTCTCGTGCACGGTGAAGAAGGCGTGAAGACGGCGCTGGGTGCCACGCAGACGCTGTTCGGCGGTGACATCACGGGCAAGAGCGCGGACGAACTCGAGACGATCTTCAAGGACGTCAAGAGCGCCGAGCTGGCGAAGGAAGACATTGTCGGCAAGCCGGCGTTCATGGTGGCGGCACAGGCGGGCATGTTCAAGTCCAACGGCGAAGCGCGCCGTATGGCGCAGCAGGGCGGACTTTCGCTCAACAGCGTGAAGTGCGGTGTCGATCGCATGATGGGCGAAGCCGATCTCGTGGATGGACGGCTCGCCGTTCTGCGGAGTGGCAAGAAGAACTTCTTCCTGCTGCGCGTCAAGTGATTCGTTTGAAGAAAAGAGTTTGTCGGTCGGTTTTAACTGAGGAGGAAATCCAATGAAGCTTCGTTTCTTGGCTCTCGCGTGCGTGCTGTCGCTGGTTTCGCTGGCGGAGATTCCGCTGCCGGAGCATCCGCGTCCGGATTGGTCGCGTGCGGGCTGGATGAACCTGAACGGGACCTGGAAGTTTGCGTCCGACAAACAGGATGCGGGCTGCCGCGAAAAATGGTTCGAGGCCGACGACGCGAAGTTCGCACAGTCGATTCTGGTGCCGTTCCCGTGGGGAAGCGCCTTGTCGGGCGTCAAGGACGAAGCGGATATCGGCTGGTATCGGCGCGACATCACGGTGCCGGCCGAGTGGAAGGGCAAGCGCGTCTTCCTCGTCGTGGGGGCGAGCGACCATGACACGACCGTGTGGTTCGGCAAGCATCGTCTGGGTGAACATTCGGGCGGCTACACGCCGTTCGAGTTCGAGATCACCGACCACATCGCCTGGGGCGTGGCGCAGAAGCTGACGATCCGTGCGTGGGATGCCGGCAACGAGATGAGCCGTTCGGACTGGCGTCTCTACGGCAAGCAGGGCTACGGCAATGCGCGCGGCATCTGGCAGACCGTCTACCTTGAAGCTCGCGGCGATGAATACCTGGAGACCGTGCACTTCACGCCGGACATCGAGAACGGGTCCGTGACGGCGGATGTGACGCTCGGGGCGCCGGCCAAGAAGCCGCTTCTCTTTTCGATCGCGTTCAAGCCGGAGGACCGTGCGAAGGTTGCGACGGCGTCGTTCCTGCCGGGACAGATGAGCGCGAAGGTCAAGATCGCGTTGCGCGATGTGAAGCTCTGGGACCTCGAGCATCCCTATCTCTACGAGGTCGTCTGTTCGCTCAAGGACGTCGATAAGGACGGCAAGCCGCTGGAAGAGGCACCGGCGCGCGACGAGGTGAACACCTACTTCGGCATGCGCAAGGTCGGCATGGGCAAGATTCCGGGAACGGAATTCCCGTGTGTGACGTTGAACGGAAAGCCGATCTACCTCCAGCTCACGCTTGACCAGAGCTACCATCCGGAAGGGTTCTATACGTTCCCGACGGACGAGTTCATGAAGAACGAGATTCTGATTTCGAAGAAGCTCGCCCTCAGCGGCAACCGCGTGCACATCAAGGTGGAAGTGCCGCGCAAGCTCTACTGGGCCGACAAGCTCGGTCTGCTGATCATGGCGGATGTGCCGTGTGCCTGGGGTGCTGCGTCGGAGGCGATGTTCCGCGAGCATTGGTTCTGCTTCGAAGGCATGGTCAAGCGCGACTTCAACCATCCGAGCGTTTTCTCGTGGGTGCTGTTCAATGAAACGTGGGGACTCTTTGCGGACGGCGAAAACTGGGGCCGGAATCGGGCCCAGCGGTATGCCCCGTGGGTGCGTCGTGCGGTCGCGCAGGCCTATGCGAAGGCGAAGCGTCTTGATCCGACCCGTCTCGTGGAAGACAACTCGCCGTGCAACCACGACCATGTGGTGACGGACCTCAACACGTGGCATGCCTACACGGCGGGCTACAATTGGGAGAACACGGTTTCGGACTGGTGCAAGGGCACGTTCCCCGGTTCCACGCGCAACTATATCGGCGGTTTTGTGCAGGGCAATGCGCCGATGCTGAACAGCGAGTGCGGCAACGTGTGGGGATATGACGGTTCGACGGGCGACTGCGACTGGTCGTGGGACTACCATTTGATGATCAATGCGTTCCGTCGCCACCTCCAGTGCACGGGCTGGCTCTATACGGAGCATCACGACGTGATCAACGAATGGAACGGCTACGTGCGGTTCGATCGTACGCCCAAGTACACGGGTATTGAGGACCTCTTCCCGGGATCCAAACTACAGGACTGGCATGCGGATGCATTTCTGCCGCTCGACACGGAACTCTGCCGCGAATTCAAGGCGGGCGAGACGTGGATGATGCCGGTTGACGTGTCGCTCACGACGGACAAGTATGCCGGCCACAAGCTCGCGGTCACCTATCGCGTGCGCGCCTACAATGCCAAGGGCAAGTTCATTGACGGCCTGCCGGTGGATGCGGGGACCTTTACGGGCGCTTCGTGGCAGAACGGTCGCGTGCTGGACGTGCCGGTCAAGCTGCCGAACGAGACGGCGTGCGGCGTGATCTGCTTCTCGCTCGTCGATGGCGATGCCGTGGTGGGGCGCAACTTCGCGTGCTTTGTGACGCGTGCGAATCCGTCGGCGGATACGATCTCCGTTCCGGCCAGTTCGTTCACGAAGGCGACCTGGAGCCAGAAGCAGTGGAACATCCTTGACGGACTCAAGGCCTGCGGTGCGGGCAAGGGATCCTTCGAGTATGTCTTCAAGCTGCCCGAGGGCGCGCAGAACAAGACGTTGACCTTCCGCGCCGAAGTGTCGTCCAAGCGCCTCAACGCCAAGGATTCGACGGATCTCGACAAGGGCACGCGCGATCTGGACTGCATGCTCGGCGGCGGCTTCGCCGACCGGTCGAAGAACCCGAATTCCTATCCGATGACGTGCGACTTCAAGTGGCCGGGCGAAGTTCAGGTGTTCGCGAATGGCGTGCTGGTGAAGACGGTGGCGCTTCCGGACGATCCGGCGGACCATCGGGGCATCCTTTCGTGGTTCGCGCAGCCGCGCGACAGGAAGCTGCGTGAGGCGGGCAGCTACGGCTGGCTTGTGGAGGCCGAGATCCCGGCGGAGGTCGCCGCCAAAGGGGCCGACACGGTGACAATCCGTCTGGCGGCCGAGAAGGGCGGTCTCGCGGTCTACGGCGAGAAGTTCGGACGCTATCCGTTCGATCCGTCCATTTCCTTCTAAGTAAAAGATACGAACGAAAGAAGTTGTCTAAAATGTGCGAAGAGATGAATGGTGCGTGGGGTGCAGGGTATCCGAATGTGCGTCTGCGTCGGTTGCGTCGTACGGCGGCGATCCGCGACCTTTTTGCAATGCCGCAACCGCCGGCGGCGAGTTTCATCTGGCCGGTGTTCGTTTTGCCGGGCGAGGGGCGTCGTGAAGAGATTCCGTCGATGCCGGGACAGTTCCGTCTGTCGGCGGACGAACTCGTGAAGGAACTCGCACCCGTCGTTGCGCAGGGCATCAAGAGCGTCTTGCTCTTCGGCCAGCATGAGGGCGAGGGCAAGGACGAGTGCGGTACGCCGGCGGCCGATCCGCAGGGTGCGGTGCAGCGGGCGATTCCGATCCTGCGTGCGGCGTATCCGGATCTGGTGATTCTCACGGATGTCTGCCTGTGTGCCTATACGTGCCACGGTCATTGCGGTCCGCACGATTCCGAGGGTGACATCGACAACGATGCGGCTTGCGAGATGCTCGCGCGCGTGGCGGTTTCGCACGCCCGTGCCGGTGCGGACGGCGTGGCGCCGTCGGCAATGATGGATGGCCAGATTGCGGCGATCCGTCGGGCGCTCGATGAAGAAGGCTTCTCGAAGACGCTGCTCATTTCGTACTCGACGAAGTTTGCCTCGCAGATGTATGGACCGTTCCGCGATGCCGAAAATTCGGCGCCGTCGAAGGGCGACCGTCAAGGTTATCAGGCGAGCTATCGCGATCCCGGTACGGCCTTGCGCGAATCTGTTTTGGATGAACGCGAGGGTGCGGATGCGCTGATGGTGAAGCCGGCGCTTTTCTACCTCGACCTCATCAAGGAAGTGCGTGCGCGGACGGACCTGCCGGTGATGGCCTATAACGTCTCGGGCGAGTATTCGATGATCTTCGCCGCCGCCGAGAAGGGGTATTGCGACCTCTATGCGACGGCGCGCGAGTCGCTCTATGCGATCTTCCGTGCCGGTGCGACGCAGGTGATCAGCTACTGGGCGCCGTTCTATTCGAAGATTTTCGGTTGAGGGGACTGTCCCCCTGCGGAAAAGGAGTTGAAATGTTCCGCCTCCGTGATTACGGTTCGGTGTGCCGGCCCGGTTCGGGCTGGCTGGCGTTTTTCACCAGCATTCTCGTCTGGGGCGTCGGTATCGGCAGTTTTCAGGCGACCTTCAACAACTTCCTGGTGGAGTTCTACAAGATCGGCGGACTCGACCGCGGCATGCTGGAGTTCCTGCGTGAAACGCCAGGCGTTCTGCTGATTGCGATTCTCGCGCTCTTCCACAAGTGTTCGGACTGGCAGGTGCTGCGTATCGGCACGCTGATTTCCCTGCTTGCGGCGGGTTTGCTGCTGATTCCCGTTCCGTGGATGGGCGTGGTGATCTTCATCACTGTGTGGGCGCTGGGTGAACACCTGGTGATGCCCGTGCGCCAGTCGTTGGCGCTTTCAGTCGCGCGTGAAGGGAAGAGCGGGGAATCGCTTGGCATTGTGACGAGTGCGATCAATGCGGGAACGGTGGTGGGCAGTCTGCTCGTGGCGGCCGTGTTCTTTGTCGGGACGCATCTGATGTCCGTCGCGTCGCAGCGCATCCTCTACGACATCGTCTGGTGCATGATCATTGTGCTATTGGGGGCGAGCGTGTGGCTGGGCGGACGCATGAAGGAACCTGGTTTGCAGGGCAAGCCGCGTCCGACGTTCTATTTCCGCAAGAAGTATGCGAAGTTCTATGCGCTCGAACTTTTCTACGGTGCGCGTAAGCAGGTGTTCTTCACGTTCGGTCCGTTCGTGCTGATCAAGCTCTACGGGATGGAGACAAAGGATATCGCACTCCTGTTCGGCATCAGCGCGTTTCTGACGGCGTTGTGGGGTGGACGCCTCATCGGCCGCCTGGCGGATCATTGGGGCTATCGGAACGTCATGATTTGGGATACGGTCATCTTGTTCTTCGTGTGTCTGCTCTATGGATTTGCGAAGGACATCTTTCCGCCGAAGGTGGCGATTGCGGTCGTGTGCGTGAACTACATTCTCGATGCGATCATTTCGAATGCCTCCATTGCGACGAACCTTTATGCACGTACGCTCTCCGACTCTCAGGAGGAGTTGACGGCAACGTTGTCGTCCGGCATTTCCGTGAACCATGTCATCACTGTCTTCTATGCGTTGCTCGGCGGCTGGATTTTCGATCGGTTCGGTGCGGGAGTCCTCTTCAGCACGGCGGGTGTGATGGCACTCGCCAATAGTGCCTTCGCCCTCACCATCCCCAAGCCAAAGAAGTAATCTGGACCTTGCCTTTTGGGCGTGAATTCGCTATAATGGACTCATGAAAAACACACTTATCCTCGCGTTCGTTTTCGGCGTGGCGTTTGCTTTCGCCGGTTGCCATCACGGTCACCACCATCACCATCATTCGGGTGGTCCCGGATTCTATCAGCAGGGGCCGCACGGTGGGTATGCGCCGGTTGTGCATCCTGCGCCCGCGCATCATGCGAAGCCGGTGCATCCGCCGGTCGTTCGTCCGGTGCCGCCGCCTCCGCCGCCGGCGCGGCCTCGCTAAATGAGGCCCGGCGATGAAGCCGAAAGAACCTCCCCAAAAAGCGCCGAAGAAAAAGAAAAAGCCGGCGCCGCGCAAACTCAGGGCGAAGCCGCTTAAAGCGGTGGACCAGGCCGTGGGTTCGGTGTTGCTTGACATCGATGCAGGGATTCGTCGTTTGAACCGTAAGCTTGATGGCCTCGCGGATGCCGCCGACGAAATGAAGGAGCGTGTGAAAACGCTCATCGCCGACGGCTTGGTGAAAATGCTTACGAAACTAGGACCTCTCGAATCGCCGAAGAAGGTCAAGAAAACGAAACGTACACAACGGAAGAAGTCAGCGAAGTGAAAACCTACTCATTCAACCAGGCGCTGGACATCGTGGCCCAGCTCGTTCAGCGGCTCCATCAGGCGCATTTGGGGAACGGGGAGGATTTTGACATTACACCCACGAGCGTGCGGATCGAATTGGACGGTGCGGGGCGTCCGGTCGTGCGTGTTCGTGTCACTGATGGGGCGAGGGACGGCGAGATGCCGGAGTTGCTGTCGCAGTGGCGCGATCGTGCGCCGGAACGCTGGTGGGGAGGACGGAAGAATTCCTGGACCGACCAGTATGCGCTCGCGGCGTTGTTCGTTGAACTGGTTTTGGGGAAGGCTCCTTTCGCCTCTGTGTTTGAGACGAATGACGAGACGGTCATTAAAACCGTGCTGATGAACCGTCCGCCGGATCTGCCGATGGATTGTCCTCGCCGCGAGGTGCTCGTGCGCGCATTGGCGAAGGAGCCGCAGGCGCGTTTCCCGTCCTGTTCATCCTTCGCCGCCGCGTTGGCGGATCCATCTGTTTTCGCGATGAGTTCGTCGGATGGTTCCGGACGTCACCATCATCACAGCCACCATTCGGGGGGACAGTCCCCCAAACACGCCTCGAAGCCGATTTCCAAAGGCAAGCTGTTCCTGTTGCTCGCCTTGGTGGGGGGTGGCGTCTACTGGGGCTGGAAGACCGGGTGGCTTGAGCGAACCTACGAACAGGTGAACAGTGGCGCGCGCGAAGAGGAACGTGCGCAGAAACGCGCCAAAGCACTGCAGGAACAGGCCGAAAAGGCCGCGACTGAAGCGCGAATACGCGAGTCGAATCTAGCCGCTGTCCGTGCGGAGATTGAACATCAGAAGGGTGTTTCTGAACAGGCGCTCAAGACACTGCAGGATTTTCTGACAACAGGCGGCCCTGCGGTTATCGCGGTACGACGCGATGGACTCGAACAGACGCGTGTGAAGGCCCAGGAGGGACTCCGCGCCTGTGAACGCGATCTCGAAGCCAGTCAGACGCTTGAGCGGGCGCTTGTCTATCTGCAGACGAGCGGTCTCGCGGCCGGAGGATGTCCGTCGGTGATTCCGCAAGGGTCGGAAGTTGCAGCCTCTTTTAGGGCACTCGTCGAGGAGACGGCGCTGTTGAATGATTTGAGGACGAAATACACTGAAAATCATCCGCAGCTTGCAGCGGAGATAAAGTTGAATGCGGCCGCCCAGGCACGATTCAAGACGGCGCTTGACGGTGCGCTCGCGCAGATGCGGGCGACGATTGCCGCGAAGGAGAAGCAGTTGAACACGTGGCGGGCGCAATTTACGGCGGCCACGAAAGACTGTGAAGAACTCGAACAGGCGGTGGCCTTGGCCCAGGCCAAGCAGACGGAGTTGGAACGCGCGCGCGAACGCGAGTCGGACCGTCTTGCGGAGTTGCGCCGCAAGGAGGTTGACATCATGTTCGGTGCGCGTGAAACGGCTCCCACCAACGCACCCTCGGCGCTTCCCGAGCGCACGATTCATTAACTTTCTGAAAGAATGGATGGATGTTCGCAATGAGGAATCGAATCGCTGGATTAGCACTTGCCTCACTGGTGATGTGTGCATCCGCAGCAGGCGAGCAGGCGCGGCTCCGCTTTCAAGGGTATACGGGCACGACCACGCTGACGAATTTCCAGGCGTTGGTGAAATTGCCCGAAGCCGTGCCCGATTTCCGTGCCTCGGCCGATGGCAGGGACATCTGGTTTGAAGACGAGACGGGGCGTGTCGTTCCTCACGAAATCGACACGTGGAATTCGTCCGGACAGTCCCTCGTCTGGGTCAAGGTGCCGCGTTTGAAGGGGACGCAGACGTCGCTTACGCTTCATTGGGGCGATGCGCAGGCGCGGAAAACGGCAGATGCCCCGGATCGTGTCTGGGATGGTTTTACGGGTGTGTGGCATATGGGGTGTGCGAGCGGCGCCGAGGTCGAACCCGACAGGTCCGGTTTCGGAAACGATGCGGTACCGCGTTTCGGTCGTCAAGGGAGTGCGGAAATGCTGCGGCAGATGACGGCGACTGCGGATGGTGTCGTCGGTGGTGCACGGGTGAACCAGACCTCGCTTGAACGCTGCGGGAATGCGCTTGTCGCGCCGAATGGCTACTGGAAAAATCTCACAACGTATGGCGAGGTCTCTTTCTCGGGGTGGTTCAAGAGTACGCGGGTGGCTCGTGGCCGGTATCAGGTGTTCTTTAGTTCGCGTCGGGATAACAACACGACCTGCGGCATTGAATTCTATTTGCATGACAATCGCTGGGATTTTGGGGGCGTTGGCGGTGATCATGCCAAATGGAAGCATTTCGTGTCGCCTTCGTTTGCCGAATGGACGTATGTGACAGCGGTCTTCGATGGCACGCCGAATGTAAGGCTTTATGTGAATGGGGCGGAAGCGGAGCTGACGGATTCCTGCGGGGGAATCAGTAATGGCGGTGGTGGACTCGGCATCGGCAATGCCCCGACGCTTACGACGCACAGCTGGTGCGGACTTTACGACGAAGTGCGCGTGGCGGATGGGGCGCAGTCTGCAGACCGTGTGAAGGCCGACTATGAGACGATGAGTGATCCGGCCGCTTTTCTGCATGCGGAGAACTACAAGCCCGCGCCGAAAACATCGTCTGCGATGGCTGAATTGCTCGCCGACTGGCGACTGCAGGCGGGTGGTTCACAGCCGACCAATCTCACGGAGGCGGCATGGCGAGAACAGTGTCTTGCGCGACGGGCGGCGCGTTTGGAGCCTGTCCGGGCATTTGCAACGAAATGGGTGTACTGCCGTCATTATGTCCCGGGGAAGACGGTGTTTCAGAAACTGGTCGATCTTTCAGACGGTACTTCGCCGCTGAGCGACGATCATGACTATCGTGCCGTTGGTTCGTCCTTGTGTCTCGCCGAGTATTCGCCCGACGGACTCTGGCAGGAGACAACGCTGCTGAAGACGCGTGCTGGTTGTTTTCGGGATGTCGATGTGTCGCCGGATGGAACGCGCATTCTCTATTCCTATCGAGCGGATCGTGATCATGACGATTACCATCTCTATGAAATGACGCTGGCGACGCGACAGGTTCGTCAGTTGACGTTTGGAAAGGGGGCGTCCGACATTGAAGGGTGCTATTTGGCTGACGGGTGCATCCTTTTTGCGTCGACGCGTTGTTCGCAGGTGATCGACTGCTGGTTCAGCGAGGTCGACAATCTCTATCGGTGCGAGGCTGATGGTTCGAACATTACACGCATCACCTTCGACCAGGTTCATGACTATTACCCGACGCTGACTTGGGATGGACGTGTCTTCTATACGCGTTGGGAATACAACGACCGAGGACAGATCTACACGCAGCCGTTGATGGCGATGAACCCCGATGGAACGACGCAACGCGCGATCTACGGGGCGAATTCGTTCTTCCCGAATACGATCATCCACGCACGTGCCGTGCCGAATAGTCCGTATTTCTTTGCGATCGGTACGGGGCATCATGCCTGGCAGCCGGGGGAACTGATGCGTTTCGATCCTCGCGCGGGGCGTGAAGAGACAGAAGGGTGCTGGCAGGTGGCGCCCTTGCGGAAGTCGACGTTCGTACGTAAAGACTCGGACTTCGGTCAGCAGGGGGCGCTCTCGGCCTATCCCTATCCGGTGAATGAAGAGAGTGTAGTGCTCGCGCAGAACCCGCGCGGGCGGAAGGCGGGACGCGAGCGTGACCATGCGATGGGACTTTACTGGATGGATGTCCATGGAGCGCGTGAACTGCTCGTCGCGCAGAAGGGGAAAGTGTCTTGTGGACGGCCTGTTCCTGTACGGGCGAGGAAGCTTGTGGCGCGTACGTCCAAGCGTCCCCATGAGGACCATACGACGGGGACGGTAACGATTCGCGACGTGTACGCCGGGGAAGCGATGAAAGGTGCGCCGGCGGGGTGCGTCAAGTCGCTGCGGGTGGTGTCGCTCGATTATCGTCCGATTGGCACGGGCTGGAACTTGAACCAGGGACCGCTCCAGATGGGCGCATCGAGTTCGCCGCCGGCAATTGGCAACGGTACGTGGATGGTCAAGCGCGTACTCGGCGAAGTACCCGTGGCGGCGGATGGATCCGTGGCGTTCACGGTCCCGGCTCGAACGCCGCTCTATTTCCAGTTGCTCGACGAAAAGGGTCGCCTGGTTCAGACGATGCGCAGTTGGACGACGCTTCAGCCGGATGAGGTCGCGAGCTGTGTGGGTTGTCATGAACGCACGAACGAATCGCCCGACTATCATGGCGCGTCATTGCCCCGTCCGACAGCCGCACTTGCTCCGGCGCCACGTGCGTTCAGTTTCCGTGAAGATGTCCAGCCGATCCTCGCGCGGCGGTGTGTGAGCTGCCATAATCGCGATGACAATCCCAAGCTGATGGACCTCTCCGGCGAACTCGTGAAAGACATTACGGGCAAGCGCTATTGGTCGCGTGCGTACGTGAACCTGACGCATTCGGCCTGGCTTGGAAAGAAGCGCAACTACTGGGCGGACCGGATCTGGATCGGAAATCCCGATCATCCAGTGCTCAATTGGGTGGCGTCCTCGTCGACGCCGAAGCTGATACCGCCGTGTTCGCGTGGTTCGCGGACAAGCAAGCTCTTTTCGGAGATGCTCGACAAGGGCCATGCAGCGGGTTTGACAGATGCCGAGTGTCGCACGCTCGCGCTTTGGGTCGACTTGGGTGTGCCGTTCTGCGGCGCCTATGACGAGCTTGTCGATTGGGATGCGAACGATCGCGCGCGCTGGAATCGTGCCATTCTACGTCGAGAGCGTTTCCGTACACCCTACGAACCGTAATTTTTCT
>JAKSOY010000005.1 GCA_024405255.1 Kiritimatiellia bacterium
GATACGAACCATTACACTCTTCTTTCTCTACTGTTAAAATTGAACTAATATTATATCATAATAACGGGAATATGAGCAGTGAGAAATGAAAAACGCCGTCAGATCGCGACGAATTCCCAGGTGTATCGGTTGTCCGCATAGACTTTCAGCAGACGGAAACCGAAGGGACGCTTGTCGAAATTGTTGCAGGTCGTCTCCGCATTGAGGATCGGCAGGCCTTTGTACGTACGCTGCGCCGTCCTATGCAGATGGCCGGCCAGATGGAAGCGCAAGCCACACGAAACATATTGATCCAGCGTCGCCACGCGCGTCGCCTTCGGGTAGTTGTAGTACCCGTCCCTCTCCTCGAGCTTCTGCGCATACGGCGGCACGTGGGTCACGAGAATCATCGGCTGGCCGGCCGCCTTTCCGGACGCAAGCTCGGCCTTGAGCCACGCATCGTGTTCGCGCTGCGCCGGACCCTTGTTGCACTTGAAGACATACTGCGTATTCGCGACGATGAACTTCCAGCCCTTCACCACCTGCGAACGGTGATCAGCCCCATACGCCTCGTTGAACAAGTCGAGTGCCATCGGCTTGATCGGATCGCCGCCCATGTCATGGTTGCCCGGCGCCACGAAGAGCGGCTGCTTGATCTTCTTGACGAGCCGAGGCCAGTCCTGCAGCTGCTGCTGCCACACATTCACCATATCGCCGCAGATCGCCACGGCGTCGGGCTTGATCGCATCGATCCGCGCAATGACCTTTTCAAACCGCGCCAAATCCGCCACATACGGATCCGGACGTTCCTGCCCGAATCCCAACTGCGGATCGCCGCAATGGACCACGGTCAACACCGGCTCGCCCAATATCGGCGCCGCACCCGTACCCAAACAGCACAGGCCCGCACCCAAACCGACGATAAAAGACCGCCGATTCACCGCGACGGCATCCGTTCCCTTGATTTTCCTCAACATTTCCTACCCTCCGTTTCTGTTGATTATCCGGTCTCACTGCGCCGCTGTGAGGGCCTGTCGAATGCTCCACGCATTGGCCGCCAGCCGCGCTTCCGCCGCCGAACGGTCGACCCGCAGCAGATCGGCCACAATGCCCACCATCCGCGCCTTCAGCTTTTCGTTGCTCGGCTTGAGATTGACCATGACGTTCTCGTAGACATTACCCAGCTTGACCATCACGGCCGTTGAAATCATATTCAGCACGAGCTTCTGCGCAGTCCCGGCTTTGAGGCGCGTCGATCCCGTCACCACTTCCGCTCCTGTATCCGTCACAATCGAAATATCCGCGCACCGGTCGAGCGGCGAACCCGCGTTGGAAGTCACCGCCACCGTCAGGCAACCGCACTTCTTCGCCGCCGCCAATGCTCCCAGCACGAACTTCGCACCGCCTGCCGCGCTAATGCCCACGACCACGTCGTTCGCATTTGGCGCGAGGGCGAGAAACGCCTTTTCGCCCCCCGCGGGATCGTCCTCCTCGGGTTCGCCTGCGCGCGAGAACGCCGCAAGACCGCCCGCCAGCAACCCCACCACACGATCCTCCGGCACGCCAAAGGTCGGCGGACACTCCGAGGCGTCCAAAACGCCGAGCCGCCCCGACGTTCCCGCACCGACATAGATCAGACGACCGTCCTTCGCCATCGCCACGGCAATCGCGTCCACCGCCTTCCCGACATCCTCCAACGCCGCATCGACCGCCTGTACAGCCACACGCGTTTCATCCTGCATCACGGCCAGCATGTCCTTCGTGGACATCTTGTCCAAATGCATTGTCCGCGGGTTCCGCATCTCCGTCTTCAACATCACCACTCTCCCAAATGAACGAACGTCGTTTTCACCTGGACTCACTCACGGATGAATCCACGCGAGATCGTCTTCCAGCGCCTGCCGGCGATCGGCCGCCAGCCGCTCCCAGACATCCGGCGTCAACGGCACGCCGGCGGCCTTGAACTGATTGATCAGGTTCTGACGCCGCCATTCGCCCGACGCACGCTTGCGCATCTCGTAGTCCTCCCGCAGACGCAACGTTTCGTCCACCGTCCGGAAGCAGAGATTGCCTTTTTCATCGACGCCCGGCACCATCTCGCCCGTATCGCGATAGGCTTCAACGGCATCCCAGGACGCGACATCCATCGCCTCCTGGGCGTTGCGCGCGTCCTCGGGCCAGGCCGTGCGGTCTTGTGTCATCGAGTCGGACAATTTAGAGCTCCTTGATCCGCACATTGCGCCAGTAGATTTCACGTCCGTGTCCACACCAGTGGATGCGCCCGGTCTTCCGGCGCAGTCCCGGATGCTTGTGCTTGTCGGGGAGATACGCCCCTTCCGGATCGTACTTCGAGACATCCGCATCGACGATCTTCGTGCCGTTCAAAACAACGGTGATCTGCGAACCGTTCGCCGTCACCTCGACGCTATTCCATTCGCCCGGCTTGTTCAGATAGCTTTCGCCGTTGGCCTTACGCGCCGGCGGCACGACGCCGTAGATGGACCCCGTGTACTGCGAGTCGTACAGCTTGTGCGCGCCGTTCCACGCCGGGCCCCAGTCGTCGAGCAGCTGGATTTCCATGCCGTCGTGCGAGCACCAGCCATTCGGCGGCGTGCGAATGCCCAGACCGTTGTTGGCATTCGGGGGCAGCTTCACATCGAAACGAATGACAAAGTTCGCATAGTCCTTCACCGTCCAGAGGTTGCGAACGACCTTGGCGCCACCCTTCGTGTCGCGCTGCAGACAGGTGAGATATCCCTCCTTCGTCACCGCGTACGTGTTCGTGGCGCCTTCCCACCCCGTGAGGTCGCGTCCGTTGAACATCGGCTTGAACCCCGGCTCGCACACGCCCTCGCCCCACACGACGGCACACAGCAACGCCGCCAAAACCAGAACCTTTTTCTTCATCGTCATTTTCTTCTCCTTTTTTTACATCGACTTCTATCGGCCCGATCAAAGTCCCAAATCCGCCCGCATCGCCTGCGCCCGCTCGGGTACGATGTCCGACACCGCACCATTGCGCCGCCAGATGAGCCGCTGGACCGGCGTGACGGCGTCGAAGATCAGCAACGTGTCCGCCAGTTCGGCATAGTCGCGCAGATTCTCCCGCGAACGCACATAGCGACGCACGACATCACGCGTCGGCACGTCGTGTCCGCCCGCCAGCACCCGATGGCGGATGCGCGACGGCAGCATCGCCAGACACGGCATCCACAGATAGTAGAGGTTGATCGCGTACCCCAGTTCCTTCGCCCGCGCGAGCAAATGCAGATAGGCCCGACCCGAAAGCGTCGTTTCGAATCCGAAGGACACCTTCTGCTCGATCAGCGTAGCAATGCGCCGTAAAGCAAGCTTGCCCGCCTTCAACGCGGAAAGACTGATGTCGACGGGCGACATGCCCTGCGCGAGCAGGTCCGGATTGACATACTCGATCGCACCCGCATACTCCGGCAGATACTGGAGCGCAAAGGTGCTTTTGCCAGAACCGTTCGGACCGGCAACGATATGGCAAATCGGCTGCTCGGACATTGCTTAGACCGCGACCACGGTAAACGTCAGGTTCTTCTGCTGAACGACCTTGACCGTCGTTCCCTCGGGAATCGGCTGTTCGGAAACCGCCGACCACTCGGCATCCCCCACGACAATCCGGCCTGGCACATCGGCGCTCGTCGCCGCGACGACCTTGCCGATACGACCCACATACTCGCTCTGCAGTTGCTGCGAAGCTTCCGTCTCGCCCATGAACACGCCCTTGATCCAGCGGCGCAGCAGGACGAGATAGACGATCGAAAACACCGAAAAGAGCGCCAGCTGCCAGCTGATGGAAAGACTCGGCAAAAGCCACTTGCAGGCGGCAACCGTCGTCGCACCAAGGCCGAAGAAGAAAATCACGAATCCCGGGCTGACAAGTTCCGCCAGCATCAACAAGGCACCGAGAAAAAGCCAGATCCAGGCTGCGGCTGTAACACTTATGTGCATGATACTTCTCCTTCGTCTTCAGATGAACGATTGTCGAAACCGTCAGGAAATGACCGCGAGGGTCTGTCCCTTCGTCACGGGCTCCCCGTGCTTCACGAGGAACGTGATCGTACCCGCCGACGTCGTCTTGATCGGGTTGAAAAGCTTCATCGCTTCAACGATGCAGCACGGTTCGCCCGCCTTCACGGCGGCCCCGTCCTTTGCGAGCTCGGGCTTGCCCGGACCCGCACTGCGGTAGAACGTGCCGTTGAGCGGCGCGGTCACGGGCGTCCCCTGCGGTTCGGCCGGCGCGGCCGCCGCCGCACGCGACTGCTCTTCGGCAGGCGGCACAGGTACGGACGGAACAGCAGCCAGATCGACCTTCGCGCCACCCAGCATCGCCATCAGCGACGCGAACTGGCGGCCGATCTGCGCGAACTTCGCGTCTTCGGCACTGACCGCACACGGAGCCTGGGCGGCTTCGTCCTTCTTCTGCATCTCGACGTCGGCCGGAATCGGATCCTTCGCGTCCGCCGGCTGCGCACGCCACTTGAAATAGCCGAGCGCCACTTCCGGGAACAGGCAATAGCTCAGGATGTCCTCTTCCGCCTGGATGAACTTCGCGGGAATCTCCTTCGCCGCCGCCGCGAGACCCGGCTTGAGCAAGTCGGCCGGACGGCACGTGATCGGCTTCAGATCGCCCATCAGCTTCTTCTGCAGCTTCTTTTCGATCGGCGCCGGGGTGCGTCCGTAGTAGCCGGCCGCATAGTGCTTCGTCTCGTCGGTAATCATCGAATAGCGCTTGCCCGACAGCACATTCAGCACGGACTGTACGCCCACGATCTGCGAAGTCGGCGTCACGAGCGGCGGATACCCCATGTCCGCACGCGTCTTGGGCAGTTCGGCCAGCACTTCCGGCAAGCGGTCAAGCGCCCCCTGCTGGGCCAGCTGGCTGCGAAGATTCGAAATCATCCCGCCCGGAATCGCATGCACGAGAACGCCCGCATCCACCGGTTCGACCTTGCGCGAACTCGCCGGCTGGCGCGTGGTTTTGAGTTCCTTGAAATAGGCATTGATCTCGCCGAGTTTGACGCGGTCGAGTCCCGTATCAAAACCTTCGGACTCCAGAATCGACACAATCGACTCGCAGGGCGGCTGGCTCGAGAACGAACTCATCGTGGAAATCGCCGTATCCACACAGCCCGCACCGGCCTCGACGGCCGCCATGTACATCGCCGCCGCCATGCCGCTTGTCATGTGCGAGTGGATCTGCAGCGGCAGGTCCGGACACGCCTTCACGAGCGCCCCCACGAGTTCACGCGCCGCACCCGGGGTGAGGATGCCCGCCATGTCCTTGATCGCAAGCGAGTCGATGCCCATCGCCTGCTGTTCCTTTGCAAGCGACACGTACTTCTCGACGGTATGGACCGGCGAAGTCGTGTAGGAAATCGTGCCCTGGGCGTGTCCGCCGTACTTCTTGACGCACGAGATGGCCTTCTCCAGGTTGCGCGGATCGTTCAACGCGTCGAAAACGCGGAAGATGTCCATGCCGTTTTCACACGCAAGCGCGATGAAACGCTCGACGATGTCGTCCGGATAATGCTTGTAGCCGAGCACGTTCTGTCCGCGCAGCAGCATCTGCAGCGGCGTCTTCTTGCAGACCGCCTTGATCTGGCGCAGACGCTCCCACGGATTTTCACGCAGAAAGCGCATGCACACGTCAAAGGTCGCACCGCCCCAGCATTCAAGGGAGTAGTAACCGGCATTGTCGATCGTCTCGGCAATCTTCAGAATGTCATCGGTCCGCATGCGCGTGGCCCACAACGACTGATGCGCGTCACGCAAGGTTGTATCGGTAATACGGACTCTCTTCAGGGCTTCTTTTTTCATAGGCACATATTATACCACGAAACACGCGAAACGAGGTGTGGAAACAGAAAAAAAGAAAAAGAAAACCCCTCCGGGGGACCGGAGAGGTTTTCCTTTGTTTCGAGGCTCAGAGGCGCTTACTGCTCTTCAGAGCTGCCCTCTTCCTTCTCGAACGTCGGGCGCTTGCCCTTGTAGAAGGCCATCATGATCGGCGTCGCAATGCAGACCGACGAGAACGTACCCGCGACGACACCGAAGAGCATCGTGAGCGCGAAGTCGAAGATCGAACCATCGCCGAAGGCGAAGAGCGCGACCACCGCGAAGAACGTCGTCACCGACGTGATCACCGTACGGCTCAAGCACTCGTTCAACGCACGGTTGCAGAGGGTCTTGAAGTCGGACTTCTGATCGCGGCGGAGGTCTTCGCGGATACGGTCGAACACGACGATCGTATCGTTCACGGAGTAACCGACGATCGTCAGCAACGCCGTCACCACGAGCAGCGAGACCTGACGGCCGCAGAGCGAGAAGAGGCCGAGCGAAATCATCACGTCGTGCGCCAGCGCCACGAGCGCGCCCAGGCCGAAGCCGAACTCGAAGCGGAAACCGACATAGATCAGAATCGCGCAGAGCGAGAGGATCACCGCCCAGGTACCGGACTTCTTCAGGTCGGCGCCGACCATCGAACCGATTTCGTCCACCGAGACGGACTTGATGCCGGCCGTCGGGAACTTCTCCTGGAGGAGCTTCGTCACATAGGCACCGACATCGCCCTTCGCGAGTTCCTTGCCCTTCGCCGTTTCGGCCGTTTCACCCGTCTTCACGAGCAACTGGTCGCCCATGTACTGAACAACCGCCGCGTTGTCGAAGTCGGACATCGCCTTGCGCACTTCACCGTCGGCCGGCTTCGCCTTCTCATCCACCGAGTAGACGAGCGACGTACCGCCCGTGAGGTCAACCGCCAGCACGGACTCCGGCTTCGTCATCGCACGGATGCCGAAGATCGCCACCGAGAGGAAGCAGACCGCAAACGCTGCGAGGCAGAGCGGCTTGCCGATCTTGACGAAGTCGACATTCGGCGTCTTCTTGAAGATGTTGAGCATCTTGAAGGGCTTCATGCTCTCGGGCTTCGTCGTGTTGTCGAAGACGAGACGCGTCACAACCACAGCCGTGAACATCGAGATGATCACACCGCCCGTGAGGGTGATGGCGAAACCACGCACCGGACCCGTGCCCACGATGAAGAGGATCACGCCCGTCACGATCGTCGTGATGTTCGAGTCGAGAATCGCCGTGAAGGCACGGCCGTAGCCCTGCTTGATCGCGGTCCCCGTGGAGGCCTTGCGGGCGAACTCTTCACGGATACGTTCGAAGATGATCACGTTCGCATCGACCGCCATACCAAGCGTCAGCACGAGACCGGCAATACCCGGCATCGTGAGCACCGGCAGCTGGAGCGAACCCGTCGCACCCATCGACGCATCCTTGGCGAACACGCCCAGCACGTTCGCAACGAACACGAGCGCCGCCGGCAGGAGCGCGACATCGAGGAAGAGCGCGATGTCCGCCACGAGACCCGCATACCAGTAGTAGAAGAACATGAAGAGCGCGACAAGGCCGAAACCGAGACCCGCGGCAATCACGCCCGCGTGCTTCGCGTCTTCACCGACCGTCGGCGAAACGGACGACTCCGCAAGGAGCTTGAGCGGTGCCGGCAACGCACCCGCGTTGAGGTCGTTCGCCAGCTGCTGCGCTTCCGCAGCCGTGAAGCTGCCCGTGATCTGACCATGCGCACCGATTTCGCTCTGGATGACCGGCGCGGAGACAAGCGTGTCATCGAGGATGATGGCCAACTGACGGCCACGATCGCTCGGGTTCTTCGGACCATGCGCGACATAGTTGCGCGTCACGTCGGAGAAGAGCTTCGCACCCTTCGAGTTGAAGGAGAAGCTGATGGCGAGCGAACCGGTGTTCGGATCGCGCTCGACCGAAGCCGAGGTGAGGTACTCGCCCGTGATCGGCATCGGATTGCCCTTCGCATCACGCGCCGGCGCACTACGGCTCACGAACGCGCCACGATAGGAAAGACCGTCCTTCGCCTTCTCCAGCATGAACTGGTAGCGCGGATCCGGCACATGGAAGGACGCGAGACGCGCCGCATAGCCCGGCTGGGCCGCAAGCTTCTCATAGTCCTTCGTACGCACAAAGCCTTCGCCGCCGCGCTCATACCCTTCCGGGTTGGCCTCGGTCGTCATCAGCTTGTTGATGAGCTCGTCATTGCGCGGATGCGTCAGACGGAATTCCAGGAACGCCGCGCTCTGCAGCGACTTCTTCGTCTTCGCGCGCGTCTCTTCGTCAATGCCCGGCAACTGCACGAGCAGCCTGTGATCCTTCATTCCCTGGATCACAGGCTCGTTCATGCCCATGCCATCCACACGACGACGCACGACCTGGATGGTGCGCGCATCGCACCCCTGCAGCGTCTCGTTCATCTTCTTCTCGACCGTCTCCGTGTCGTTCGAGAGCGCCGGATTGGCGGCGATGATCGTCTCGCGCAGTTTATCCTTGTCCACGCCCAACGTGAAGGACGTACCGCCCTTCAAATCAAGGCCGTAGCGGAGTTTCTCCTGCACCGGGAAGGTGATATAGATGGAAAATACCGCGATGATCAACAGCGCGAGCCATTTCCAAATGTCGTTACGCGACGTATTATCGGTGTTCATTGGTTTCCTCTTGAGTCCTATTTCGAAACAGAAGTGATATTATAGTATATCTGCGGGGGAATTTCAAGGGAGAATTAGCCTACGATTTTTCCCATTTTCATCATTTGTCAACCTTTCCTTTTATTTTGTCGTCGGTAATTCGTTCGTCACATCGAGGATCCAGGCCGTATCGGCCCAGCACGGATGTTCTTTGTCCTTGAAAATCTCCTTGAGAATCGGCTTCTTCACCTCTTCATCGCGATTGAGGATGTCGTTATAGACCGCCTCGAGCAGATCTTTCTCCTGCGTCTTGTCGAAGAGGATGCCCGCAAGCAGCATCACGTTCTCGTCGGGGATGAGATTGAGCGCGCGATGGATGCATTCGTCCTTCCGGTCTTTGGGCACCTTGTTGAACTGTTCGCGGAACCGGTTGATCTCCTCCATCGTCACCTTGCCGGGCGCCGGATCCTGCCATCGGTCCGTCAGGTCGTCGAAGGCGTTCACGAGTTTCTCTTCACGGTCTTCTTCCATTTCGGGCTCGTCCGTGTCGGCGGCATCCGCCGGATCCGCCGTCTTGGCGGCGGACGCAACCCGCGGTGCCTTCTCGGCGGCTGTCGGCGTCGAACGGGGAGAAGGCGCGACGGGCTTGGCCGCCGCACGCCCCGTTGCCGCCGGCTTCGCGGCTGCCGGCTCCTCCTGCGTCTTCCTCGTATTCGTACTCGGCTTCAGCAGGAACACAACGGCACAGGCGACCAACGCCGCCACAACGCCTACGAGGATGTATTTCACTTTCTTCGTCATGCCACCCGCCTTTCCTTGCTGTCTGTCACGCCTTGCGCGCCAGGCGGCACACGAGGCGGTCGGCCCCGAGATTCTTCAGCCCCAGCGCCAGCAACAACCGTCCGAACAGGCCCGCGGCTTCCGCGCGGACCTCCTTGATTTCGATTCCTTCGCGCGCGCACAGCGCCTTGAAGTCGTCGAAGGTGAAAAAGTGCGTATTGGGCGTGTCGTACCATTCGAACGGCAGTTCGCTGCCCACCGGCATGCGCCCCGTGAAGAGCAGATGGAAACGGATCCCCACCGCCGCGAAGTTCGGAATCGTCACGATCGCCTCGTTCGCCTTGTCGAGGATCTTCACGAGGATTTCACGCGGTTTCTTCACTGTCTGCAGCGTTTCGCTCAGAACCGCCATGTCGTAGGCGCGGTCCGGCAGAAGGCCGAGTCCCTGGTCCGCATCTTCAAACAACACGTCGAGATCGCGGGCCGTACTGCCCACAATGCGTTCGAAGTCGATTTCGATGCCGGTGCCCTTCACGCCCTTGTGCTCGCGCAGGAGCGTCAGCAGCGAACCCGAGCCGCATCCGATGTCCAGAACGCGCGACTGGGACGGAATCATATCCACAATCGGCGCCAGCTTGCGCTGCTTGGCCACCTCGACCGCTTCGCAGGTCGGCGCGAAAAACGCCCCCAGCAGGCGACCGAGTTCCTTCGTATGCGTCAGGAAGCCGTCGTGTCCGACCTTGATGTCGAGGTGCGAATACGTCACGCGCTTGTTCTGACGCAACATCGCCGCCGCGATCGTACGGCTCTGCTCTTCGCTGAAGAGCCAGTCGCCGGAAATGGAAATCAGCAGCAGACGCGAGGTGATGCGCTTGCACACGTCGTCGAGCGAACCGTACTTCACCGCCGCGTCGTAACGGTCCATCGCATGCGTGATCTGCAAATAGCTGTTCGCGTCGAAACGGGCGAGGAACTTGCGCGCCTGATAGCCGAGGTAGCTTTCAATCGCAAAGTGCGTCCCGAACTTCGCGGCATGCGCCTCCTGCCAGGCGGCGTCTTTCGTGAGCCAGTCTTCCTGCAGTTTGCGGCCGAAGCGCCGGTTCAGCAGGTCAAGCGACAGATAGGTGATGTGCGCAACCTGACGCGCCTCGGCGAGACCGACGTTCGGACGGTCCTCCGGTGCCTTGTCGTAGAAGTCGCCGCCGTGCCAATGCGGGTCCTGCGTAATCGCGGAACGCCCCACGATGTCAAATGCCAAGGCCTGCGCGTTGAGCGCCGCACCCGAGGCGATCATTACCGCGGCATCGACTTCATTTGGATGCGCCGTGATCCATTCGATCACCTGGATGCCGCCGAAGCTACCGCCGACGAGGCCCGCCAGATGCGTGACGCCCAGCTCGCGCAGCAGCGCACGATACACTTCCACCGTGTCGCCGATCGTGAAACGCGGAAATGCACCGCCCCACGGCTTGCCCGTGGCGGGATTGACGCTCGAGGGACCCGTCGTTCCCTTGCATCCGCCGAGTACGTTCGCACACACGACGCGGAAACGGTTCGTGTCGATCGCCTTGCCGGGTCCCACGATGTTCTCCCACCAGCCGCTGGGATTCTCCTCGCCCGGATGGCGCCCCGCCACATGCGCATCGCCCGTCAATGCATGGCAGATGAAGACGACATTGTCGTTTTCCGCACGTTCAAGTCCACAACTTTCCCACGCTACGTCGACACGCGGCAGCACGCCGCCCTCCTCCAGACGGAATCCGCCCGCAGGCATGCTCAACGTGGTCACATGCGTCTCCACGACGCCGACACAATTTTTCTCTTGTTCGTTCACGGTCGCCTATTATATCATAATTCACCTGCGCGTGCGCAGCGAAAGGTGGCCGGAGTTAGGAGAACGGAATCACCCCATGCCACCCTTGTCGTACGGGGCGCCGGTTTTGACCATTTTCTTCAGATCGAGCGGCATCGTCTTCGTCTCGATATGAATTGGCTTGTCGAGCTTCTCTCGCTCCTTCGGCAACGATTCCACCCGTTTGCCCTCCAACTCTTTTGCGAGCTGCCGACACCGTTCCCGCGCCAACCGTTTCTCGCGAAGGACCTGTCTTCTGCGTATGAAGATCATGACGACGACAACCACTCCGCCAAAGACGATTCCGGCGAGAAACGGATTGCAGGCATCCCGCCAACTCCATAGGCTTGCCCAATAGGCGTTGAGGTCCCCCGTTGCGCCGGGGGATTCTGGGGCTTTGCGTTTTTCTGTGCAAATCGTTTTCGCGAAATCGGCGACCTTGTCCAAATACTTGTCAACGCCCAACACCGCCGACACTTCCCCGTGATCCGCGCCCTCGACCGGCACAAACTCCCGATACCATCGCAACCGTTGCTCGACATCATCCATGGTCCAATTGCGGATCTTGGAAATCCGCGCCAATTCCTCGCCCTGCGCAAACGGCACCACATGGTCGTCGGTTCCATGGAAGATCAACATCGGACACGCAATTACGTTGAACACCCGCTGCGCATTGGGGAATGGATCAATCGGCAGCAGCCGCACCCGTGTCACCGCCCGCGGTGCCGACAGGAAAGGCGCTTCAAGCATCAGACCGCCGACCGGTTTCGTCGCCGCCAGTTCAACCGCCGATCCCGTACCAATCGAAAAGCCGCTTACAATGATGTCCTCGGGGGCGAATCCGCGTTTTTCAATCAGCCAGTCATAGAGCCGATGCACATTCCGATAACAGCCCTTCTCCGTCGGACGCCCCGAGGAAAGTCCGTAGCCGGGATAGTCGACTGCGGCAACCGTAAATCCCTTTTGGACGAGTTCGCGCAAGACCTCAATCGATTGAACCATGCTCTCGGCATTGCCGTGACAATGCAGGATGGCCTTCGCCCCGCGTGTCGGCCCCAGGACGACCGCCGCAATCGGCTCCTCGGCGGTACCGACATTGACATATCCCTCCGTCTTCTCATCATATGTCTCGCGAATCATCTCGGGATGAAACATAAACCAGTCGATACACGTAATGCCGATGATCTGCAACAGCACGAAAACGACAATGACGACTCGCAGGAATGACTTCAAAAGTGTTTTCATATCAGGATCCTCTCAGGATTCGCTCCCTCCATGCCCCCCTAGTATCGTCCGATTTCGCTTTTGTCCAATCGCCAAAGGGCGACCAGACATAAGATGGCGGCGATGAGTTCTCCCCCGGAGAGATGAGAGAACGTGTAGGTTAAAACATTGAACGGGGTCGCAGGGGCTTCCCGCTTGCAATAGTCGAGGAAATTCTCTTCAAACGACATCCGCTTTCGTCCGTCGATTCCAAGTCTGGCGCATTCGGCCAAATACATGCGCTCGTCCTCAAAACAAGAGAGCTTCTCTTGGACGAACACAAAATAGTTCGTGGGAACGGAAGATTGATCACGACCGGCGGAAGATCGTTCTCTGTCTTTCACATGGAAAACGCCGCACACCGCATTGCTTTGAACCTGAAATGCGGCAATGCCGTCCAGTCTTTCACGCATTACGGGCCTTTGCCGACTGTTTTGATCGGCATTGGCCGCTTCCCAAAGGTTCGACAATGTCACATCGCCGTAGGATTCAGAAATCTCATACGGATACCAAAGTGGAATTCGTCTGTTGTCGTCAATGAGATACTGCGCATGCTCGTAGCCACGGGAAAACTTGCACCACCCAATGACGTAAAGGCAAATCGGGAAGAGGATGAAATAACAGACAACTTTTCTCATGCAATTCCTTTTCAACGTTATCTTCCTTTCAAATCCGTTTGCCGCGATTTCCCCATTGGTGCTGATTGTACCATTTCCCCGACACACGCCGCAAGCGGAAAACGAAAACTCAAACACACCACAATCGAGCAATCCCTCCTCCCGTCGCCGAAAAGTCAAACCACGGAAGGCTCGGAAACCGGCTCCGCCGGACGCGGAAGGCGATTGGAAATTTTCGCTCCGCACATCCATCGGTCCCACGCCCGAAATCCATGCAAGGTGGAAGGATTGCCAGTATCGAATCCGGAGGAGGATTTTTCAAACTGCCTTCCGCGTCCCGCGAAGCGGGTTTCCGTGTGCTCAGTGGTGAACAATCCGAGGGGGACCGTCCTCGATGGTTTCATTCATAACGCCATTCAAGGTACCTTTCCCCTCAAATGGAATAGCGTCTGAAAACCACCACCTCCAACCATCTCCCTCGAAATCCATCACGAAGTCGTTTCAAGGCCTGTCTGACCATCGCGTACACGATTGGCATCGACCCGCAGGATGGCGGCCAGCAACAGATGCCGATCATTATCCGACAACACCGCATTCGACACATTTGGTTCTTCGCAAAAACACTCGCATGAAGGGAAAGTCGCAGAAATCTTTTTGAGGAATGCCACTCCTGCAAACACGGTCGAACCACCCTCCCCGATGTCCCCTGAAAAAATCAAAGCATTCTACGATTTCATCAGAATAGACGACATTGGCATCGACAATCGACCCGCTGAAGGAATCAACAGTCGTCAGGACGTCGCTGCGTTTCGAGCAGGGAAGCAAATAGTATTCCATCATCCGGTCGCGAATGGCCGACACGTACAACCAGTGTTTCATTTATCGCCCCCATCAGGTACTGTCTTGACGAGTCTAACGGGAGATAAGACATTCTCCGTTCCGACGACTTTACCCATCTCGTGCGGTTTGAAATAACGAGATCCAACGACCTCAAGCGCCTCATATCCGTTCTAAACACAATCCGACTTCCTTTAGAAATCAGTGACGGTCCGATTTTTGTCCGCCCGACTTCTGCAGCGCCGTGTTTGCGAAGAGCGCATAGACACCGCGCGCATCCTCGGCGTAGGACTCGAGCGTCCGGCGCGCGACACCGTCATGGTCGCCGCACGACCAGAGCGCCCGCGCCAGGTTGAGTTCGCGCACGCACCGCGCCGGCTCGGGGTTCACGCAGAATCCACCGCCCGGCGTCACCGCCGTCTTCCCCTTCCGTGCCCAACCGCCGATTCCCGGACGCTTCAGCACGTCGGCAAGCGCCGCCGCGAGCGCCGGACTCGCCATCCGTTCGCACGCGAGCGCCACGGCCCGTACATGCGCAGCCGCACTCTTTTCGTCGATCTTCTCGAGTTCCGCGAGCAGCACCGGCACCGCCTTCGCACTCCGCGTGCGGCCCAACGCCACAATGAGACTGTCACGCTGCCCCATGCGCCGTCCAAACGCGGGCTTGTTCAACGGGTTCAACCGAATCTCCGCGTCACGTCCGTCGATCTGGCGCGCCAGCGTCTCGACTCCGCTGGCATCACCCAGGATGCCGAGCACATGCGCATAGACGAGCTTCGCGCTCGGATCCTTCGCCTTCGCATAGGCATCGCGCAACGCCGGCAACGCCCGCGCCGGCTCGGCAAGAACCACCGAAACATCCTTGTAGCCGTCCGCCAGATTCCGCACGGCGGAGAACCAGGTCTCGTTGTCGGCCGTCGTGCTGTCCTTCCAATTGAGCACCTGCTCCGGAATCGCCCCGATCTCCACCAGATGGCGCTGCAGCTTCTTCACATCCAACGCGCGCAACTCGACATTCGCACGCCCCGCCATCGCCGCCGCCGTACCGGCCGCGTAGCCGGCGTTCTGGATTTCCGGCTGCATGCGCAAAAGCGGCATGGCGTCGCGATGCACGCTCACGCCCAAACCCGCGACCGCCAAGCCATCCACCTTTTCGGGGATGAGCGAGCGATACGGCATGTTCGCCCAGAAGATCTTGCTGCGCGCCGTCTCGCTCACGTAGCACACGTCGGCGACGGACGGACCATGCGTGTCGAAATCGCTGCGTCCCTGCACGATCGTATCCGGGAACGTGCGCTGGTTCAGCACGTCGATCGGCGTCACCGTGCCCGCACCGACAATCCGTCGCCGCTCTCGCGAACCGACCACCTGCGAAATGTCCCAGGCAGTGCCACCACCCAGACGCCGCCGCAGCTCGAAGAGCCAGAGGTCCTGCGCATCCGAATCGTTGACATAGCCCCAGTCGCTGTTGATGTAGGTCGAGCCGAGCTGCCGCTCCGAAACGCCCGCGCCCTGCAAGGCGAGTTCGCCGTCGCCGAGGAACTCGCACCGCGCCCCCGCCGCCGCCGCGATGTCCGCATTGCCGGTCGCATCGACCACGTTCTTCGCGCGTACCACGCCGCGTCCCTGCGGGGTCGCCACCACCACGCCGCAGACGCGTCCGTTCTCCAGATACGCGCCGCACGCCATCGCGCCAAACCACAGCGTCGTACCGACCCGACGGTTCTCCGCCCGCCACCATTCACGCTTGCCGCATGCACGCACCGTCGCACCGAGCTTCGCCACGCCGCGATCATGTTCCGCTGTGAAACCCACCGCATTGCCGTACCAGTACTTGCCGATCATCCCGAGCGTACCCACACCGCCCAGACCATAGAGATACTCGACAATCAACGTCTTCGCCCCCTGGCGCGATGCGCCAATGCCCGCCGGCGCGCCACCCGTGCCGCCGCCCACCACGATCACGTCGTAGTCGCCCCACACCGGCAGCGCCTGCGCGGCGGACGGAATCGTCGGCAGTCCTTTTTCATACGGACGTAACCCGTTCAACGTCTCGCGAATCACACCGCGCGTCTCACCCGCCGCCGAAGACGTCTGCACCGCGACCTGTACCGGCTTCGCGCGTTTCCGCGCATCCGCCGCCGCCCGTGCACCTACGACGGTGCCACGGTCCATAAACGCCAACGGACGCAACTCCGCCGCCGTCAAGCCCGCGCACCCACCGAGCACGAACACGTGCGGCACCGTTCCCGTCGCCCGATCGGGCGGCACCTGGAACAGCGTGTCCGCCGCTTCAAGCTGCTGCGTCGTGAACGTACGGTCGCGCGCGAGCTGCTCCGCCTCCGCGAAGGACGCATACGAACCGTCCTTCATCGGCAGCGCGAGCGTACATTCCCATGCGCGCCCCTGAACGCGCACGCCGCGACGATGCTGCACGCCCACCGAATAAACGCCCGGCAGTTCGCGCACGCGCACGATCTTTCCGGACGGTTTTTCTCCGCTGATCACAATGCGTGTGAACATCGCCTCGCCCGCCGGATACGGTGTGAACGGCACCCCCGCCATCCGCGCAACCGTCGCGCGCTCCGTGGCGTCGACGATCGTCTTCGCGACGATCGCCTGGCGGCCACTGCGATTCGCCATCACGATGCCTGCGACTTCACCCTTCGCATCGCGCAGCACGTCCGTCACATACGCCCCCGTGAGGAACGCGACGTCATTCGTCAGCAGCGTCCGGTCGAAGGCCTGCTTCACCTGCAACGGCGTCGGCACGCGGAGTCGGCCGCCCGCTTCGTCTTTCGTCCGGATCCGGATTTCCCCCAGCAGCATCCGCTTGAACTTTTCCGTCCGCAACGCCGCGAAGGACATCGTCTGCACCTCGCAGTTGAGGTCCACCTTCCAGAACACACGATCCTTTTCGGTTCTGACGCGCTTCAACCTCTGCGTCTTCGACCACTTGCCCTCGCCCACGCGTGAAACCAGCCGCGCCTCCGCCACATCAAAGTCATCCGTACGGAAGAAGCTGACCAGTTCCACCGAGGTCACGAACTTCGGAGCCCCCAAGTTGATGTCGAACCTCACCTTCGCATCGTTGAACTGCACACTCTCGTGGACAGGATCCGTCAACCTTCCGTCCGTGAGCATACGCCCCGTATCGACATGCGGCTTGACGCTTTTCTCCTGCGTCGTGTATGTGAACGGCAGACCGACATTCGTGTCCAGCCAGATCTCCTTCGCCAGTTCCGTCGTCGGTTTCTCGCCCGGTTCGAGCGCCAAGCGCAACGTGCCCGCGAGGTCTTCACCCAGATAGGGACGCGGCGCCACCAGGTAGACGTCGCAGCCGGCCCGCTTCGCCGCCACGGCAGCCGTCACGCCGGCCGAAGATCCACCGACCACCAGTACATCGACCTGCCGCACGCAGGGAATCGCGCGCGCCGACTCGACAACCGCCGCCCCGTGCACCCCGATCGTCCACGAAACGACAAACAAACATACAAAACCGAAAATGGAACCTTTTTTCATATCGACATCCTTAACGGAAAATGAGCATCAGTCCACGACGGCGCACATAGATGCCATCGGACTCCACCAACACGTCGTAGAATGCGCGGGCGGCTTCGTCGAACACAAACGAGAGACTCGAAAGGTTCGCCGGCGGCGTGGTCCAGCCAATCAGCTTTTCGCCGTCGGCCAGGCGACGCCGTCCAATGCTCAACGCGATCTTCGCACCGTCGGCGAAGTTGATCCGCTGGTCGGCTTTCCTGGTGCTTTCAATCGACCATGTGCCTTCCTGTCCGGACACATCGAGCGTCGCGCCGTCGAGCAGCACGAAGTTGTTCATATAGCCCGTGCCAACCGAATAGACGCCCTTGATGTAGACATGGGCCGTGCCATTGACATCATTGAGGTTGCCGTAAGTCACCTTGAAGTTACGCACCGTGATATCCGCGTCCAGCCACAGCGCCGCACCCATTTCGAAGTCGGCCGTCGAGCAGTCCGCCGGGTTCCGGCACGGACGCCACCATCCGCCCGACACCACCTTCACGGTGCCGTTCGTAAAGCCGAATCCGTTGAGGCACACCTGGTTGCCGCTACCACCATGCGCGTCCATCTTCAACGTGTGGCCGCCCAAATCCACCTGCGGCAGCTCGATGTTTCCGCCGTTGAACACCGTATGCTTCACCACATCGATGAACGCCTCTTCGCCATCGATCGTCAACCAGCCGATGCCGCCGTTGCCCGCATTCGTCGTGGCGTAGGCCGACGACGTCAACGTGCCCGCAAGGCGCGTCTTGTACACGTACAGATCGTAGTTGCCGAAAACGTCGAGCGTGGCACCCGCCGCGATCTCGAGCGAAGAGCCGACCTGTCCGAAGTGGAAATAGCGCACGAACGAATAATCCGTCGAGCCGTTGTTGAATGTCGTCCACTTGCCTTCCGCGATCACGGTGCCGCCCGTGTAGCTGCAGGACATCTTCGAAAGGATTTGACCTTCGCCTTCCTTGACGAATTTCAAGTTGCCCGTGAACAGCACACAGTCGTTCGTGACCGTCGTGTTCGCCGGCACCGCCAAGTGGAACTCGCCCGGATGCTCGGCGTCCGTCGTGGAGTCGGTGATCTCGCCCGTACCATCGGACCCCATTCCGAACGCCGGCAACGTGAGCGTGTGGCCGAGCAGGTCGATCTTCGACTGGTCGCGCAATGCCACCGCACCGAGTCCACTCCAGTCGCAGTCCGCCGCCAACGTCACCTGCGACGCCAGCAACAAGCCCGCCGACGTGACGGACGTGCCCGCCGGCACGTTGAGCGTCGTTTCACCCGAGAGGCGAATGTAGGTTGCCGCATCGGGTGTCGCCCTCGGGATCTCCGCGCCGTCCGTACCCGTCACCACCCAGTTGTCGGCATCTGTCGGATCCGTCCGCACGCCATTGCCGGTCCAGACGGCGATCTTCGCCCCCGCCGGCAGTACCACAAGCTTCACATCGCCCGCCGGAGTGACAATCTGCTCGATGCGATACTGCTCCGTGTCGACGTTCGTCGTCACCTCGACCTGGTCCGCCGAAAGCCCCGTGTTCGCCAAAACGAGATACTCGCCCGTCGGCGTCGTCGAACCGAACACGTAGCGGAGGCGGAACTTCTCCGTACCCGCCGCGAACGTCACCGCACCGTCGAGGCAGCTTTCAACCGTGAGCGTGAGCTCGGCATCCGCCGCCTGTTCCAGCGTGTAGGCCCCGCGTGCACGACCCGTGAAGGTCGCCGGCTCGACGAGCTTCAGCGTCGCCCCGTCGAACGTCATCGACGGCACCTGCGCCGCGCCGGCGAGTTCGAGCGTCGTTCCCGCCGCGCACTGGATTTCGGACGCCTTGAACACCACGCCGTCCAGCAGCTTGAGCGTGCCGCCCAACACGCGCGTGGGCCGTCCGTAGGAATACGAGCCTCCCAACGCGAGCGTGCCCGCGTTCACCTTGTCGATTCCCCACTTCGGGGCATTTCCGTCGTTTTCAGCCAAAGTCGGCGACACGTTCAATGTCACCGTGTGGGCAGTCGTCCCGTCGTCCGGATCGAGCGTGTCGACCTGGAGCGTGATTTCTTCACCGAGATGCGCTTCCGTCAGGAACATGACCGGAATGCCCAGTTCGTCATGCGGCAGAATGGTCCAGTCGCACGTGGACGTCAACCGCGTCACCGATTCACCGTCGATGGACTGCGCGCTCTTCGAGCTCGCCTTGTTGTTGCGCAGCGGACGCGCACTCGTCCAAACCACATTCGACACGCCCCAGCGGAAGTAGGCGTTTTCATACACGCCGGCAAAGCCCGTGCGAAGCGTGCCCGTACCGAGGAAATACGGTCCGTTATTGGCCGTCGCATTCACCGCCGCGACATCGACGAGACCGTCGATCACGTACTTCTGCTGCGCGAGCTTGAAGTCCTCCGCGAGCTGCAGCGTCACGCCCGCGCCAATGCCGAAGAACTGATTCACGTCCTCCTTGTACTGCCGCGCCGTGCGCGCCTTCAACAGGGTCGGCGCGTCGGACGAGGCCGCGACCAGGTTCGTCACCGTCGTCTCGTCGAACGCGAGATCCGCCTCGCCGAAATCGTTCTCCCCCGCCAGCATGAGCTGACGGTCGACGGACTTGAACTGCGCCGACGTACCCACGAAGCGCACCCCGCGCAACGTGAGCGAACCGCCCGCCTCGATCGTAAACGGCGTGGGCTTGGCATTCGTGGAGCCTTCGATCTTCGGCACGCGCACGACGCCACCCAGCGTGAGCGCGCCCGTACCGTCCTTCTTGAACTTCGTCGCCTTCGTGAAGACGATACCGCCGTTGAGCACGAGCGGATTCGAACTCGCGAACATGTGATCGCTCTCGCGCATCGTATAGACGACTGGCTCATCATAGGTGAGCTGCGGATTCACGGCAAACCACTGATTGTAGATGCTGACAAGCTGCCCGCCTGTCCACTTGTAGACGCCCTCCGGCACGCTCGGATCCGTCGCCGCCGCACATGCGGCCTCCAACGCACTCGGCTCGGCCGGCACCGGACCCGTCGCGAGACGGAACCCGAGATAGGTGGCCTTGCAGTCGGCCGTCATCATCTCCGGCGCATCCGCCGCACGCGTCCATGTACCCGCCACCGCGCAGGCCGGACCGCCCAGAATGCGGCACCGTCCACGCGCCGGCTCCACCGTCGAGGTCCATTCCGCGACCTCGCGCGCGAAGACCCCGTCAAACGCCGCCACCAGTTCCGCGACCGTCGGCAATCGGTAAGTATTCGTACTTCCATTGAGCCAGGCGAGGAACGCTTCGATTTCGCGTTTCGACACGCCGGTCACTGGCTTGTCGTCCGCACCTTCAGCGAAGGTGAACGCCAGTCCCACGGCCTCGGCATATTCTTTCCACTTCGCATTCGTCACCGGCTTCGTCGTGAATTCAGCGAAGGACGACGCATCCGCGCATGTCGGTTTCGCTTCCTCCGTCACCGTCGGCGCCGCAACCGTCTTCGACACCAGGCGCAGCGAGTCGAATACGCCAATGTAGCTGCCGTCCGCATTGAAGCCATGCGCGAGGTAGACGAGTTCGTTGTTCTTCACCTGTAGTTCGCCATAGCCCGTGATCATGCCCATGCGCGCAGGTTCGGCCGGCCCCAGCACCGTCGGATCGGCGAGACTCTGCCGCGCCCAGAGGAACGGCGCGTTGAGGTGTCCGCCTACGGCGGTCGCATCGCCCCAGTTGTGCCGCACGGAGAGCGGATGGTCGAGATAGCCGGCGCCGCCGTTGACAATGTAGTTGACGCCGCTGAACGCAAAGCGCTCGTACCCGTGCATGTGACCGTTCAACACGAGGTCGACACCGCCTGCGATGAATGTCGCTTCGAGGGTGCGGTCCATCGATCCGGACACTTCCGTGAAGATCGGCTGGTGGTGCAGCACAATGCGGAACTTTGCCGACCGTGCGCGTTCCGTTGCGAGCAGATTCGCGAGCCACGTCTTCGTCGCGGCGGCCGTGCGCACGCTGTCATCCAGGAAGATGAAGAGCACATTGCCGCGATAGAGATAGCTGTTGCCGACTTCGGACGTGCCGTAGTCGGGATCATCGATGCTCGGCGCTTCGAAGTACGGCTTGTTCGCGGGATAGCCCGTGTCATGGTTGCCCCACGCCACATAGTACGGCTTCACGCAGCCGAAGATGCCGTCTGTACGTTCAAGGATGAGCGGCTTGATCTGCTTTACGTAGTTCGCGCCCGAGGCCATGTCGCCCGTCGTCAGACCGAAGTCCACCTCGCGCGAGAGCATGTGTTCGAAAAGGCGCGTCACATAGAGGAAAGGATCCGCATCCCAATCGCCCTTGCATGCGCCTTCCTGATTGTCGCCCCAGATGGAGCAGCTGAAGGACTCGTTTTCGTCCATGCTCCACAGCGTCACCGTGCCGGACGAAAGACCTTCGTCGTCATTCGTCAGAGCTCCGCCCGTGAAACCAAGGCGATAGGGAATCGTCTCGCCTGGATGGCCGTCGAGCGTCACGCGTCCCTTGTAGATCCACGTGTTGCCGGCCGGCGCCAGCGTTCCCTGCATCTCCACCGCATGCGCATAGTCGTCACCGTACTGAAGCTGCAGTCCCTGCCATTCCTTCACGGCTTCGACCATGATCGTGAAGCGATTCGTGTAGACGTTCTGCTGCCATGGACGCCGCTGCAGCACGTCGCGCACATCGGCCGTGACGGCCGTCGTCGAGATCGCCGGACCATTCACCCAATCGCTCATCTGCCCGTTCTGCGAAATCACGCGCACACGCGGCTGCAAGACGCCAGCCGTGCGGTAGATATGCTCAAAGACCTGCGGGGCGCCCGGTGCCATGAAGCGCGCCGTCTGCTCCACCGCACCATCGCCGAAGTCGATCTCGTAGGCCGCGTATTCGCCTTCCGCATCCGTGAAGGCGGCCGTGAACGTGACCGTATCGAGCACCGCCCGCACATCTGTCGTCTCGGTCGTGAGCGTTGGCACCGGTGCGGTGTTGGCCGCCGCCAGCGGCGTTCCTGCCGGCCCGAGCGCCGCGATTTCAAATGGCGTCAAGGTGCAGTCGTACGCCTCGAGGCGCGTCACCGTCGCGCCGAGGTTTTCAAAGAACGTCATCACGGCCGTCGGCGTCGCGGCGGCATTTTCGGTCGCGTGGAAAAGTTGGCACCGCAAAACACCGTCCTCGTAGTACGACACCCGGCCCGAAGCGCTCCAGACCACCGCCAGGCGATGCGGTTCGCCGCGCGTCACGGGCTGATAGGTCCAGTAGCCCCACTTGTCCGCACCGGTCCATGCGGTGGCCGGGGCGAAAATCGACGGGACATCCGAGGTGATGAAACTGCCGCTCAAATATCCCGCCGTGCCGTAGATGCCGGAGATGACACCCTTCGCGTTGGCGACAAGCGTGCCGCCCGCGAGCTGTTCCCACGGCAGCGTGAGATCGGCCACATACGTCGCGGCGGACGGGGCCGCGTCGCGCGTCCACGTGTAACCGCCGTTCTCCGTCGCCACCAGGTCGCCACCCTTCAGCGTCACGGGCGCGCCGTCCTGCCATTCCCAGAGTCCGCTCGACGATACCGCGGGCAACACGGCGTCGACCGCTTCGGGTTTTTCGACGTGCGCCGTCGGACGCGCGTGGAGTTCGGCGACTTCCGCATCCGTCAGCACGCGGTCGTAGATCGCCGCGTAGGAAATGTCGCAGGTGTTGTCCTCGCCGTTGTTATCGATCACGAAGAAGCAATAGGGGCCTTCGATCTTCATATTGCCAAACGCGCGGGCATCGATCCTGGCACCGTTCAGATAGAGGGTCTTATTCCCTTCGTTGGCATAGGTGAGCACCGCACGGATCCACTCGCCGCGCCGACAAGGCGTCGTCACGTAGGTGCTACCCGCCACCCAGGCGTCCAGCACGTCGTTGGTATCATAATCGCGCAGGAAGAAACAGCAGTCGGTCATGCGGTATGTGTGCGCAAGAAAGCATCCGTGCAGACCCACCTCGGTCAGGCCATTCGGCACGCGCACATCCATCACCACCGAATAGTTCGCATTGGTCGGAAGCCCATGGCGGCAACGGAAGCCGCAACCCTTCTCCGCGCGCCAGCCCGTATCGCCCGCCACCACGCCATCCGTCAGAGGCAAGAATCCGCCGTTGTCGTTCAGGCGCGAATACTCAAGGTCGAAGCCCTTCGCCGCACGCAGCGGATTCTCCGCCGGGAAGGTCCATTCGCCCGTAAGACCCGCCCGCGAATAGGCGCGGTCGCGTCCGCTCGCCGTACCGCCCTCGCGCCAGAGTTCGACGCTGCCGAAGGTGATGAGCTTCTTCGCGGCATCCGAATTGTCGGCACCGAGAAGCAGACAGTCGCGTCCATTCCAGTAGTCGAGTCCCGAACTGTTGAAATAGCGGATCTGCGTTCCCTCGTCGAGCATCCAGTCATACCGACCCGGACCTCCCGTAACCGTGAGCGTATGCCACTGGTCGAGCGACACGGCGACAGAATAACTCGCGATACCGATCTTGTCGCTTTGATTCAGGAAGAGTTCCGCGTCGTCGGTATTGTCCGCATCGCGCTGGTAGAGTGGACGCCACTGCTTCGAGCCGGCGGTCGGGGCCCAGAACTTGATCTTCAGCGTCCACGAACAGTTGTCGAGCGCCCCCGACGGGAATGGCAGGCGGATGTGGTGGTACTGCGGAATCTGGATGCCGTAGAAGCCTGCGGGAAGTCCCGTCGTCACCACCTGCATGCTGCCGAGCGTCCCGTCGCCGATCGGCGCCGAACCGGCCCCCGAATAGCGGCAGGCAATGCCGTCCTGTCCGACGGTCGCCTTCAAAATGCCGTCGCTCGCGGGATTCGCCGGATCGAAGTTGGTGAAGTCCCACTTGCCGATGAGCGTGCCCGCCGAGCGCATCTCCACGGCGCCGCTCTGCGAAACGACGACGAGCGGTTTCGCGATTTCCGGACCCTTCGTGAAGTCCGTGGTGATCTTGTTCGAGAAGATCGTACCCGACACCGCGTCGTAGAGCGCACCCTTGCCGCCCGCGTCTTCGCACGGCGTGAAGTCGCGCTTCAGTTCGCCGTCCAGCCAGATCTTCGCGCGATAGAGACGGAAATTCGAATACTGATTCGGCTTGCCGTACATGTTCGCGGCGAACAGATACATGTTGAGTCCCGTATTGACCGTCGTCGTGGCGCTGTCCGTGCGCGTTACCAGCCAGCCGGGGGTCGCTGCCAGCGTACGGTTTCCGGCCGCGGTCACGGCCTTCACGAGGTAGCGGAAACCCGTCGTATACCACATCTTGCAATGGTCGAAGGTGCCGCTGGCCTGCGCAAACTCGCTCTTTTTATCGGAAGTGCCGAAGTGAAGCGGGAAGAAGCGCGTGTTCCCCGTGTCCTTGCGCGAGCCGATCGCCGTCACGTCTTTCTTGTCGTCGAACGGCATGATCTCCATTTCGACGCTCACGCCCGTGCGGCCGATCACGCCGGTGTCGATGTATTGGCTGCTGCCGGACTTGATCCACTCGAGCCGTTTCGCATAGGGCAGGGACGGGTCTTCCCCCAACAGGAAGAAACGCACCACGCGTCCTTCGCCCGCCGGTGCCTTCCAGGTTCTCGTGGTCGCATCCGCCGCCACCGTGCCAATCGTCTCGCACATCGGCCATGCGGTGCGGTCAGGACCGAAGTCGCGCTCGCCGCGTGCGACCATCAGCGTGTACGCCTTGCCGTCGGCGTCGCCGAACGACAGCGTCGCCACCCCGTCCACCACGGAGTCCACCGTCATCGTTCGCGCTAGCGCACCCGCACCCCAAAACGCCAGCACGCTGCACAACAACAATTTCCAAACATTCAACCGCCTCATCTCTCATTTCCTTTCCACATCATTCCCTTTTATAAGCATATGGGACATTATATCATAAAACATGAGAGGGAGAAAAGGAAAGAAAATCAACAGGAAAGATTATGGGCGCATCTGAGTTTTTACCGCGGAAACCCGCTTCGCGGGACACGGAAGGCAGTTTGAAAAATCCACTTCGGGCCCAACACTGGCAATCCTCCCACATTATGTTGAGGTGACGAGCCGATGATGGTGCGAAGCGTATTTATTACTGACTAACTGACAAACTGCCCCCCGAGCATTGTCCATAGGCGGATTCTGTTTTGCAGTTAGCCAGTTAAACAGTTAGTTCTAAAACCTAACCTCTTTCTCCCCCAGTAAGAATTTCTGCAGACGCTACCCTTGAATTACCCTCAACGCATAACGATCTGGCCCACTTGGGGAATGGTATGCCATCATCAGTTTTGACCAATCCTTCATCGGGATTCCAATGGGCAAGATAACGCATGGTTTCTCCACTGTTGTCAAAAAAGAAGGCGCGGGAAAGGTGTTCAAAGGCCAATGGCAATTGAGCTAACGAACGCTCAAACCGGCTTTTGATCTTACCCGCCGGTACATCATGTCCTCCCTGTTTCGCTCGAAGTGACACCCGAGCAAGATTAATCAACGGGGTGTCAGTTGCTACAAAATACAAATATGTCCTATAACCTACAGCCTTGGCCACCCGAAGCGCTTCAATCTTGGATGGATGGGAGAATACTGTTTCTTGCGAAAAGCTTCGACCTTGATTGATTGATTCGTTTTGCAGAAAATTAGTCAGCAAGGCAATCGTGTAAGTATTGATTGCCGTCCTTGACCGAAAGTGCACGCAGTCTTCATTGATAACGATTTCGCCATTGACGAAACATGCTTTCACTTCTGGGGCATACAATGACCTGTCGACATACGATATCAGTCTTCGGGAATCGAAACAGAAATGCGGCTGATAACAACCACTACGAGACACTTCGGCAAAGATGTCATCTGCATTGAGCACGTCATAGAAATTGACTGCGTAGTCGGTGGCCAGTTGGCGCATCAACGTAGATTTGCCGGAGCCATTGGGCCCCGCAATCAACCGACAACGCTTAATCATCTTCCAGCACTCCAATCAGCTTTTCCGTGCCATCAGGTGCGACTTCCACAATCCGATTCCCGCGAAGCACAGTAATCGAAAGTCCAGCGGCAAAAGCTTTTTCAATGGCTTTTCTGCTGGCTGCGGCGGCGCTTTGCGCCAATCTTTTGTCCAGTTCAGTCATAGTCCCCCAAATAAGTTTGAAAATTCTAGAATCATTATACCACAGCGAAAAGAGCGAGTGAAGAAGAAAGATGCGCCCAAGATCACCGGGACGGGGATGGGGGAATGTCCGTGACTCCGGAAAGATCAGGACGCTTGAAGGCGTGCGCGGCATCCTGCTCGAAATAGTAGACGTGAGAACGGAGGCCATACGGCAGCCGAACGTTCTTGAAGGTGATGTTCGCGAAATATCCGCCAGTCTTCGGCGCATAGCCGCAATGGTAGTCATCGTTGAGCTTCATCGACTTCATGATCAGAAAAGTGGAGTTCGGATCGTCAACCGCCTGCAGCGTAATGTCCTCGAAATGGACGTTCTCAATGCGCCCTTCGTTCGTCGCACGCATCTCAAACATGGCGTTCGCCCAGTAGGCGGTCGGCTTACGACTACGCGGAGACATGCGCGCGACTGTGATGTCCTTGAAGAGGATGTTGGCCAATTTCAACGGTGAGGGCGAACACTCGTAGCCGATACGCACGACATTCGCCGCGTCACACCAGCACAGGAGGTTCGTCGCCACGATGTTGTCGCAGTGCCATTTCGGCGCCAGGCAGTCGTCAATGGAACGGACGAGGCAGTTCCGCGCGACCACGTTCTGGCAGCGGCAGAAATCGATGCCGTCGTCATTGAGCACACGTCCGCCAAGCACCTTGACTCCGTCGGCAACCGAGTTGGTACACCCCTGGAAATTAAGCGCCCAGGCGTATGAACTCCAAAGAACCACCCCTTCAATGCGCTGATGGTCGCCCCGCAGCTGAACCATGTTATTGTTCGGACCCTTGAGCCAAGGCCACGGTTCGCCGCTAATGACGCCGCGCCCGAAAATACGGTTCCGTCCTTGGCCGACGACCGCACCCTCGAGAACCGCACCCCGTTCAAGATAAAGCTCTTCGCCCTGCTCCAACGTCAACTTCCCCACGCGATGACGTCCTGCGGCGAAATACCGTAATCCCTTGCGATCCTTGGCCGGACGCTCCCGCTCGGGCTGATCGGCGAACATCAACAGCGCGCGGTTGCGCCCGAACGGCGTCAGTGCCAGCTTGAACGGCGCCCGTGCCGTGAAATTGGTGCCGCCGTTCTTCCAGGCGATTTCCACCTTCGCGTCGCCCTCCACGTCGAATCCCGCGTAGGAATAGGGGTGACAGTATTCCTTCGGCACCGTCATCTGCGGCGTCGGCGTCAACCACACCTCAACGGGATTCCCGTTGACTTTAACCGTGTAGTCAGGACTTGTCGGAAACACCGATCCGCCTGAAACAACCTGCAGTCCCGCCAGTAGCGCAACCGCGAAAACAACGAGCTTATCTCTCATCATGGATTGAAACCTGTTCTGTCATTTGTACAACGGGGAATCACGGGTCCAGGCCTGGACGTCCGACCATTTGAACGGCGGCTCACCGTAGAGGAAATGGTTGAACCCGACCTCGCCGTCTGCGGAATAGCGGATCTCAATGAGGCCTTGTCCCGAGAACGGGATATTCCCCAGCCGCGTCTTCCCGTTGGCCGGCACGGTGTAGTCGCCTTCGAAAAGAACGCGTCCCGTCGCCTTGTCCGTATAGACGGCATGCCCTTTCACGGGATAGCGGCGATCGTTCACCGCCCACGCCACATGGTCGTCGCCCAGCAGGACCAGCTGATTCCCCTGCACATTCCGAAGGGCGTAATACGCCTTCTTCTTTCCGCCGTAGTAATCGACGACGGCATCGGAGATGATCGGCCAGCAGTCGCGCACATTCCACCAGATGAGTCCGTTGAAACGCGTGAACTTGCGGCTGCGGAACATCTCGCAGAACGTCTTCATCGCCTCGGCCTGCACGAACTGGCTCTGCGCGACGAACGTCTCGACATCGTGCGCGACCCCTCCGAACATGATCTTCGTCTGGTTCGTCATCAGGTTGTTGCGCGTACCATGCCGCATCACACCCGGCGCAAGCCCCGCGTTGCAGGCCTTCAGCTGCCATTCGTCATTCCAGTGGAAATCGTGATGGGGGTCTGTCCCCGTGATCTCCTTCCAAGGCGCGACGCACGCCGGCGTCATCATCTTCTTCAAGGATTCGAGATTGGGGCACCCATGGTAGCCCATCTCGCTCGCGAACCAACAGGGACTGTTCGTGTAGTACGCCACCTTGTAATAGGCCCGTGCCCCCCAGAGGTGATCCTCGCTCGGCTTCGCCTTCCCTGCGACGACATCGGGCGAAAAGTAGGGCGAACTCGGCAGATACGGCCGTGTAAGGTCGTATTCAAAGAGGACATTCGGAATCGTCTGGCGCGACGAACGGTCCTGATTCGGATTGCGGTGTATCGTCCAGCCGACGAACCAGCTGAACGCGCCGTCGTTCTCGTTGTTCCCGCTCCAGAGCGCGAGCGACGGATGGTTCCGGTGGCGCAGAACAATGGACAGCACCTCCTCGCGCGTCGCCCGCGCATAGTCGTCGTCCTGCGGGAAGACGCCGCAGCCCGTCATGAAATCCTGCCAGACCATGATGCCGTTCGCATCGCACCAGTCGAAAAACTCGTCCGGCTCGTAGACGCCACCACCCCAGACGCGGACCATATTGCAGTTGAGGTCCTTCCACATCTCAAGGGTCGGGATGAGATGCGAACGATCCCGTCCGTGGAAGGCGTCGAGCGGCACCCAGTTCGAGCCGCGCACGTAGATGGGTTCGTCGTTCACCACGAAGAGGAATTGTCCCGGACGCTCCTTCGAATAGACGTCGTCCCGCTTGAGGACGATCGTCCGAACGCCGATCTTGCGCGCGTCGCGCGCGAGTACCGTTCCGTCCTCCGCCACGATTTCCGCCACGGCGTCATAGAGCGCCGGAGCCTCGCCCACCGCCTTTTCATCCGCCGTCGCCGGCACCGAACCGCGCGGCCACCAGAGATCGGCATTCGCGAGGGTGAAGTCGGCGATCGGATGGAAGGTGTAGACGGGGAACTCCGCCACGCGATGCGTCTGGCCTTTGCGGCTCAGCGTGCACCTCAGCCGCGCGTGATCCAAAACCGAGAACGGCGCTTCAAGCCGGCAGCGGAACTTGTAGTCCGCCCGCCGCGACTTCACATCGAGATGTTTGAGCATCCAGACGCATTCCTTCAACCGGACCGGCGGCTGAATCTCAAGCGACACGCTTCGCCACAGTCCCTGCGCATAGACGCGCGGGGCGATGTCCCAGCCTCCCATGTGCGCCGCCTTGCGGTAGCGTTCGCCGTCCGCACCGGGTTCCGACGCACCGCCCATTTCGCCGACCGTGGCGAATCGCGTGTCGAGCATTACCGGTCGCAACAGCACCTGAACGACATTCGTCCCCGTGCGGAGTTTCCTCGTCACGTCGAACCGATGCTCGATCAGCATATTGGCGGACTCGCCGACCTTCTCGCCGTTCAGAAACACATCCGCCAGCGTATCAATGCCGCCGAAGACGAGTTCCGCCTTCTCGCCCGCCTTGACCGCGACCGCCGGGGCGACGAATTCCTTCGTATAGAGCCACTGGTACGCTTCGTAAGGACGCAATTTCAGAACGTTCAGTCCCACTTCGAGCGGGGGCAGAATGCCCGCATTCACCAGATCGAGTTCGCAATTCCCGGGCACCGTCGCCGACACCGTCTTCGCCCCGACGGCAGGCGCCAACGGCACGGTTCGCACCGCGCCGTCAAGCGGCTGAGGGAAATAGTCGAGCCGCCACGTCCCATCAAGCGGCACCGTCGTTCCCCAAGCCACACTCGCCGCCAACAGCCCAATCAATCCAATCAATCGTTCCATTGTCGTCCTCATCGTTTCACCGAACACCCTTCATCCACTCGCCCGTGGACGGCATCATCTGACGTAGATGATCGTGCAGGCCGGGTAGATGTTGAGTTTCATCTGATTGCCGACGATCGACGTCTTGTAGATATACTTGCCGGGCAGTTCCACCGAGCACGGGGCGGACAGGAACTTCGTCTTGCTCGCGTCGTCGGTCGCGCCATATTCGAAGCAGACGCGACGGGTCGCATATCCCGCATTCGGCGCGAGCTTCAGATCGCCCGTGAGCGACAATGTACCCGTCAGCGCAATCGCAGCCCCGTAGGCGCCGCCATTCGACTGCACGACGAGATCGCCTTCACAGGTGGCCGTACCCGTGAGCGTACCGCCTTCGAGAACGATGACGAGACCCGCCGACAATGTCGCCTGGTCGAGCCGCAGTTCGCCTTCCTTCACCACGAGCGGCCCGTTGAGGGTCACCGCGCCCTTCAGCACCTGCACACCCGCGCCCGCCTTCACGAGCGCACCCCGGCCCGCCACGGTGCCGTTGAAGGTTTCGGTGGTGCCTTCCGCCACATCGAGCGTCGTCTCGCCCCACACCTCCAGCGTGCCCGCGCCCGCGACGCCGCCGATCGTCTCGGGACCGCCCAGCGAAAGCGTCGAATCGTCGAGCGTGGCCACCGCCGCATCGGGCAACACTCCCAGATTCTCGGACAGCTTGGGCGAAGTATAGGCTACCACGTTGCGGGTCGACGTGGTGTCGTACTCTGGCACGTTGTCCACCTCGCGCCAATTAATGCCGTCTATGCTGACCAACAGCTTCCAGCCGATCGGATCGCGCGTAGTCGCCGAGTCGTTGGCGGTGTACCACCGGTAGGCGTCGAAGGCAATGCCGTTCGGACAGTAGATCATGATCTCGCCCAAGCCGTTTTCCCCGGTAAAGAACTTCGTTCCGGTGTTGCCGTCGATGACTTTCGTCGGATTCTCCGTATCGCTCGTATTCTTGGTGCGGTGCAAACTCCAGCCGAGCCGCGTATTCGCCGGCCAGGCGACCTTGACGCCGTTCGTCAGCACCTCGAACTCGGAGAACTGCATCTGCGTGGCACCTCCGCGGATGTCGGTGATCGCGAACTTCAGGTAGCGCGCCCACACGCGCGGATCCAGCGTGGCACCCACAGGCTCGCTTGCGTAGGCCAGACTCTGGCGCGCCGCCGGACATGCACGGTCGTCCACCTTGTCGAGCAGGGTCCAGTTCTCGCCATCGTCGCTCACTTCAAGCGTCCAGCTCACCGGATCGCGGTTGTAGTCGTCGTTCGCCGTGTACCAGCAGTAGCTGTTGAACGCAATCGGTGTCGGTGCCGTGATGGTGAAGGCACCGAGCGCACCGCCCGTGAAGCACTTCGTGTTCGTCGCGCCGTCGAGAATCTTGGCTGGCACTTCGGCGCTACTGGTGGTACCGCCGCTCCACGTCGCCGTCGTGCCGGCCGGCCAAGCAACCCGTGCGCCGTCCAGCCACACCTGGAACTCGGAAATCTGCATGTTGGTGTTGCCGGTCTCGGTCTTGACGATGGTGAACCGGAAGTACTTCGCGCGGCTGGTGGCCTGCGTGCGCAACTTGGTGCCGGCTGCGAGGGTTGGCATCGCGGCGACGGACGACTTGGAATCGCGCACGAGCGTGCCGTCGACCGTCAACGCGGCGAACGGTTCGTCGACATGGTGCAGCTCGAGCGTTGCGCCGGAAGCCACGGTGACCGCCGTGCCGGTGAAGCGCGGCGAGTAGTCGGCAACCGGGAAGTTGCCGTTCATCCAGGCGTTGCGCGTGGTCGTGCACGCATAGTCGATCAAGCTGCTACACGGATACCACACGGTCGTACCGTTCTCCGTACAACCAACTTCAAGCGACCAAGAGTAGGGGTCGCGTCCCTCGGCATCGCCGCCGGTTGCCAGATCGTAGTTTTCAAACGCCATCTCCGCCCCGAACGAAATGACCATCGGATTGGCATACACCGTGTCGTAGAGCTTGCTGCTTGCATTCACCGCGCCGTCAATGATCTTGGCCGCATTCTGGTTGCCATTGTTGCCCAGATTGTAGGTGTTGACCGTGGACGCCGTCGTTCCCGCCGGCCAGGCGAGGTTCACGCCGCCGCGCTTGAGGATGAACTCGCCGAACTGAACACCGGTGTTGACGTAGCTTCCGCTCGGACGGGACGTCCACGGGATCATCCGCACCGCCGTGCCCTTCACGCCGGTCGACGGCTGGGAGACGACCGTGCCCGCTTCGACCGTGAACGCCGTGCAATGGACCTTGCCGTAGAGGGTGAGCGCGCCCGCGCCGCGCTTGACGACCGAGAGGCCGCCCGTGCCGCTCCTGAAATTGCATTTCGTCGAAAGCGCGGCGGCATTGTCGATCGTGAACGTCACCGGCTCAGCGCCGTTGTTGACGATCGTGCTGAAGGGGGAGGTGGAATTGAGCGTGGTCACGGTGAGGTCGTGTCCGTTCAGATCCAACGTGCCGCCCTTGAGCGTGAGACTGCCGCTCCACCAGTTCGCCGCATCGGTGGCGATTTTCACCGTCGCGCCGTATTCGACTTCTGTAACCGTGGCGAGGGAAGCCACGCCGTCCTTCGCGAGCTCGAGCGTGGTCGATTCGCGCGCGGCGACTTCCGCCGTACCCGCAGTGGTACCCACGAGGCGCAGCGTGCCGGTACCGTAGACGGAACCCTTTCCGGCGAAGCCGTCGCCCAGGACGATCGCGCCGCCGTCGGTCTGGAAGTTGCCGCCGTTCAGCGTCACCGTGTTGGCGGAAAGGTCCAGCGCGGTGTTTTCCACATTGGCGAGGCGGCCGCCCGTGATCGAAACCGCCGCCGCTCCTGCGGAGGAAAGGCGCAGCGTACCGGCGGTGACCTGCACCTGCGAATCGGCGTCCACCGTGACATCGCCCGTAATCGCGGCGACGCCCGCGCCTTCCTTCAGGATGACGCCGGTACCACTCACGGTACCCGCAAGAACGATGTCGCTCGCGCCGGCCAGCACCAGCGTGCCGCCGTCGAGCACCACGTTGTTGGTGAATGTGCGCACGGGTTTGCCCGCCGCATCGTTGTAGGCGCCGTCAATGAGGTCGAGCGTGTCGAAGCGCAGGATTTCGCCCGCGCCCACCGTGATCGTGGCCGAACCCGTGGCAGGGTCGGTCACGCGCAGCGAATGGTCCGTGAGGGTAATCGGCTGGCTCAGTGCGCCGTCATAGCCAAGTACCGGCATCGCGTGTTCGGCGAAGGACGCGTTGGCCGCCGGCGGTACCGTCAACCAGGCGTAGTCGCAATAGGCGTACGCACCGACGATCGGCGCCTCGACGCGCGCCGGCGCGGCGAGACTCGTGCTGCCGATGTAGAGCCGCTCGCCCTCGGGCAAGTCGACGGTCATCGTCTGCGGATTTTCGGGATCGGTGGTCACGAGGCCGCCGAAAATGGCCTTGCTGAGGAATTCGTCCTTGGAAACCGTGACCGGCCCGGAAACGACGATCTTGCCGTCGGTGCGGAAGACGCCGCCATCCGCACGCACGTTGGGACCATTGTCGTCCGAGAACTCGCGCGCCCGGAAGATTTCCTCGTCCGTCGAGAACGCCCCGTTCCCCGCATCGTACATGAGGCCGGCGGGCAGCAGCGTCGACAAGGCGTTGCCGGGATTCGCAGTGATGCGCACCGTATGCCATCCCTCCGTCATCTGCACGTCGCGCACCACGGTGAGCGCGTTGTCCGCCGCCGTGCCGGAAAGAATCTCGACGCCGTCGATCGTGAGCGAGCAGGTGCCCTTCAGCGAACGGGCGAAGCTGTAGTTCTTCGTCTCGGGGATGTACCATTTGGCGTTGTAGGTCCAATTGCCCGAGTAGAACGTCTGCAGGAAATTCGGATAACCGTATGCCGCGGCAGCGGACTCGACCCATCCACCCGTGGGACCGGCGAGGACGAGACGCCCACCCTTCGCCTCCAGGCTGGCGTTGGCGTGGAGGTAGTGCGGCGCGAGTGCAAGCGTGCCCTCCTCCAGCACGAGCTTGCCGTAGGTGTGGCCGCCGGGCATCCACAGGGTTCCGGTGCCGCGCTTGACGAGCGTCGCGTCGGACTCCAGAACGCCGTTGAAATGCGAATCGGCATTCGATCCGAGGATGAGCGTACCGCCATGGAGATGTCCACGCGCGCCGCCTTCGACGGCGTTGACGGTCTCGGTATGGTTCTGAAGATACAGGCGGCTGTGGGACACCATGTTCCGGGCCGTCTTGTTCGGCGAGGTGTAGTTGGCACCGCGGAGATAGGTGGAGTCGGGGCCGAGCTGCAGGACGCCGAATCCCTCGCCGTGAGGGATCACTTCGTCGGCTTCGGTGCGGAACTTCGCATCAATCGATGCAAAGCCCGGACCCGTCGAACCGATGATCGTGTCGCCGCGGTAGTCGTTGCCGGGGTTGGCGATGTAGACGGAGAGGTTCTGTCCGTTCACGCCGAAGCTGCCGGGGCCGGTGATCTTCGACTGCACCCGTACGCCACCACTGCCGCTGCAGGAGGCGCCGAGGTAGCCGTTGTTTTCAGTCACGTAGATGCCGCGGTTCGGGCTGAAGGTGAGCCAAGTGTTGCCGTCGGCGTTCTCCAGCGTACCGCCGTCGAGCACCACCGCGTCGGCAACATAATCCGCCGGCGTCGGACCCAAGCAGGCTTCCGTCTTCGCCCGCGCACGCGCCTCCGGACCCGAGACCACGAACCGTCCGCCGATGTCGTTCGCATTCATGAGGACGATACGCGCGACACCGGTGAGGGTCAGGTCGCCTGCCGTCTGGATCGTCGACGTACCCTGGAACTGCAACGTATTGCCTTCGGCATAGCGCGAATTGTTGCAAATGGTCGCCGGCTCCGTCATCACCCAGGTGCCGGAGTTGAAGTAGAAGAAGTTGTTCACGACACCGACGATCTTGCCCAGCGTGACCGTCCCGTCGAGGTTGACGGTCGTGGCTGCGGTGTTCGTCACCGTCATCGTGCCGCCGTCGCCCGCAACGACACCGTCCTTCCAGTTCGCAGTGTCGGTATAGTTGAGCGTACCGCTCGTGACAATCCAAGTACCGTCGGCGGCAAACAGTCCGCCGGCGAGAACCGAACAAAGAACTCCAATCAACTTTTTCATAATGCCTCCCTTTAAATTCTAACTCTACTATTCTAACACATTTTTCATCCACGCGAAAGCGCAATCGTCACATCGCAATGGATTACGGCAGGGACAGGCCGTCGCGGAAAAGGTGTTCGCGGCCGTCACGGTCGATGATGCGGATGGTGTGGACGTCTTCGGCGAGCGCGGTTGCGAGCAGGCCCGGCGCCTGGATGTGGAAACCGTAGGGAGCCAGGCGCACCCCTTCCACTTCGCGCGGGATGTCGCCGAGATTCACCCGGCAGTGGACGTCGCCCCATTGCGCCACCACCACCCCGTCGTCACGTCCCTCTGTCGGCGCACAATCGGTCCGCGCGAACAACGGCGCCCGATCGTGTCGCCAGGCGCAGAGCGGTGCGCCGGCGATCCGCGAACAGACGAGCCGCTGCAGCAGGCCAAGTCCTGCCGCCCGTTCCCGTTCCTGCGGCGATGTCGCGAACGACGCCGCATCGATGCGGCAGATGAGATTGTACCCCAACGCCAGCTGCCAGGCAAGCGCACGACGCGTACGCGTGTTGCCCCCGAGGTCGTGCAACCAGAACAACGCCTTCTCATGCATCAACCAGGCCGCGAGCGGTTCCATTTCCCAGGTGGCCGGCGGAAGCGTGTTCTTGAGCAGCGTCGGCGTCAGCTCCTGCGGAACGGTTCCCCCGCAAAGGCCGAAGAGACCGACTTGATTGTCCGCCACGCGGTCCCAGCCATGTTCGGTTCCCAACGGCACGCGCACACGGTCCTCCTCGTTCATTGCGAGCAATCCTTCCACGTAGGCCATCGGCGTCGGCGAAGCGGGATTGAAGTCCAAACGCGACCCGCGCGCACCGCACTGGTCCTGAAAGAGCAGGTCGACGGGAATCTGCGAAGTGAACGCCGTCACCGTGCGTCGATTGGCCGCCTGAACGGCAGGATGCCAGTAGGTGATCGTCCAGCCGTGATTCTTACCCCACGCTTCGTGGTAATTTTCCCCGCGGGACGTCACGGCGAGCGGCGCGCGGCCGGCGGACCGGAAGCTCGGGCCGGGCGGATTGTCGCACCACCAGGTGGGATTGGAATAGGGCGAATAGAGATGTCCGGCCGCATGGAGCGCATCGACGAACGCCCGATGCTCGGCATCGGTTCCGAAACGCGGATGCGTGGGCAGATGGTCGGGATATTCTTTGTCGAATCCGCCCTTCAGATAATGGACCAGATGGACCGTGCTGGGCTGCGGCAACTCGGGAACCAGCGACGTCAGTGCGCGTGCCGTACCGCCCCAGACCCGCACGAAGAGCGCCCGCTTGAGCGTCGCGAGCTTCGGCGCATCCATTTTATCGGACAGCGGACGTTGCAGATCGTTCGCGCGCGCGTAGTCCGCAATCGCCCTCGGCAGGGAATCGGCAAAGTCGAAGCGAACGGCGGGCAGACGCTGACGCGCACCGGACTTGAGCCACACGCGGTAGGCGTGGGTCACTTCGCCGCCCGCCGCGCCGCCGCCACACGAGAGCGACCCGGGGACGAAATAATGCTCGGGGGCGTTTTTCCAAGGTGCATGCACGGGACGCGGACGCACCCCGTAAAGCGCACATGTCGCGCCCGTGACGGTTTTCAGCTGCGCGAAGTCCAGGAAGAGATTCGGATAGTCGGCCCCGGTGGAAAGATAGGTCTTCGGCACCATCGCATAGAAAAAGCTCGCACCTCCGACCTCGATCCAGTTGCCGCCCTGCCGCACCCAGGACTTCAAATCGTCGAGCCGCGCCGTCCAGTCCGCAAACCGCGCCACCGGAAAGGCCTCGCCATAGGGCGAAAGGATGGCCAAGTGCGTGGGGGCTCGCAAAGCGGCGGCAAGGACCTCCGGCGTTTCCAGGCATTCGAACGCGAGTCCTCGGGCCGCCGCGATTTCGCGCACGAGTTCCACGTACTTGTGGACAGGTGCGCAGGAGAGTCCGCCGCCCACGGGCGAAGCGACCAGCGAGACGACGGCGAGCTTCGACCGACGGGGGCCGCGTTTTTCATCTGTCAGCCCGCGCAGGAGTCCGCGCACGAAGCCGAGACGGTCGTTTTCGATTTCGGCGGACCCGAACCGCCACAAAGTCCCCGAGCCGCCGAGGTGCGAACCCGAGAGATAGGGTCCGTACGGCGAGTCGACCAGCGCCACGTCGTATTGTCCCTTCTGGCACGCGCGGTTCACCATGTGGCGACGTGACGCGCGCTGGATCCATTGGACGACATCTGCCGGGAAAAGCCGCCGACCTTCCGCCGTCACCTCGACCTTCGTCAGTTCGTCGACGAGCGGACGCATCGACACGTACCCGCCGAAAACGTGTTTGTAGCCTTCGGCCGCCGCCACGCGCTGCCAGCCGAACGGATGCGCCGGCGAGGCCGGCTGAAAGAATGACGACTTGAGCGCGAGCCCCAACCCCTCGCTGCCCTTCTGGGGAAAGTAAAGGCGGTCGACCGATTCCGGCGCGAAGTTCAATGTCGCCGGCAAATCGACCATCGTAATCGTACGTTCGGTTTTCGCACACACTTCGCCACAGACATCCACACCCTCGGGACCGGGGAAAAACATCACCTTGACCGTCGCAAGCGGATGGTCATACGTCCATGTCAGGCCCTCGTGCACAGGACGGCCATCCGTCGCCACGCAGTCGGCCGCCGAAAGACGCGTACCATCCGCAAACGTCAGCTGCCAGAGTCCCGCCACCCCGCTCGCCCACACGCTGGAGGACGACCCTGCCGGCCACACCCCCGCGATCGCACCCGTCGTCTCGTCCACTTCGATACGCCCGCGCGGCGAACCCAGCGAGACGGTCGCCGCATTCCCCTCGCCCCAAAGAAGCGCGACCGCCAGACTGCCCGTCCGAACCAACAGACGAAGGCGTTGTTTCAGGTACTCATTCTTTTCACTCATGTCGCCATTATAGCATATTTGACGCAGGGCCGACACCTGTTGTATAATAGAAGCGGTTTTTTAACATCCAAGCAAGGAATCTGTCGATGAATCAAGTGTTTTTCCGTTCGTTGGTCGCGGGGGTCGCCGCGCTGGCCGTTTTCGGTGTTTCGGCCGACGTCGATCTTTCGAAGATCGTCAAGGGCAAGGAACGTGGCATCTATGGTCTCTACGGCGACACGCCGGACGCGCGTCACGCCTGGGCCGTGCATGATTTCAACCGTCCCTATCCGAAACAGGTCGAGACGCCCATCGGGAAGCCGCCGAGCGATGCAATCGTCCTGTTCGACGGTACGCAGAAGAGCGTGAACGACAACTGGTGCGACGCGCACGGAAACCCCACGAAATGGTCCGTCAAGGACGGCTGTTTCGTCTGCACGCCTCGCAGCGGCGTCGCCTGCACGCGGCGTCCGTTCGGCGATGCGCAATTCCACGTCGAATGGATGAGTCCGCCGTCCGACGCGGCGCGGTTCGGACAGCTCGGCGGCAACTCCGGCGTGCTGCCGATGGGCATGCACGAAATCCAGATTCTCAACTCGTACGATCCCGATCCGAAGGCCGATGTGAAGCGCAACTATCCGGACGGCATCGCCGGTTCGTGCTACGCCGAGAATCCGCCGCTCGTGAACGCGAGCCGTCCGGCTGGTGTCTGGCAGTCGTACGACATCGTCTTCCACCAGCCGATCTGGGACGGCGACAAGCTGGTCTATCCGGGCAGCGTGACCGTGTTCCACAACGGCGTGCTCGTACAGGACCACTGGGAAATCGAAGGACTCAGCACGCACGCCCATCGCCGCGCGCTCCGTCCCTACGCCAAGAAGCTGCCCTGGAAGCTGCAGGACCATGGCGATCCCGTGCCCTTCCGCAACATCTGGATCCGCGAGCTTCCTTCGCGCACATCCAACACGACGCAGGGCGGTCCCTACGTGCGCGCAGCGGATGTCACGGCACAGCGTGAACACACGGCGGCGGCGCTGTTCGCCCTCATCGACGTGAACGTCCCCAACGCGAAGAACGTCAACGCCATTCTGGAAACGCTGTCCTATTCGAAGAAGCCCGAATACAAGGCCGCCGCACAGAAGCTCTGCGCCGCCTACAACCAGAAGCTCAAGTCCCTCGACGGCAAGGCGCTGGCAGCCGCCCGCACGGAAATCGTCGGCACGATCCAGAGCTTCTACGTGCTCATCCGCAACCAGGTGGTCACGCGCGACGAGTTCGCGCTCTTCGCCACGCTCGAAGGCATCTGCGCCCGCAACAAGTGGGGCTACCGGAAATGAAACAACAACAATGAGGGGCGCGCGCTGCGCGCGCGCCCCTCATTGAGTATTCAGTTTTCAATCTTCAATCTTCAGTTTTCAATCTTCAATCTTCAGTTTTCAGTGTTCAGGGTTCAGTGTTCAAGTTTCAGGGTTCAGGGTTCGGTGTTCAAGTTTCAGGGTTCAAGTTTCAGGGTTCAAATTGCAGGGTTCGGATTTCTGTTTTCTGCTATCTGGGAGCTGGGATGTGGGGGGCCTCTGTGCAGGGGGGAAGTCGATTCGTGGTGTGACTACCGGCGAGGGGTACTTTCGATGGAGTGGCTGAATAAAAGAACGGATACAAAGAGATGAACAAGCCTGATATCATAAAGCATCCGCACCTTGACGAGCGGACAATTCAATTTGGGATATTGGGCATGTGGATCTGTGAACAGCTCCCTCAAGGATATGCCGGGAAAAATGTCGCAGACCAACTGTTCCGTTCGTCAACATCAGTTGCGGCCAATTACGCAGAGGCATCAGAGCCTGAATCCAACGCAGATTTCATCCACAAGATGAAAATTGCCCTCAAGGAACTAAAGGAGTCTCGCGCTTGGCTTAGATTTGCGAGCAAGCTCGTCCATGATACTTTCATTGAAGAAGTTATCCGAGAATCATACGAGATACAGAACATGATGGGGGCCAGCATCAAAAAACGTGGCTATCGCGGCTGGACCTCTCCTGCATCCCCCAAATCGCCTTCAAAAATTAAAGATTGAAACCTTTAGCCTGAAAACTGAAGATTGAAGATTGAAAACTGAAAACTGAACACTCAGGTTTGACGCCCCAACGAACTTCCCCCGAGCTTCCCCTAAATTTCCCAAGCGTCAAACCTGCTGCTCCCTCCTAAAAATTGATTTAAGCCTGAAAACTGAAAACTGAAGATTGAAGATTGAAAACTGAACACTCAGGTTTGACGCCCCAACGAACTTCCCCCGAGCTTCCCCTAAATTTCCCAAGCGTCAAACCTGATTTTATGCTATACTCTTCTCACCTATGCCAATGAAAATCCTACAGATTCTACCGTCGCTTCAAATGGGCGGCGTCGAACGCGGAACGATTGAAATGGCCCACGCCCTTCAGGTGGCGGGCATTCCCAATGCGGTCGCCTCCGCCGGTGGCCCGCTCGTCGAGTCGCTCAAGCACCTTGGCGTGCCACATTTCACCCTGCCGCTCAAGACGAAGAATCCGCTGATGATCTATGCAAATGCGGAAGGACTCGCCACGCTGGCCAAGAAAGAGGGCTTCACCCTCCTCCATGTGCGTTCACGCGCACCGGCCTGGACCACGCACTGGGCCTCGAAAAAATGCGGCATTCCCTGGATCGCCACCTTCCACGGCGTCTATGGAACGGATCCCCGATTCCTCAAGATCCCCTACAACCGCATCATGCTCAAGGGGCTGCGGACCATCTGCGTCTCCGAGTTCGTGAAAAAGCACGTGCTCGAAACCTATCAGGCGGACCCCGCGAAGCTCGTCTGCATCCCGCGCGGCGCCGATACGGACTTCTTCCGTCCCGACGCCGTCACAGCGGCCGAGGCGCAGGAAAAGAAGACGAAGCAATACCGCTTCACACCGGACATTCCGGTGATCACCCTGCCGGGCCGCCTCACGCGCTGGAAAGGACAGGAGGTTTTCCTCGAAGCGCTCACCCTCATGAAGCACAAGCGCCTCGGCATCCTCTTCGTCGGTTCGGACCAGGGCCGTACCGAATACTCGGACCATCTGCGTGAACTTGCGTCGCGCCTGCCGAATGAAACCGAAGTCGTCTTCCGCGACCACACGTCCGAAATGCCCAAGGTGTATGCCATGAGCGACATCGTCGTCAATGCGTCCTCTGCCCAGCCGGAGGCCTTTGGCCGTACGATTCCCGAGGCCCAGGCCATGGGCCGCCTCGTTGTCGGTACCGCACACGGTGGCGCCTGCGAGACGATCAAAGACGGCGAGACGGGCTGGCTGGTGCCGCCAGGCGATGCCAAGGCGCTTGCCGTCCAGCTCGATCGCATCCTCGACCTACCCGAAGAACGGAAGAACGCCATTCGCACGGCCGCCATCCAATCGGTCCGCGACAACTTCTCCATCGCGAAGATGTGCGCCTCGACAATCGCGCTCTATCGTGAAATATGCAATTGATAGGTCGGGGCGGTTCCCGACCTTCATTCCCCAAATTCCTATTCACAAGCTCCACTTTTTATGCTATAATAGCGGATAATAAATTTTAGTTGAACGACAGAGACGGGTGACGCCGATTTCATGACGCAAGAAGAACAGATGCTGGCCTGGTTGCAGCGCCATCGCGAACACGACGTGATCAAACTGATCACGGGCGTACGCGGGTGTGGCAAGTCGGCTATTTTGAATTCCTACCATGCCCATCTGTTGGCGAACGGCGTGCCAAAGAACCAAGTCCTCCAGATCAACCTTGAACATCCTGAAATCCGTCATCTCCACACGCCGGAGGAACTGATGGACTTCATCGACAGCCATGTTCCGTCGGGTGTTCGTGTTCATCTTCTCCTGGATGAGATCCACGAACTTCAGGAGTTCGACGCGGCGTTGGGCGGACTTTTCGCTCTCAAGAATTTCGATATTGTCGCCACCTGCTCAAACAAGCGCCCCATTTCGGACCGTTTCCGCGAGTATCTTTCCGGCAAGTTCGTGCATGTCGAGATGACGTCGACGCCCTTTCGGGAAATTCCCGCGCGAAAGAACTTGTCCTTTGAGAGGCGGCTGGAGGGCTATCTTCTTTTCGGCGCCCTTCCCTATACCTTTAAACTGCGCGACAGTCTGGCCGACACCGAGGTCTATCTGAGCGGACTCTGGAACACGATTCTCGTCAAGGACATCCTTTCGCGTAGCTGCATGGCCGATTCTCGTCTCGTCGAACGTCTCCTGGAACGAATCTATGTTCATCTTGGCGAGGTTGAATCGCTGCGTAAGCTCGGGGCCGACGCCACGATCGAAGGACGCGAAGCGGCGCCGAATACCGTCGAGTCGTACTTGCAGGCGTTGGACGAGTCGATGCTCGTACGCCGCGTGATGAAGTACGACATCTTTCTGGGCGAACTTGCGAAGAGCGGCTATTGCTTCTACCTTTCGGATCTTGCCCTCGGCCGGACCCGTTACGGCAAATTCCCGGGCATCGAGGCAAATGCCATCCGCAACCTCATCTATCTTGAGCTTTGCGCGCGCGGCGGTGCGGTCCACTGTGGTCGCTACGACGGGACCGACTTCGACTTCGTGACGTTGAACGGAAAACGTCCGCATTGCTGGCAGTATGCGCCTAAGCTTGTCGGCGATCGTATTCCTACGCCGATTCTTTCGCCGTTGAAGCGAATCCCGCGCGATATTCCGAAGACGATCATCACTCGTTCGAAGCTGCCATATCGTCTACCGTCCGATATGGATGTCATCACGCTTGAACAGTTCCTAATGAGCGCACCTACCACACCAATCCTTTAATCACCTTTGGGAGAGAATCCAAAATGGCTAAGAAAGAATGCATTCTGGTCGCCGATGATGCGGCAATCGACCGTCGTATCGTCCGCATGTTGCTCCACCGTGACTTCGAAGTAGAGGAGGCGACGGACGGTCTTGATGCGGTCAAGCACCTCGAGGCGAATCCCGACCGCTATGCCTGCGTATTGCTCGACATGTTGATGCCGGTCATGGATGGCTTCAAGGTCATGGCATTCATGCAGGATCGCGGTCTTCTCGACAAAGTGCCCGTGGTGGCACTGACCGCCATTTCAGATGCCGAAGGACACATCAAGTGCTATGAGTCCGGCGCCATCGACATCATCGAGAAGCCCTTTGACAACCGGATGCTCCAATACAAGCTGAGATTCAACATCTCACGCTTCCAACGACTCCGCGGAGTGGCCGCGCAAGGTCCGGTCACGGGAAGTTCAACACCCGCGTCCGAAACCGCCACGCCGCTCGCGCATGGACTGGTCGCCGGCATCCGCCATCACCTCAAGGGCTCGCTTGGACTTTCCGACGAGGAACTTCCCGCATTCCTGACCACATTCATGGAGACGTTCACGGAATGCATCGACACGCTCAAGGGCCTCGGCACACCGCCGGACTGCCAGGTGATTCGCAATGTGACCCACAAGGTCTACGGTTTCGCCCAGTCGATCGGCGCCCCGGCGCTGAACGATGTCGCCCTGCTGCTGAATGCCGCCGCCAAGCAAAACGACCCTGATGCCTGCAACGCCGGCATCCGTCTGATGCTGAGTCTCTACGGCGAATGCCTGTCGGACCTGAAAAAGCAGGATTAAACGCGCCGCCCCGATTTGATGGTGCCTACTCCTGCCGAATGATCGCCGCCCTTGTGCTTCTTGGGATCATGCGGCAGGAATCCACACACCGCCGGCATGACCGTGGCCAATGACACAAGAATGGCCGGCGCACGCAGGGGACAGTCCCCAAACGCGTGAATCGCGACCACGGCAATCGCCAGAAAAGTCCAAAGCACCGGCGGCTCTACGACAAAAATCGTCAATGTCGAGGCCCCCATACTGGCTCGCGCCATTGCCAACGCCTTCTGCGTAAGATGCCGCCACGTACGCATCCACGGGGTGGCCAACAACACAAAGCAGGTCAACAAAAGCCCCGCGCCCACCATGCCAAGTTCGGCCAGGTACTGCAGATAGTCATTGTGCACATTGACACCGCCTACCGTCTGCAGAACCTTTTTGTCAGCCGGCGTCATGTAGGATAGACAGAAATGCTTGTAGCCCCAACCGCCGACACCGAAGAACGGAAAGTCACGCATCATCGCTGTCGCCACACGCGTGTGATACTGCCCCTTGCCCGTGACGCGGTTCGAGGTCGACAGCACATTCACGGTACTGAATTCGCGTCCAACCTCCGGCGGCGCGTACACGAACACGGCCCCCGCCAGCACGAACAACAGCACGCAGGCCGTCACCGAATGGCGGAACCGCAACCCGCGACGCCAGCCTTCACCCGAAAAGGCGCGCATCACCGAATAGACGACGAAAACGAACGTCATCAGCACGGAAAGCGACATCGCCGCGCGGCACAACGACGCCAGCACTGCGCAGAAATTGAGCGCCACCAGCAGAACCGGATAGTGCGCACGGATGTAAGGATGTGAAACACCCTCCGACAGATCACGTTCTTCGACACGCGCCATCGTCTGGCACCAGAGTCCAAGTGACAACACATAGGTAAAGGCAAAGAACGATCCCGCGTCATTCGGATAACCAAACACCGAAAAGAAATGGATCGGCCGCGCCACCTCGCCCCAATAGGGGAACTTGGCTCCGAACACCAACTGGATGAAACCAAAGAAGGACAGCGCAGCCCCATTCCAGACGAGCCCCTCGAAGAAAGCCCGCTTACCGCTCTTCACCAGCCCATGCCGAACCCCCAACGCGACAAGGAACAGCGGTCCAAACCACCAGAGAAGGCCGGCATGCTCCTTCGGATTCACGCAGAACGGCAGAAAACGAAACGGAGGGAACGGATTCTCGCCCGCATTGATCCTCTGCCAGTCACAGGTGGGGCACAGGGCGACATTGAACAACGGGATCACCAGATAAAGAAGAAAGACCACAACCACCCAAAGGCAGGGGTCTTTCACAAATCCCTTCAGAACGCGCTTGATCGAAGAATCCCATGCCTCTTTGTCACGCCGTTGCGGGAACAAGAAGATACCGATCAGGCAGGCAAAACTCGCCCAAGGCATGACTTCCGCTAGAGTCGCCGCCCGCGTCCCGCCGTAGGCCCAGGTAAAAGCCAGGACGGGGACGGAAATCAGCAACAGGGAAAGCGCGTTCAGCATAGCCGATTAAAGCGAGTGCCCAAAGTAGCCGTCCGGCTCGTCTTCTGGCGGCGGGTCGCCACGGCGAGGACGATACCACGGCGAATTCGGATTGTCAACCGCCCCACGCGGGACCGTACCACGATCGATTTCGACCGGCTTCGGACCCGACACGTCACGCGCATCCTCCACGCGCAGTTCACTACCAACAAGCAGATTGCCGAGTTCCGGCGACTTCACCAGATACAGATTCTGATGCGGCGGCTCTTCGCCCACAAAACCCGCCTCAAAGATCGGCTGGTAGGACGGCGGCTTGCCGTCGTCGCCCATCGCCGCCGGCACCCACTTCGTACGCGCCAACACCTCCGAACCCGTGAGCACGTAGAACATCAGCTGGTCGCGCAGATCCTCCGGCTTGCCACCGCTCGCCTTCAGAAACGAAATCACCGCGAACGCACTACGCGCACCCGGGAAACGCGCCGTCGAAATCTGGCGCAGACGGCTGTTCACGCGCAACAGCGTCGCCGATGCGAATTCAACGAACGAATCATCCTTCTCGCTGAGATTCAACATCTTGCGCGTAAAGACTTCCTTCGCGAAGCCGTCCGTAATCATCGGCAATGCCTCCATCGGCGCCGTCGCGAACACTTCCGCGATCACAAGCTTCTTGTCGGCATCCTTCGCCGCGCGCACAGCATCACGGTTGAGGGCATACACCGTCTTGATCCGCTTGGCCTTGGCTTCAGCCGTCTCGTCCTTGTCCTTCTCCTCCTTCGTGAAGGTCTGGTTCATCGAACGTACAAGATTGACCTTGTCGTCCTTGTCAAGCTCGAGAAATGCCGAGTTCAGAAGGCCCTTGTCCTGCTCCGCCGCGCCAACAGACAGCACAGCGCAGAACGCCAGCATCAGAATTTTTCCTGCATTCATCATTGTTTGTTCCTCTTCATTTTTTCTCGCCTAGTCCACCTAGCAATCGTATATTATACCACATTTCCGCGCCAAGTGGTAATATGAAAATCGTTCAATTATATAGACGGAAAATCCGTTTGTCCAACTGCCGTTTCCTCAAAGAAAGGCGAAACGGCATCAACCACCTCGGCCACCGTACGAATCGTCGTGAGGCGACGGCGCAGTTCGGCCGATCCGGGGCGTCCATTGAAATAGCGAAACAGGTGCGTGTGCAAAATGACGGAGATGAACCCGTCGACGCCCGGGATGTGGTCGTCTGGGAAGTTACGGACGAGCTGTTCGCGAAACGCGTAGAGATTCGCAAGATGGTCCTTGAAGGCCGCATTCTGCAGGACACGCCGGCGTACAGGCGCTTCCAGCACCTCGGCGCTCTCCGGATTGCGCAAATCCGAAAACAGCCAGGGATTCGCCAGCGCGGCACGCGCGACCATGATCGCCGCCACGCCCGTTTCCGCCATCCGCTCGGCCGTCTCGGAATTGTAGACGCCGCCATTGCCCGTGATCGGGACGTGCGCACGCTGGACGAGTTCCGCCAGCAGGTCGTAGTGGACGGGTCCGCCGTGCATCTGCGACGTGAAGCGTCCGTGCAACGTGAACCCCGCACAACCAGCCGTCTCGGCCGCATCGAGCAGCTCGAAGAGCTTGACATCGTCCGGCCGCGGTCCCGGCCGCGTTTTAAGCGTCACGGGCAAATGCGTTTCGCGCTTGATCGCCACCAGGCAGTCGTGAATCTTCTGCGGATCGGGAATGAGCGCCGCGCCGGCACCTTCATGCACGATCTTCGGCATCGGACATCCCGCATTCAAGTTGATTTCCACAAAACGGTTCAACTTGTCGGCTTCAGCCGCCGTCACCGCCAATTCGTCCGGATTGGATCCGAACAGCTGGCACCCGACCGGGCCTTCCCCCGGCATCACTTCCATCAGCTGGCGCGTGGGCGACGAACCGTGGGCGATGCCGGCGGCGCTCACCATCTCCGTATAGACGAGATCCGCCCCGCGCTGTCGACAGACAAGGCGGAACGGCGCCGACGTAAATCCCGCCAGCGGTGCGAGCACGTACTTCACGTGAAAACGCGCGTGCATTCGTTAGATTGCGGCCGCCTCGCCAAAGAGACGACGCTTGAGCGTTTCCTGATTGCGCGTCAACGAGAACGCCGTCTGTTCCGTAATGCAACCACCCCGCAGCAGATCGGCCAACGACTCTTCGATTGAGCGCATGCCCAAGGCACTGCCCGTTTCGATCATACCCGAAATCTGGGCCGTACGGCCCGTGGCGATCAGATTCGCCACGCCGCTCGTGTTCACAAGCACTTCCGGCACCACCCACCGGCGCTCCCCGTCGGCGGACGGCACCAGGCGCTGCGCGATGACGCCGCGCAGGCAGAGCGCGAGCTGGTGGCGGATCGTATTCTGCTCTTCGGCGGGATACACCGAGACGATGCGCTCGACCACGCCCGCACAGTCCGTCGCATGCAGCGTGGTGAACACGAGATGGCCCGTTTCGGCCGCGCGAATGGCCGTGCGAATCGTCTCAAGGTCGCGGATTTCGCCCACGAGGATCACGTCCGGATCCTGTCGCATCGCCTCCACCAGGGCGTCGTTGAAGCTTTTCGCGTCACGTCCCACCTGGCGCTGGCTCACGAGGCAGCGTTCGCTCTTATGAATGAATTCGACAGGATCCTCGATCGTGATGATGTAGCCTTCGTGCGTGCGGTTGATGCCGTTCAGCAAGGTGGCGAGCGTCGTCGACTTGCCGCTGCCGGTCGGACCCGACACGATGACGAGGCCGTCTTTCTGCTTGCAGAACTCCGCCACGGAACGCGGCAGGCCGAGTTCGCTCATCGAGCGGAACGAGTTGTCGAGACGGCGCAACGCAATCGCCGTCGCGCTCGCCTCGCGGAAGAGGTTGAAACGGTAGCGCGAACCGTCCGGCGCCGAGATGGCGCCGTCGACCGAACCATCCTGCATCAAGGTGCGGCGCACGCGCTCCGTACCGTCAGGACAGCCGAGCGGCAACGTCGCGAGTCCGAGTTCCATCGCAATCTCGTCGACCTGTTCGCCATTGAAGACCATCAGGTCCGGACGCGGCGAGAGGCGCCCGCGCACGCGAAAGCGCGGCGGCTGATTCGTCGTAATGTGGATGTCGCTCGCACCGAGCTCACCACACATCGCAAACAGACTCTCCAGAATCGGCAACATGTCAACGCCTCCCTTCTCGAGGAACTCGATTCGGCCTTACTTCCCCGCCGCGGCGCGCACGATGGCTTCGTATTCGTCCGCCTGCTCTTCCATCGACTGCACCATCTTGAACTGCGTACGGCAGCGCACGAGGTTATGGTCTTCGCATGTCGTATGGAAGTAGACGTCGCCGGCAAGATAGTCCGTAAGGAAGCGGATGCCGATCGTAAACGTGATGAGCCGCCCCGAGAACGCGAGGTTCGCAAGCTCGTATTCATTGAGGAACTTCGCCTCCGAAAGGTAGCCCTTCACGAGCTGTTCGAAATACTCCTTGCGCGAGAAGACCTTCGACAGGTCGCGTTCGTCTTCCGCTGCGGCCGCCGTTGACGTACGCACCATGTCGCCGAAGTCGTAGAGCGCGCAACCCGGCATCGTCGTATCGAGGTCGATCACCGCCACGCCCTCGCCCGTCACATCGTCGAGCATCACATTGTTGATCTTCGTGTCGTTGTGGGTGATGCGCTCGGGAATCTTGCCGGCGGCCATCAGGTCGAGGATGCGTCCCGCCTCGGCGCGATGCGCATCGACGAACGCCATTTCCGCCGCCACGTCTTTGAGACGGCCCTTCACATCGGCCTTCGCCGCGGCATCGAGCTGCGCGAGCCGCGCACGCGTGTCGTGGAAATGCGGAATGATGTCGTGCAGACGCGGTTCCGGCAGGTCCGCGAGATCGTTCTGGAACTTCGCAAACGCCTGCGCGACCTTGAAGGCCTGTTCGGGCTTCTCGATCAGATCGTAGGTGCGCGCCCCTTCGATGAACGCGTACTGGCGCCACGGATTCGAATAGTCGAGCACCGTCAGCGTGCAGCGCGGATCGTTCGGATACTTCGCGCGGATATGCTCCGTCACGCGCGCAATGTTCTCCATCAGCGCATCCGCATCCGGAAAGATCGACGTGTTGATCTTCTGCAAGATGTAGCGCGGTCCTTCCGGACACGTCACCAAATACGTTTCATTGATGTGGCCGCTGCCATAGCGTTCGATTGTCGGTGTCATTTTCTCATCCTCCAGCTTTTCAACATTTTAACTTTTCGACCTTTCAACTCATCACGGCGTACGCATACCGATCATGCCCCGCATAGTCCTTTTCAATGCGGATGTCATTGAAACCGGCCTCGAAGAACAGCTTCTGCAGGGCGGGTCCCTGCTCGTCGCCGATCTCGAAGAACACGCCCCCGCCTGGCTTGAGCAGATTGAGCGCATCGCCCACAAGGCGTTCGTAGAAGTCGAGACCCTCGCGTCCGCCATCCAGCGCGTTGCGCGGCTCGAAGTCGCGAATACGCGGATCAAGCGTCTCGCAGACGGCGGTCGGAATGTACGGCGGATTCGACACGATCACATCCAGGGATGCCGGTTCGTCGAAGTCGTCCAACCCATCCGTCACCGCGAACTTCACACGGTCCGCAAGGCCGCACCGCACCGCATTCTCCTTCGCGAGCGCAATCGCCTCCGGCGAAATGTCGAGTCCCAGAAACGACGCCGCCCCCGCGAACTCCTGCGCCAGCGAAAGGATGATGCACCCCGTGCCCGTTCCCACGTCGACCACGCGCGGCACGACCCCGTCGTCGAAACTGCGCAGGAACTTCAGCACGCGCGTCACCAGCTCTTCCGTTTCCGGCCGCGGAATCAGTGCACGCTTGTCGCATCCAAGCGTCAACGTGCGGAAATCCCATTCGCCAAGCACATACTGGATCGGCTCGCCCTTCACCAAACGCGCCATACCGCGCCGCATGGCCTCAAGGTAGCGTTCGTCGGGCGTTTGCATCAAGTGCGGCGCGAGGAAACCTCGACCGCACTTCAGGAGACGCGCCATCAGCAGCTCCACCGCCACCGACGCATCCGGCACACCCTTCGACGCGAGGTACTCCCCGCCGAGCGTGAGAATCTCGCTCCAGGTCTTCAAGGGCTTTAGAACGGCAGATCTTCAGGATCGCCCGCAGGTTCCGCAGGCGCCGCCGCTGCGGCAGGCGCTTGCGCCGGCTGCGGAACCGGCTCCGTGGAGGAACCGTCCGCATTGAGCACGTCAATCCGCCAACCCGTGAGATCGGTGAAATAGCGCGTGCCGTTCGGACCGTCCCAGCGGCGGCCGTCGATCGTGAACTGCACCTTCACGCGATCGCCCTTCTTCACGCTGTCGCACAGCGAGCAACGATCCTTCTTGAATGTGAAAAGAATCGGATTCGGGTACTTGTTCATCGAATCGACGTCATTGCCCACCACGAGATCGCGCTTCGTGAAACCATTCGCGCCAAAAGCCTTCGTCTCGCCGACGAGTTCGACGACACCCGTATAATCATATGTCAACATTTATCTCTACTCCTTCTATCCTGTCAAAAATTATTCTACCAAATTTCGGGGATTGGCGCAATTGGTAAGTTGACAGGATTCGTACGATCAGGCGTTGGGCGCGGGCGGTTCGGACTTCGTTGCCGCCGAAACGGCCTTGGCGCCGAAGGCTCCCACGAGCAGGCTCTTGAGATCGATGCCGAGTCCCTTCGACAGGCTGTCCGAAAGCTGCGCGGTCGTGTCGATCACATTGCCCGCGATCTTCGCGGACTGGTCGCCGTACATCGTGATGCTGCCGACCTTCGAGTAGGCTTCGGCCACGCCGCGGGAAATCGCCGGCAGCTGCTCGACGAACGCCTTGGCGACCTGCAGCTGCAGGTCCATCTTCGCCGCATCGCCGTACTTCGCCATGGCGTCCGCCTTGCGCTCAAGGCCCTCCGCCTCGGCGAGCGCCTTCATGCGAATGGCTTCGGCCTCGGCTTCGCCCTTCGCACGGATGACCGCGGCTTCGTTCTCGCCCTTCACCTTCTCGGCCTCGGCCAGCGCCTTGCGCGCCTCGGCGTCGCGTTCGGCCTCGAACTGCTTCGCCGCCGCCTGCGCCTTGAGGGCGTCGGCCGCGCGCTCGGCCTCGAACTGCTTGGCCTCGGCTTCCTTCTGGCGCGTCACGAGATCGGCGTCGGCCGAACGCTGCGTCGCATAGAGGCGCGCATCGGACTCCTGCACCGTCGCGTACTTGTTGGCTTCGGCAGTCTTCTTGACCTCGGCCTCGAGTTCGCGCTCGCGGATGGCGACCTGACGGTCCTTGAGTTCGATTTCCTTTTCCTGGCGGGCGATGTTCGCGTCGCCGAACTTGACTTCGCGGATTTTGCGCTGCTCTTCGGCCTGAATGGACTTCGCCGCTTCGGCGATGGCCGCCTGCGTGTCGCTCTCGCGCTTCAGTTCGGCGCGCTTGATGGCCAGGTCGTTCTGGCGCTTGGCGATTTCGGTTTCGGCATTGACCTGCGCGTCGTTGGCCTCCTTCGCGGCGGCCGCCTTCGCCACGGCGATGTCGCGTTCGGCGTTCGCGCGGGAAATGGCCGCAGCCTTCGAGATCTTCACGATGTTGTCGATACCGAGGTTCTCGATGACCTTGTCGTTGTCGACGAAATTCTGCACGTTGAACGAAACGATCTCAAGGCCCATCGCGGCCAGATCGGGCGCCGCGTTCGTCTTCACCATGTCGGCGAACTTCTGACGGTCGTTGACCATCTCCTCGAGATGCATCTGGCCGACGATTTCACGCATGTTGCCTTCCAGCACTTCGCGTGCGACGGCGGCGATGTAGTCGGAATTGCGGTTGAGGAAGTTCTGCGCGGCCAGTTTGAGCTTCTCCGGGTCGGCAGAGACCTTGATGTTGACCACCGAATCGACGTTGATGTTGATGTAGTCCGCCGTGGGCACGGGATCGGACGTCTTCACGTCGATGGGGATGAGCCGCAGACTCACCTTGTCCAGCCGCTCTAAGAACGGAATGCGGAACGAGGCGCGTCCGATGACCGTACGCTTGCGCAGGCCGGAAATGATGTACGCGACATCCGGCGGAGCCTTGACATAGCTCGCGACAAACAGCACAATGAGCAGCAAAACGCCGATCACTTCAAGGAATGTTGCAATAGGGAAATTCATCTCTTCAGCTCCTTCTAGGGTGTTTTCAGAATGAAGACATTATACCATAAATCCGGAACGAATGGGATGTAATAAATTACCGAATTGCACGTGTACCTAGAAGGCGTAGGAGACGGAAAAACCGGCTGCGTGGCTTAAGGCGGCATGGGCCGTGTAGTGGTGGCCGACGTCATTGACCGTACACCGGCTCGCATGGCCGTTCATCAAGATCAGACCATAGCTCAACGCCAATTCGAGATTGGCGGTCGCATGCCACGCAAGACCCGTCGCGAGCATGTGACGGTCCGACGGCGGCAGCATCGTCGAATCCTGGTGGCCGCAGCAATCCGTTTCGAAGCCGTACGACCACATCCATGTCCAGTTCTTGGCAAAATCCCAGGACGGCGCAACGACGACGCGATAGGTATCTTCCCATTCGAGCTTGATCGGCTTGTGGACCGTGTTGAGATGGAAGTCCAGCGTGCCGACAGACGACCAGTCGGTCCAGGCGACGGACGTCCCCAAATGCCAGTTCTCGACGACATCCCAGTTGAAGCCCGCCGTCAGCGACTGCGGCAGGTCGAGTTCCGTGGCGGCCCGTCCGTTCGTGACGTAGGGCATCGTCATCCGCGAGGTGCCGACGACATTGACCTCGGTCTCGGACTTGTAGACGAGACCTACGGCGAAATTCTCAAGCAGATCATACGATGTACCGACCTGCCAACCGAAGTCTTCCATGTCGTTGTCGCCCTTGAGCCGCTGCCGCACGCCCTTCATGGGATAGGAATGCTGCTCGAAGTCGAAGAACAGAAAACGCAGGCCGCCGCCGACCGACCACTTGTCCGTCAAGCGACAGGCGAGGTTGGGATTCAGCGTCAGACTCTGAACCGTCGTGTCGTGGGAGTTGGGCGCGAGCGCCCAGCTTTTCGTGTACTCGGACCCCAGTCCGTACTCCGGCATCAACCCGAGACCGAACGCGAACTCCCACGGCAACGGCACGGCCATATGGAAATTCGGCAGCAGAAACGCACCTGGATCCATGGTCGTGGACTTGTGTCCGTCGACCTTCATCCGCGCACGCGGGTGCTGCGTCACGAAACCCGTCGTCACGACGACATTCGTGAAATCCGTCAACGTGGCCGGATTGATGAAGTTCGCCGACGCATCGACCGCACGTCCAAGCGCCGCGCCATTGAGGGCGTGCGACTTGGTCGACGCTTCATAAAGGCCGAATCCACTGGCCCTCGCCGAGAGAACGGCAAGCAGGACCAGTGCTAAAATGAAAAACTGTCTGTTGAAAAACATGATAGCATTATAGACTTTTTCTGACGAATTGTCAAACTGACATTTTCTGTGATTCTGTCATAATAAATCCGTCGACAACGGGACTCGTTCAGAAAACACAACCCTTATTTCCAATACGCCAGCGCGTGGATGAGATCCGAGAAGCGGACTTTGGCGGCTTCGGCGGTTTTCTCGGTGCCCAGGACGATGCGCATGGCGCACGATTCGAACTCGGCGTAGATGGCGTCGGTCATGCGGTCGGCCACGAGGACGGACGGCAACTCGCCGCGTGCGATCGCGTGTTCGATCAGGCGGCGGAGCGCATTGCGCGTCCCGGATGTGAACTCGTAGATGCCGTCGCTCATGTTGGCGCCCGAACGCACCATGCCCAGTACGAAGTCAAAGACGGAAATCACGAACGCGCGTTTGCGGAACATGACATCGACCACCGCATGGCACACCCCTTCGAGTTTTTCGAGTGTGCGCTGGCGGCTCGAGATGATCTGGGTGCAGTTCTTGTCGATTTCATCGAGCACGGTCCGAATCGACGCATCCATCACTTCGCGCTTCGAGCAGAAATACTGGTAGAGAGCCGTACGCGAAACGCCGCTCGCCGCCGCAATCATGATCAGCGACACGTTGTCGTATCCGACTTGCGAAAAGAGCCGCATCGCCTTCTCGGCGATTTCCAGTTTGCGCGCGGCATGATCGACTTTCTTGGCCATGACTATTCTGCTTTCCTTGTATTCGGACCCGTCCACACGGTTCTCGTAGCTTTCAACGCCCCTATTATACCAAAAAAAGGAGGTCCCGTACATAACAGCGGAACTTGTGTCGTGAATGACTCATCGAACGGTGATCGCAAAAGCATGCCGCGAACGTCTTGCGACTACGTGCGCCGACGTGGCATCTGGGCCGCTGACACGAACCCGGGCCGAAGACCATCCCATCAAAGGTATGTCATTATCGGCAAACTGACCTTCCGCAAGAATAGAACACGTACCCAATGCTTCAACCGACTCTAGTTTCCAAGCATCGGGGCGTTGGGCATTTGCCGGCTTCAGGCGAAGTACAAGATGATGCGCGTCCGTCGTTTGAGAGGACAGACTCTTCCCGTCAGCATCACGTACGATAAGCGAACCGCAGTCGAGGGCGAAGGAAAAACGAGACTCGGAATCCGTCAACACTCCGTCGCCATTCAAATGAAGAATGGAAAATGGAAAACGTATAATGCCGTTACGGGGGGGCCAACATTTTACATTCTCCCTTTTACACTTTACATTCGAAAGTCCGTTCAGTCTCCGTACCGAACGAACTCGGCGCATTCGTGGGCGAAAGCGTCGCCAGAGCGGCGGCAAACATGATTGGAGACACGATCATTGTTCGGCTCCTTCCAGATTCAGCTGCTGAAGCGGTTGCCCAGCCGAAAGGAGTTGGTTGGTGACGGCAGTAAAGTCCATTCGATCTTCACCATCCGCTTCAGGGGCTGACAACACATACAAAGCTGTTGCTAGACGATTTGAACTCATAGAATAACCTGGCAGATTCTTCGTCAGGAATTGATCTATCGTGTAGATGGCAGCAACACTCCTCATCCGATTTCGATAGAACATGCTGACAGCCCGCTCTTTACAGGCGATTGCTTCATTATTAGTCACACAGGCCGCTTGTAATTCCCGTATGTATAGTCCTGCGGCCATGCCACGTTCAGGACGTGAAAACGCAACCGAATTTGTTATGACCCCCTCTACAAAATCAGTCGTTTCTCTACAGACGCCACCTAGACGAACGGCGACTCGAATCGCTGCCTTCCGATATCGTTCGTGATAGGTTGAATTCATCGCCAATCGCCGCAGAGCAGGCGCAGCATTTGTATAATTGAAATTCGCGCACTGAGCAACGGCCTTGGCGA
>JAKSOY010000050.1 GCA_024405255.1 Kiritimatiellia bacterium
TTCTGCTTGCCGGGAGCGGTTTCGCCGCGTCGCGTGAAGTGACGACGGTGCAGACCTACACGGGCGTGTGCACGATTTCCCCGGGAACGACGAGCGAAACCTGGCATGTCCAGCCCAATGGTTCCCTCGTGGTCAACACGGACAAATCAGGCAACAACTACATTGAAATCCGCAATGTGAATCCCAGCGCGCTGGAACTGAATGGCGGATCGATTTCCGCTGGTGCGCTGGCGTTGCGGGGCGAGTACTCGACCTATTGTCAGCAGAGCGGGACGATGACCTTGAACGAACGCGGTTTCCTGATCGACGGGGGAACGGTGGAACTGCTGGGCGGCACGTGTTCGGCGGTCGTGAACTTCCGTAACTGTTCCTCGGCGACGTTCACGATGGGCGGTGGCCGGCTTCGAACGTCCTCCGTCACAGGGAGCAACATGGCCCGGGCCGATTTCCGCTTTCGGGTGGCGAACGACGCGTTTGCCGTGACGACTCCCTGGTCGGAGGCGATGATCACGGCGACAACGCCGATCACGCAGGCGCCGAAGTCTCTCACCATCGACGGGGATCCCGTTCCGGGATGCGTCTACGCCCTGGTGGACGGCCTCACGAATGACACGTTCTTCACGGCGCTGACGCCGTCGGTGCCGACAGGTTGGACACTTGCGCGCATCGGTCGACGATTGCTGCTGGCGGAACCGGCTTCTTTGGCGATCACTGCGGCGACTTGGACGGGTACCGCAGGCGATGGCGATCCGCGTACGCCCGGCAACTGGATTTGCCGTGATGCCGCCGGTACGATAAAGCCCGGCGCGCTTCCCGGCGTCGCCACCACGGTTTCGGTGCCGTCGGATGCCGCTACCTTCACCTTCCCGGCCGACAAGGCAATTCCCCTCGCCGAGGTCCGTTTCCTCGGAACCTCCTTCGCACTTGCGGCCGATGCGGATTGGACCGGTCTCACGTCCGACGTGCTGACAATGCCGCCGACGACGATCGACCTGAATGGCCACACGTTGAGAGTGTGCGACGAACCGGTCCCGGCGGTGGCCGAGGTGACGAGCGGCGTTGCCGGCGGCACGCTGCTCTTCGACATCCCGGCGGGGGGCGAGGTGTCGCTCGCCCACGTGGCGTTGACCGGAGCGCTCACCGTGGTCAAGGAGGGCGCGGGGGTGCTGTCGTTCGCGAAGACCCACCAGACGTTCACCGGCGGCGTCGACGTTCGTGCCGGATCGATCTGGGCCATGGGCGAACCGGCCCATTGGACATTCGGCGGCGCCTCGAGGACGCAACCGGCGGCGACCGTTCTCACGCTCCACGCCGGGACGATGCTCGACTTGCGCGCTTACGCGGGGTGGGGATACACGACGATGGTTCTTGACGGCGGCACTGTCGCCGGCCGAAGTACGTTGTTCAATCCGCAGATGCAGTTGACAGCGCCCTCGACGCTGCAGGTTGTGGCGAGCGGCGATCTCAATGTCAAAGGCGCGGTGATCGATCTGGGGGGACAGACCCTCACAGTTTCGATTGCGAGCGGCAAGTATCTGAAACTCGAATCGTCCGTGATTTCAAATGGCGTTCTGGATGTCGTACAAGGCGGCTGGGTGACCAATCAGACGGCGCTCGACGCACGCACGGTCGATCTGAAAATCGGCTCGGCGTTGGCGCTGGAGGCCGAACTGAGCGTGCGCGACTACGAGGCGAAATTCACGTCCAACTACAGTTCGGGAACGGCGCCGCTGAAGGTGTACGGCATGTTTACGCCCACCACCGATTTCTTCTACGGATGCACGCTGCAGGATGGTGCGACGCTCAATCTCGCCGCGAAGACGGGTGCCTGGTCCACGACGAGCGCCTTCACGGGGGCGTTGAACGTCGTCACCTTTGCGGACGGCGCGCGCGTGACGGTCGAGCTGGGCGACCGCCTGCCTGAACAGGGCGAACAGCTGATCGCGTGGACGCCCGCGACGAAGCCCGCAAACCTGTCCACGCTTACCTTCGTCGATTCCCACCGCCATCGACGCCTCTTCGCCGACGCACACGGCGTCTACTACCGCAGTGGCTTCCTGCTGATCGTGCACTAAGGGACCGTCCTTGCAAAAGAAAGAACCGCACGAAATGAAAACCGTACTTCACTTTTCTCTGCTTCGGATTGTCGGGGGACTTGTGGTGACGCTGATTGCGGCGAGTTCGCTGGCGGCGCCGGTGGATGAGGCGATGGCGGCGAAGGCGCTCGCGGCCTGGCGGGTGCGTCGAGGGACTTTGGGTGTGACGATGGGAATGACGGTCGAACGTGTGCGGTGCATTCGGCGCGAGGGGCTGGCCTTTCACGTGGTGCAGTTCGTGGGCGGTGGCGTGGCTTTGGCGGCGGCCGAGACGACGATCCGTCCGGTGATGTTCTTTTCGGCGGATGCCGATTTCGACGAAGATCCTGAAAATCCCGTGTGGGCGCTGCTGCGAGCTGAATTCGACGAACGGGAGCGCCGTGCGTCGCGTCCGCAGTTGATGGCGGTGGCGGACGATTCTGCCGCGGCGGCGAATGCGTCCGAATGGGCCGATCTGCTGTCGGGTGGACCGACCTTGAAATACAGCCTCACATCAATCAGCGATGTGCGGGTGGCGCCGTTTGTCCAAACGCGGTGGAGCCAAAAGGATGTCAGTGGAAAATACTGCTTCAACTATTCGACGCCCAACCACTGGGCCTGCGGCTGCGTGGCGACGGCGTTGGCGCAGATCGTGCGGTATTTCGAGTATCCGGCGGCGACGAAGTCCTTCCCGCGCGTGACGAGTCCCTATTGTGAAATCGATGGTGTCACGACGAGTCTCACAACGCAGGGCGGCTGCTATGACTGGAGCCAGATGCCGCCGACGCCGTCCGGCAATGCGGCGACCCAATATGAAAATCAGCGGAAGATGATCGGCAAGCTGACGAGCGACCTCGGGATTCTTCTGGGGACGTCATACGGCAGCGGCGGCAGCGGCGCCTATGGTTTCGATGCCAAGCCGGTTCTGGAACGACTCGGCTATGCCAATGCCATTGTGCATCAAGGTGGTCAATACACGGGGGTCGGGGACGATTTTCAGCGACTGTTGATGTCCAATTTCGATGCACGTCTGCCGGTGATGCTCGAACTGTCCAACCATGTCATCGTCGGCGATGGCTACGGCTACAATGGCGGAACTCTCTACTACCACCTGAACTTCGGCTGGAGCAGTGCTTCCTCCACGGCCTGGTACGCGCCGCCGAACGACATGAGGGACTATTCATCCTTTGAGGGCGCGACCTACAACATCTTCCCGACGCGAACCGGACATCCCTGCATTGCCAGCGGTCGGGTACTGGATGAGAACGGGTATCCCGTTGCCGGCGCAACGGTGGCGGCGGCGAAGAGCAGCGCGCCGAACACGACGGTGGCGACTGCCGTCACGGATGAACGGGGAATCTATGCCGTGTTCGTGCCGGCGGGCACCTATCGGCTTTCAGCGGAGAAGCTCCTTGCGAACGGGGATGGTCGGTTCGTCGGCGGGAGAAGCGCGACGGTGAAGGCGTGTGTTTCAGTTGACGTTCTAGTGGACAGCAATGGTTTGCCGTGGGGGTTCTATAACAACCGTCCGGCGTCTGAAATCGGCAATGCCGCACAATGCGACATCGGCGTGGTCCTTGAGAGCTTTACGCCTGAAGCAACTGCCGAGATCGCGGGTTCGATGACGGTCGGGCCCGATTTCGCGTCGGTTCTCGTTCCCGTACGGGTGCAGGTCAAACAGTACGGAACGCTTTCTTCGTCGGCGCAGGTGGTTGTGCGTCTGTCGTCGTGGACGGACGGAACGACCTCCGTCCAGACGTTCACGATCGCGGGGGACCGGGACGTGCATGATTTCATGGCGCATTTTTCGGGTCTCACGCCGGGGATGCCGTATCTTGCGACTGTACAGGTGGAGATGGAGGACATTGGATCCGTTGCAACGGCCGACGCGCTAGGGGTGTCGGCGCGGACGATTCCGTGGATCGACGAGAGTGCTGCAACCTTCCCGAATGCAGGATGGCGGGTTGATGCCAGCGGCGCGCAGACGGCGGAGGGATGGATTTCCCTCAAGCACGAGATTGACGATGCGCAGGCGGCGATGTCCTTTACGGCGACGGGAGGCGTGGACCGGGCGAATCTGTCCTTGCGCATCAAGGCGTATTCTGGAGTGACATTGGACGAGTTGGCCGCCTATCCGATGTCGGGCTGTGCGGGGCTGACGCTGGTGTCCGCGACGAACGAGGTGCCGCGTTTCGCCGTGTGGGCGGCAGGCCGATGGGTGGTGACGGAGCATGTTCAGGCAGACGAAACGTGTGAATACGACGTGAACATCCTTGTCGATCGAACGCAGGGCCGCGTTGCCTATCGGGTTCGTCCGCAAGGCGGCGTTTGGATGGATCTCGGAACGTACGCGAGCGTGGCCGACGGACAGCCCGTGCAGTCGGTCGAGTTCGTCGGTTCGCTCGATGTAGCACGGGTAGATGGCGTACGCATGGACCCAAATCTGATTGCCGATGCGAACGGCGTCGAATATGCCGATTTCGCGTCCGCGCTGGCCGCCGGTGCGACAGGCGTGTTGACGCCGCTCTGGTCGTCGACGGCGACGATTCCCGCCGGCCGGCTCGGTGTGGCGTCCGTGTTCGACCCGAACCATCTCCTTGAAGTGTCCGCAGGAAGCGAGTCGACAATCTATCGCACGACGACGACGGAAGGTGTGACGCGCCGGTGGTTTTGCGAGGCTGTTCCCGAAGAGACGGCGAATCGGCTGGCGCAGAAAGTCGATGCGCTCGTTGCGGGCGGCATTTCCGAGCAGGGGTTGGCAGATTGGTTCATAACGAATCGCGACCATTTCACCGGGCGGGCCCTTGCCGACAGCAGGCTGGTGGGTGCGTCGTATCGGCTCGGGGTTTCGACGCTTCTGGGTCCGTCGAATCGCATCGAGATCTGTGATTTCGCGGCGGTGGATCAGTCCGTACGTTTCAAGGTCGCGCTGGACCATGCCGAGTTGACGGCGCCGTCGCTGGCTGAAATGGTCGAAACGACGACAGACCTGACGCAGGCCCCGTGGACGGTTCTCGCGCCAGGTCTGATGACGAACGGCGTTTTCACAGTCCCCGTCGCAGATCCCTGCCGTTTCTTCCGCATACGCATACCCGAAGACGCAAAGTGAAACCTCCTCCTTCGCACCGAATTCCCATTCCTTTCCAGAACTTCAGTTGCCAGACGGTCGTTAGAAATGGTATACTTCGTGTGAAGAGGAGAAGAGAAGTCGTATGACCGAGAAGAAACATGAAGTCTGGCTGGATGTCGTTCGTTTTGTGGCGATGTTCTTTGTTGTGGTGAGCCATGCGGGCGACACATTCAATATGAATACGCCCGAGGGCGATTCGTTTTACGCGCTTATGGGACAGATCTGGGGTTCGCTCGCGCGGTTCTGCGTGCCGGTCTTCGCGATGATGACGGGCTATCTGCTGTTGCCGACGCGACTGGACTGGGGCGCCTTCGCCAAGAAGCGCATCGGGCGCGTGTTGGGTCCGTTTGTCTTCTGGAGCGTCATCTACTGTCTCTTCCCGCTTTTCGTCGGCGTGTGCGGCGGGGATCTGCAGACGCTCAAGAACTTCTTCCCGTTCACCGATGCGGCGGCCTGCAATGCCGCAACGGCCTGGGGCTACCTCAAGCTTGTGCCGCTGAGCTTCTGCATGATGACGACGCACCTCTGGTACGTCTACATGCTCATCGGACTCTATCTCGTGCTGCCGATTTTCTCCGCCTGGTTCGAGAAGGCGACGGCGCGCGAGAAGACGGCGTTCCTCGGACTTTGGACGGCGTCGCTTTCGCTGCCCTATCTGCGTCACGCTCTGCACGGCTGGGTGCTCGGCGAATGCGCCTGGAACGACTTCGGTCTGTTCTACTCGTTCGCCGGCTTCCTCGGCTACGCGGTTCTGGGTTCGGTTCTCGGCAAGATGCGCGCGCTTTCGTGGATGCGAACCCTGGCGATTGCGGTGCCGCTTTTCGTTGCCGGCTTCCTGGTCACGTTCTTCGGCTATCGCCATGCGATGGCGGTGAGCGGCGGCAACTACGACAAGTACGCCGATCTCATCGAACTCTACTGGCAGTTCCTCTCGCCCAACGTGGCGGCGATGAGTGCGGCCGTGTTCCTCGTGGGCAAGAAGTTCGAGCGCGTACCGGCGCCGATCGCCCGCGCCCTGGCGAACATCAACATCTGCGGCTTCGGCATCTACTGCTGCCACTATGCGTTCATCGGCGCCGTCTACCACGGCTGCATCAAGCCGCTCCACCTGCCCGTGGCGATCCAGCTGCCGCTGACCTCCCTGGTGGCCTACATGGTCGTGTGGGGTTTCGTGCGGACCGTGCGTGCGCTTCCCGGCGGCAAGACCATCGCCTAGCCGAGGGAATCGATCAGCGTTCATGCCCAGTCCCCCTGACCGATTACGGATCATATGAGAAGTTCGTTGTGTCGAGCAGGGGAAAGTGGTATACTGTCCATGATCGTGGATTTCAGAACTGAGGTTGAGAAAATGAGAAAACTGCTTGCTCTGCTGTCTTTGGTTTGTGCGGTCTCGGTCGAGGCGGCGCCGACGTTGATTTCCCGCTGGGATTTCGACAATTACAATCCCGCGAACATCGTGGACGCGCTCAAGCCGTCGGCCGGTACCTCCAGTGCCAGCATCGGGATTTGCAACGGCAGCGGCGCTTCGACCGCGGCACTCGCCGGCATCATCGGTCCGGCCTACCTCGTCGACGGATCTGTCGCGCCCGGCCTTTCCGCCGGCGACTACGCGATCGCACTGCCGAAGGGTACCCATCTGAAGGTGCCGTTCCCGGGCGGTGTCATCAAGAACAAGCATTGGACGGTGCGTGTACGCTTCTTCCATCCGGCGGCTTCCGGCGGCAAGCCCCGCGCCATCCTCCAGCCGGCGCTCAACAACAAAGGGCAGTATTTCTTCGGCCTTGACGCCGGCAACCGTCTCTGGATCGACCACAACAACGCGCCGGGCAAGAACTACACGGGTGCGGATGGTGCCGAAAACGGCTTTTCCGCCGGCAATACGCCATCTCGTACGGCGGGGGTTTCGCTCTGGCACACGCTGACAGTCTGCTTCGGCAACAACGGCGTCGCTTCGTATCTCAACGGCGTCCGCAACACGTCGTCGTTGAATACGAACGATCCCCGCGGGGCGTTTACGGGCGATGGACTCCTGCTCTTTGCCGATGACACTGGCGAGGACGAACTCGTCTATGTGTCGTCGGTCGAGCTGTGGCAGGATACACCGGTCTACCACGCCCCGAACTATATGCCCACCGCGTCGGGCAATCTCTTTTCCATCGCGTCGCTCAATGACGTGCGTGATGGTCTGTGTACCGTTCGCGGCCTCGGCACGTGGATATCCTATTCGACGCCGTTGCATTCGTTCGAGCGTATCGTCACCGCCGACGATGCGGGCAACGCCACCTCGTTGAAACTTGATTTCGCCACGTGGGGCGGCGACCAGAACGTTTTGGCCCAGTTCACGCAGAACGAGAACAACGTCGTCGGCAATTCCCTGCGCATGGCCTGGAACCTTGGCTGGAATCAACGCTATTTCACGGACACCGGCGACTTCGTGCAGGGCCAGCAGTCGATGGCGGCCGGGACGACCTGGAATTTCAAAGGCTATGCGCCCTACAACCTTTTCTGCACGCCGTTCATCACCCTCAAGGGCGACATCAAGTGGACGAAGCTGTTGGGCGTCGGCAAGTTCGGCGTACCGCGCGTCACGGTGTGTGTGGGCAGCGCCACGCTGACCTTCGACCGGCCGCCCCAGGTGGACTCGCTGGCTTTTGAGAGCGGCTTCGGCGACGGCCGCGTCAATCTGAATCTGGCATACCTCCTCGACGACTACAAGACGATGTCCGGTATCGGCGAACTCAAGGTCGACAAGGATGTGACGCTGACGCTGCCGGTTGGTGTTTCGGTGGGCGGTACGCTCGTCCTCCAGAAGGGCTCGGCGCTGTCCGTGCCGGGGATTTCGCCGACAGCACCGACGACGCTCCTCACGACCAGTGGCGGCGTGGTGCTGCCGCAGGGTGTTCCGATCGAGTCGTTTGTCAGTTACGATACGGGACGAGTCTCGCTCTCGCAGGATGGCAAGCAGATCCTCTACACGCCGTTCGCGGAAGGCGTGGTGGCGACGGCAGTGTGGTCCGGCGGAGGCGATCAAACGAATCCCGCCGATCCGCGCAACTGGACCTGCCGCGGTGCGGACGGCGCGGTGATCGCGGGTGCGGTCCCCACGGCCGACACCACGGTGCAGGTGTCGGGCGAGACAACGCTCAATGTACCCGCCGAGGCTGGGTTCGTCTGTCGGCGGGTGTCGTTCATGGGCGCGGCGTCGCTCGCGCAAGACTGCGACTGGCGCGGGTTGAACGGCGTTGCGACGGTCGGCGGCGCAACGGTGACGATTCCAGAGGAGACGACGCTCACGTTGGCATCCGTCGGCGACTTCAGTCAGGTCTGCAGTTTTGTCGGCGCGGGGCGTTTGAAGGTGATGGACGACGGCAGTTTCGCCGGGGTGTTCCCGGCTTCGGTGGCTGGCTGCGCCGAGGTCGAGATGGCCGGCGACGTGAATTTCACGGGCTGCAACTGGACGAGCGGAAACAGGTTGATCCTCTCGGGTCATTCGGTCGCAAAGGGCGAGGGCTCGACCTCGGGGATGTCGGGTCCGATCGTCATTCCCGAGGGTGCCGTGCTGACTGTGGACGGCCAGGTCAATGCGCCGTCGTGCAGGGGCGAGACCTTCCGCCAGCACATTGTCGTCGACGGAGGCATGCTGACGGGCGGAGGATATCTGTATTTCTCGGCATGGAACAACCAGGAGCTTGACATCGACATCAATGCGGGCCGTCTGGAAACTGCCTTGACGCCGTGGGCTTCGTATTACCCGAGCGGGTGCAAGATCGTGCAGACAGGCGGCGTCTTCGCGCCGAGTTCGCTCCAGCCACGACATCAGAACAACGTCTACAAGGGCACTTACGCGTCGTACACGTTCAAGGGCGGCGTGTTCGAGCCACCGGCCGGATGGACGGCCAATTTCCCGTGGCTGCCGATCACGGTGCCGGCGGACGGCGAGGCGACGATCCATCTCGTGCGTTCCGCCACCGTGGCGGCGCCGGTGACGATCGACGGCACGCTGATGTTGACGTCGGACGATCCGGCGTACACTCTGACGTTCGCGTCGCTCGCGGGCAACGGCACGCTGCGGGTCGGCAGCGGTTCGCCGCGGATCATGGTCCCTGCAGGGGACTGGACGCCGCAGCTCACTAGCGCGGAAGGAATGACGCTGGCGCTCGGCGGTTCGGGCGAGGATCCGGTCGTGTTTACCACAGGCTTGACCAACGAGGTCTTCCTCGGGTCGTTGACGCTCACCGGCGGTTTGGTCAAACTGCCCAAGAGCAACTCCATCGGCGGCGTGCTCGCGCTGGAGGCGGGCGCGAAGCTGCGGTTCGACACCGGCACCGACCATCTGGTGGCGCTGGTTCCGCTCTTCACGGCGGCTGGTGGTGTGGTGTTGCCGGAAGGTGTCGCGCTGACGGACTGCGTCTCCGTGACGGCTGGCACGGTGACGTTGAGCGACGACGGGCGTCAGATTCTCTTCGTGCCGGATGCGTCGGTGCCGATCACCGCAGTGTGGGTGGGCGCGGGTAACCGGGCGGATCCGACCGATACGGCGAACTGGGCCTGTACCAATGTGCTCGGCGAAGCGGTCGTGGCGATTCCGACGGATGCGACCACCATCTTCCTTTCGGGCGAGACGACGCTCAATGTGCCCGTGGATACGATGCCGACATGCCGCGAGCTGCGCATCACGGGGCCGATTGCGCTGGGGGCGGACTGCGACTGGCGCGGACTCGATTCGCTCACGCGGCTCGTCGACGGCACGGTCGTCGACCTTCAGGGCCACGCGCTCGCGCTGGCCTGTGCCAATGGCGCTTCGCCCACGACCGTCACCGTGACGAATTCGACGACGATGGCGGGCACATTGACTTTTGAGGTCCCGGAAGGTGCCACCTTCACCAATAGTAAGATCGCGCTCCTCGGCAACCTCAAGTTGGTCAAGGAGGGCTCGGGCACGCTCATTCCCGAACGGAGGAATCAGACCTACAGTGAAGGCACCGACATCGTCGCCGGTACCGTCAAGGCGACGACGATCGGTACGGATGCGCCGACGGGACTCCTGTGGGCGGATAGCAAGATATGGGTGCGGGCAGGGGCGACGTTCGACATCGGTTCGTCGTATCACTTCACGCCCTATCTGTTCGTGCTGGACGGCGGCCGGTTCCTCTCTTCGGGGAAGAGTTCCAACATGTGCCGATTCGGCAAAACCACGCTCACGGCGGATTCGCGTTTGGAGGCGCCCGCCGATCTGCAGTTCTGGAGCAGCCATGTGCTGGACCTTGGCGGCAAGACGCTGACAGTCGCGATCGGTACGTCGGGGGCCTGTCTGAATTTCGGCGAGAACGGTTCGACAAATCCGGTCACGATCCAGAACGGCGTGGTCGATGTGACCGCCGGCGGCTGGTTCAAGATCATCAGTCCCGTCAACGCCGCCACGGCCGACATCCGCATGGGCGCGGCGCTCTCGGTCGGGGCTTCTTTCGATGTACACGACTATGAGGCCATCTATTCGGCGGCCTTCTGCCAAGGTACGGGGGTGATGCGCGTCTTCGGACGTTTCACGCCGCATCATGGCGGGTTCTACGGTTGCGTGCTGCAGAACGGTTCGACGCTTGACCTTTCGTATTTGGATGACGTGTGGTCCACGACGCGCACGATCACCGGCGGCAGTGCGACCGGCAATGGCACGGTCACCTTCGCAGACGGTGCGGTGGTGACGGTCGATCTCGGTGCGCGCAAGGTCGGGTCTTTGCAGAAGGTCGCCACCTGGACCCAGACGCCGGTCAACTATACGACACTGAGATTCAAAGCGCCACGCGGAGCGAACTACCGCGTCTTCGCAAAGGAAGACGGCATCTACGCCAACTGCGGCATCGTAGTCCTCCTCCGCTGAATTGAGGCCCATAGGCAAGGTGAAGGGCGTAAACTAAAAAAGTGAGCGGGTGCCGGTGCGGCCGGAATCCGTGCCCCGCATCATGCTGTATATGCAAAATGGACAAAATGAATTGATTCGTAAAATGACATCCATTGGCAAATCGGCGGTTTCCCGCATGTGGTAGACAGACGGAGGGTTCTTGAACGCGGTGTTCGGCGCAGCCGTTTGCGCCAAACTAAATGAGGTTAATCGGAAATTTGACGAAGGTAAAAGAGAGGGCTGGCCGTGGGGATGGATTTACAGAGGATTTCTTTGTAAGATTTTCGTATGGTACTGCGCATAATGGATGGGGGATTCGTGTCTCCCTCAAATGTGAGGAGTAAAAATGAAAAATAAACTGATGACGCGAATTGGTCTGTTGGCGGTTTCCATTGTACTCGCGGCGATGGGGTGCTGGTTCTGCTGGAATTGTCCGATGGAGTGGGTGCATGGCCCTGGGCAGCATGTGCTGTTCCAGCGGCAGGTTCTATGGAATGCGCTGGGGATTGTCCTCTTCGCGGGCGCGTCGCTGATGCGTTGGAACTGGTGGCAGAAGTCCGCGCCCTGGCTGATGCTGGGGTGGATCGCGCTGGCGGTTTGGGGCGTCGCTTTCGGGCACCCGATCCATGGCTCCTACCGGTGGGTGGACCTGGGGGTCTTCAAGGTCAATGTTCGGACGCTTCTCGTGCTCGTTCTGGCATTGTTTGCGGCGTGGCTGTGCGCGAAGAAGCGGGTGAAGCCGTGGATGGTCTTCCTGTCGTTTGGTTTGCTGGGATGCGTTTTCTGCGGTCTGCTTCTGTGCAATACCAACCGCCTCGCGCGGTTCGTGGCGTGGCTTTCGATGGCCGAATCGTCCCCCAGCGTCTACGCTTCCTACCAGATGAAGGCGGCCTTTCATGCGTCGCAGTGGTTTGGCGGTTCGGGCTTGAGTCTTCACTATCTGCCGTGCCGGACGAATGACGCGATGGCGTCGGCTTCGGCGATTCTCTTCGGACGGTGGTTTCCGCTGGCCGTCTGCGCGCTCTTCTGCGCGTTGGGAATGCTGCTGACTTCGGTCTGGAAGCGTGTCGGGGATTCCTCTCGGCGAATGTTCCTGCTCTTTTGGGGCGTGGGCCTGTTGTTCCCGGCGTTCTACAGTCTTTTCCAATGTGTCGGTCTGTTGCCGGTCTGCGGGTTCTCGTTGACGCTCGTCGGCTACGGCGGAACGGGGGTGCTGGTGTTCTGGATCGGCCTTGGCATCGTCTTTTCGCTCTCGCGCGAGGAGGACGAGGCGTCTGGTTCGCGGAAGTTCGGAATGGCTGTCGGCGCGTTTTGGTGCGTCGTCTTCGCCCTGTATGCGTGTGGCATCTGCAGGATCGCACAGTACCGGTTCCACTTTAGCGAGCCGCCGCCGAACACTAGCGACCTCGGCGAGTTCGGTATCAAGGCGAAAAGAGGCGAAATCCTCGCCGCCGACGGATCTCTGCTGGCTCGTACCCGCAAGGGTTTCCAGGTCAGGCTCGATCCCCGGATGCTTCGCGTGGAGGCCGGGCAGTCGACACAGGAGTGTTATCGGGTCGTTGCCGATTGTCTGGGACTGCCGGAGGCGTTCGTGTCCAATCAGTATGCCCGGACCGACTCGCGGTACATCAAGCTCCTGGACGACGCGACGCCGAAGATCGTCGACGCCTGCAAGTCGCTGCGGATGAGTCAACGGTACGGATTGATTCTCGAACCGAAGCAGTGTCGCGATTATCCGCTTGGCAGCAACGCAGTCCATGTCGTCGGGTGCATCGAGTATCCGATCCAGGAGATTACGAGGGGATTTGCAGGGCTAGAGTATCTGTACGATTCGACTCTGCGCGGAAAGAACGGCAGTTATGATCGGCACATGACACTCGCCGAGAAGATTGCCCATGGGCGTCCGACCAACGGCGGCACCGTGGAAACGACCATTGTCCCGCATGTGCAGGTCGCTTTGGCGGAGTCGTTGGCTGCGGCCGCCGCGGTGAACGGCGCTGAATCGGGATGGGGGATTGTCCTGAAAGTTCCGACGGGGGAGATTGAGGCAATGGCGTCGACGCCGATCTACAATCCGCTCAAGCGGGACAAGAGCGTCTACTGTTCGTACCGGAACAATGCCGTGCAGATGCAGCTTGAACCAGGCGGGCTGATGAAGCCGATCACCTATGCGATGGCGATGGATGCCGGGCTCATTACGTCCGAGACGAAGATCGACCACGGCAACGGCATCTGGGAATATGCGCAGACGAACTTCCATGATTCCTGTACAGGCGAACTGACGGTTGCCGAATCGCTGGTCCGGCGGTCGAACATTGCGGCCGGCAAGGTCGGCGTGATGCTCGGGGTGGATCGTTTCGTGCGCGACCTGCCGCGCTTTGGATTTGCACGCAAGGTCGGCGGCAGAACGCTCTACGGCGAGGAGGTCGGCCTTTCGCTCCGTCGCGAACGGTACGACCCCGTGTCGATCTCACGCCTGGGCATGGGATACTCTACGTCGGTGACGGGCATTAAGATGGTCAATGCCTATGCGGTTTTTGCCAATGACGGCGTGGAGGTGCTGCCGCACCTGGTCGGCCGTACGACAGATGCTGACGGCAAGGAGGTCTTCCAGTTCCAGCCCCGGATCAGTACCAACCGGGTCCTTTCCGTCGAAACGGCGCAGAAGATGAGGGGCCTGATGGAAGAGGCGTTCAAGGCGACCGTCGCGAAGGCCGGAGTGGATCTTGGCGGGATGCGTGTGGCGGGCGCGGTTACGGAAACGGCGCTTCCGGAGGGAGGAATCTATTCGCCGACCAATTACAACGTGGCGGTTGTCGGTTTGCTGCCGGCCGAAAAGCCGAAATATGTGGTCGCAGTCGGTTTCCAGAAGCCGAAGGGGAATCACACGGTCGAGGGTACGGCGCTTCCGGCGTTTGCTGAAGTCGTGCGGAAGCTGAAAAAGGGGGAGTGAAGTCTATGAACAAAATGATCGTTGCGACAGTTGTGGCGCTGGTGTCGGTACTTGGATTGGCTGACACGCATGCGAAGAAGGCGGCGAAAACGGTTTCCTCCCATGTCGCCCCGGTGAAGGTGGCTTCCACGCGTACGGAGACGGGGACCAAAGTTCCTCGACCCGTCGGAACGAGAGCGAAAAAGCAGGCGGCGCGGTCCGTTTCGGTCGATTCCATCTGGAAGGTGGAAAAGCTGGCCATGCCGCCGTGTGTGGGTGCGTGGTGGGTTGACGCTTCGGGCGAGTCGGTCACGAATGCGGCGGGTGAATCGGCCACGTGTGAGTGGTATACGTCGGAGGTGTTTGAGGAAGAGGCGCAAATGGCCATTGCGCGGCTGGACTGTCATTACGGGCGTTGTCCCGTCGAGCTGCTGGAGACACTTGTCGGGCGGCTTTTCCGTGAGCCGGGCGACAAGGATTTCTGGGAGAGGATTTGCCTGCTTGACCGGAACGGCCGCCCGGTGAAAGCCGGCGAATGGGCGCATCTCACCTGGCAGGGCTGGCGTTTGACCGACAGGTTCTATTTCTTGATAGAAGGCGAGGAGGCGTGCTGTATTCGGGGCCGTTACTACACGTTCGTCTTCTTCGACGGTGTGACGGCACGTGCCGGGACCACATTCGAAGAGTTTCCGACGCCGCAGCAGGCGAAAGCGTCGTTGCGGGCCCTTCGGCCTTAGGAACGCCGATTGCCTGGGGACTGTTTTTTCGTGTACGCGGAAGGCGGGATTGTGGTATAATCTTCTCATCATGAAAAAATTGAACATCTCTCTGTTGGTGGCGGGCCTTGCGTTCGCCGGGTGCGTTTTCTCCGCTGCGGCGGAAACTACGTTTGCGCGTGATGCGCTGATGCCGTTCGTGAACAACGGCCAGCTGCCGGGTGCGGTGAACATCTTCACCCGTCCGGGCGCGAAGGAAGTGGCGTGCGTGGGCTATGCGGACGTGGCCAAGAAGCGTCCTGTCACGGTCGATTCCGCCTATATGCAGTGCTCGCAGACGAAGGGCTTCTGCGGCGTGACGATCGCCATCCTCGTGGAAGAGGGCAAGATCTCGCTCGACGATCCGGTGGCGAAGTTCATCCCCGAGTTCGGCAACCTCTGGGTGGACGTGACGCAGAAGGGCGCCGCCGCGCGTATGCTCGTCAAGGCGAAGAACGTGCTCACCGTGCGCAATGTGATGAACCACACGGGCGGTTTCCCCTTTGAACTGCCGAACTTCCAGGCGATGGGCGGCTGGAGCCGCCGCATGCCGCTGCAGAGCGTCGCGCTGACGGCCGCCGCGCAGCCGCTCCTGTTCGAACCCGGCACGCGCGTGCAGTATTCGAACGTCGGCATCGACATCGGTGCGGCGATCGTCGAACGTGTGACGGGCAAGCGCTGGGAACAGTTCCTGCAGGAGCGCGTGTTCAACCCGCTCGGGATGAAGTCCAGCACCTTCTGGCCGACGGAAGCGCAGCTCGCGACGCACATGGAACTCTACGGCTGCCGTAGGGGCCAGCCGGCGTTCTGGCGCAGCTGCGACGCGTCGATGCAGCGTCCGTTCGGTGACGACCGTGTGTTCTCGTCCGCCGGCGCGGGCCTCTGGACGACGGCCGCCGACCAGCTCAAGTTCTACACGATGCTGATGAATCTCGGCGTCGGCGAGAACGGGGCGCGCATCCTCAAGGAGGAGACGGTCAAGAACATCCTCGCGAAGTCGACGCGTCCGAGGGGCATGGGCGGCTACTCGCTTGGACTCTCGGCGCCGGAAGTGGACGACGAGAACCAGTGGTTCGGCCATGGCGGCGCCTGGGGCACGAACTGCATGGTCAACTGGCACAAGAAGCAGCTCAAGCTGTGGGCGGTGCAGCTGACGGGTGGCCCGCGTCCGTGGGATGGTCCGCGCAACCAGGCGGCCGAGAAGTTCTTCAGCGCGAAGATCGACACGGCGGCCGAGAAGGCCTACACGGGCCGGATGAAGTAATCTTCAGTCTTCAATCTTCAATTTTCAATCTTCAGGCTTCAAGCGACGATCTTTTCAAGTGTTTGGAATGAATTCAGATTTCCTGTTTGGAAAACAAGTTCGTCCCGGCATTTGACGCTAGAAGACTGAAAGAGCGAAGATTCAAAATGCGCCTTGCGGTCCCCTCCGCAAGGCGCATTATGTCTGAATTGGGATGTTTTTCTTTAAACGACAGCAGCTGTTTTCAGATGAAGACGCAATGACATCATTGCGTTCTGTCTGCCTTTTCCTCGCATACACGGCCAGTAAAGACTATGGCGTTAAAATGCCGCGAGTCGGGACTGAAGATGCTCGGAAAGCACTTATTCCCCATCCCACCACTCGCCGAGCAGAAATGTATCGTTGCAAAAATCGAGGAAATCAGGACACTGGTCGAATTGATCGCACGAACATGACAGGGCGTTTCCCTATCATAGTAGGACAGAAAGGAAACTACTATGATAGACAAAGACAAGTTCGCGGCATTCCTGCGGAAAACCAACAAGTCGGTAAATACGATTACATCGTATCTTTACGCGCTGGAACAGTTCAAGAAACTACAGGGGGATTTCACGGCCCGGAATCTCCGACAGTACAAGACCTATCTCATTGAGAACTTCCAACCCAAGACGGTGAACATCCGTTTGCTGTCCATGAACGCCTACGCTGTCTGCATCCACAAGCCGGAGCTGAAAATGAGCATGGTCAAGATTCAGCAGAAACCCTTTCTGGAAAACGTGATCAGTGATGCGGATTACACCTATTTCAAGCGGAAACTCAACAACAAGGTAGAGCGGTACTGGTACTTCGTCATCCGGTTCCTCGCCGCGACGGGGGCGCGAATCGGCGAACTCATCCAAATCAAGGTGGAACATATCAATGCGGGCTACATCGACATCTATTCCAAGGGAGGTAAGATTCGCCGCATCTACATCCCCCTGAAACTTCAGAAGGAGGCGTTGAGTTGGCTAGCGGAGAAAAACCAGACGAGCGGCTTCATCTTCATCAACCGACGCGGCGAAAGAATCACTGCACGCGGGATTGCCGCGCAGTTGAAGAAGCTGGCAATCAAATACAAGCTGAATCCTGCAGTCGTTTATCCGCATTCATTTCGCCACCGCTTCGCCAAGAACTTCCTGGAACAGTTCAATGACATCTCACTTCTGGCCGACCTGATGGGCCATGAAAGCATCGAGACAACGCGTATCTATCTTCGCCGTACCAGTACCGAACAGCGTGAGATCGTTGACAGAGTTGTCACTTGGTGAAGTACTTTTGGGATATTTCCTTCACGAGTCGTGGCAAAAAGAAGGCCGACCATTGCGGAAGAGTCAACACGTTATTTTCAAGGCCGACATTCCCATGGACAAGTTTGATACCCCATTTGACATCATGATAATGTTCGCCGTCCAACAAGAGACGAAGTGACCGTCCTCGCGCGTTCTCGCTTTTGACTTCCACGGGCACAAGGCAATCGCCCCCCCGTAAGAAGAAGTCCATTTCAAGTGTCGCATTCTCACGCTTGAAATAGGAGAGTTCTGCACCAGCCTTAACGAGTGCTTCCCCTACGACATTCTCGAACAAACCGCCTTTCCATGTGCCAAGATTACGGCGAGCCCGCACATCGTCTTGAGATTCTTCATCGAGCATCGCAATGAGCAACCCTGTGTCAGCCATGTAGATCTTGAAGCAGTCCGGTTGCCAATGTGCCTTGACAGGTAACTCCGGAAAATCCAGGCGGTGACAAAGATTAATGACGCCAGCCTGTTTCAGCCAATCAACGCATCCCCAGTAGTCCTTCCGACGCGCACCATGCACAACTGCGGAAAGTTGAAACTTCTTGTTCTCACGTGCCAATTGCGGAGCAATCGAATCAAAGACGGCTTGAATACGCACAGGATCCAGTCCCTCCGCGTATTTACGGATGTCCGACGCATAATCGGAAAGCAACCTTCTTTGCAAGAATGGAATCTCCTCAAATGTTCCCCGAACGAAATAGCTCTCCACCACCTCCGGCATGCCACCCAGAGCGCAGTAGTCCATGAAAAGACGATCATAAGCCGCAAGAATGCCGTCATTCAACGGACGTGCCTCCAATAACTGTGCGTAGACGTCCTCCAACTGATTGGAGGAATACCCTCGCGCCATGAGGAACTCTCTAAAGTCCAATGATCGCATCGTTTCGGTCTCTTGATAACCGACACTCAGGCTTTTTATCCTTTTGACATTGATTCCCAGCAACGAACCGCTGCAAATGACATCGTACCGGCCATCTTGCGCGAAGAATTTCAAGGCTGTGGCAATTTCAGGGAACTCTTGAAGTTCATCGAAGAATATGAGCGTCTCGTCTGGAATGAATTTGAATCGCGGTTCAATTTGCGAGAGATTGCGTACAATGCTTTCGACGGAATAACCATCACGGACAATCGCCTTGAAGCGGGCCTCCTCAACAAAGTTGATCTCGATGAAAGATGCGTATCGTCCTTCGGCAAAATGCCGCACACATTCAGTTTTGCCAATCTGACGCGCACCGTCAATAATGAGGGGCAAACGATTCTCTCGCCTTTTCCAAGCGAGAAGAACGGAATCGAAACTTCTCTCTAGATATATCTGTGGTTTTTTCTGTTTCATGTAGGGTATTATATCATAAATGTGGGTGTTCGGCAAAAGGTTGAAACACTTTTATGAACTTATAAATAGCCTTCATTCACACTTTTATGAACACAAGATAACATATGCTGCACACTTTTATGAACACAACATTCAGCTTGTACGTACCGGGCAGCGCGAGATCGTTGATTGCGTAGTCACATAAGGCGATTGTAAAACATCAGACGAGCACGCTCGAGGTTACAGTTTTTGCAATTATCTCATATGGTAAACGATTGCATCAGCTTGCGCACTCCTTCAATCTTCGCCACAATCCGTTTCTGCTCCGCGAGGGGTGGAAGCGGTATGAGAAGTCTACTTAAACGATCTATCGACGTGTGAACTATTGGCCCAATTGTTGCACTCAATGCCTTTGCTTGGATCATGTAAGAAGAATACATCACATAAGCGAGGTAGAGCGAGTCACACTGATGATTGGCCCAAATAACCAAATCACTGCCAGCCGCAATTTCTTCATTTCCGCAATAAGCTAATGCCTTGGCAATTTCAAACTCTGTTTCGCCGGTTAATGTAAGAACAATATCGCCTGACCTGACTTTACTACATTTGTCAAAAAGTTCCTTTGGAACAAATGATTTGCAGGATGCGAATTTGTAATTATAGGAGGTGTATATTTCACCATATCTTATGCAAGGTTTCCCTTTTGCAATCGTCTCTTTGCGCTTGATACCACTTCCTCGTACCATGGTTCCGACACTCCCCAATCTCGCCCACGCCCACGAATCGGGGATGTCGAATGGAATTTCGTCGTTGATGCAGACGGTCTTGCCGTTACGGGTCTCATAGGCCGACCTATTGGAAAACGAGACCAGCCCATTCGGATGAACCGATACTGCTTCACTCGGAAAGGTAAAAGGCGAAAAAAGATTTTTGGACGACGCCTTGCCGTATGGCTGGGCGATGTTCTATGGTTGCCCTTTGACTCAACTCTGCGGCGCGTTCGGAGAACGCGCCCAATTGTCAAACCGGCTAACTGCCAAACTGCTATGTTTGAATGCTCGAATGTTGTAATGCCGGAATGTTCGAATGAAGGGCGGTTCGGTGCGCCATTCGCTCAATTTGATAAAAATCGAAATCCCTCATTGATTTGGGCAGTCGGATTTGATACAATATGCCTCTGTTTTCCAAGCGCGGGAGGACCGGGTGGTCGTTGCCGTGCGGAAGCGAACGACGGGTTCGGTTGGTCCAGACCGACTCGCCAAAGCGGATTAACCAGGGAAAACGCGGCCATGGTGGCGACAAGCGTATTCCCGTTTTACGGACAAAGAAAGGTTACAAAAAGATGGATATGCCTACCTCTCAGGCCACGGGCCTGACGCTGAAGGACCTCTTCGATGCGGGTCTTCATTTCGGTCACCAGACGAAGCGCTGGAACCCGAAGATGAAACCGTACATTTTCGACAAGCGCAACGGCATCCACATCATCGACCTCACCCAGACGGTCACGTTCATCGACGAAGCGGCTGAATTCCTCCGCAAGACGATTCTCGAAGGCAAGAAGATCCTCTTCGTCGCGACGAAGAAGCAGGCGCAGGAGCTCGTGAAGCAGGCGGCGGAAGAGTGCGGCCAGTACTACATGACCGAGCGTTGGCTCGGCGGTACGCTCACGAACGCGCAGACGATCCGCGGCAGCGTGAAGCGCATGAAGTTCCTCCAGGCGCAGGGCGCGAAGAACGGTGGCGTGCTCTCCGTGCACAAGCAGGAGAACTCGATGCTCCGCCGCGAGCTCGCCAAGCTCGAGAAGAACCTCACGGGCATTTCCGAGATGGATCAGAAGCCGGGTGCCGTGTTCATCATCGACGCCGTGCGCGAACTCAACGCCGTCAAGGAAGCTTCCCGTCTCGAGATCCCGATCGTCGCGATCACGGATACGAATGCGGATCCGGATCCGATCGACTTCGTGATCCCGGGCAACGATGACTCCGTGCGCGGCATCGAGCTCATCGTCAACGGTCTCGTCAAGGTCGTGAAGGCCGCGAACGACGAATACTCCGCCAAGGCCGCCGAGGAGGCGCAGAAGCGCCAGGCCGAGCGTGCGCAGCGTGAGGAGCAGGAGAAGGCCGAGCGTGCGGCTCGCCGTGCGGCGGCGCCGAAGAAGGATGCGGCCGCCAAGGGCGAAGACGGCAAGGCCAAGAAGGCGCCGAAGGCTGCGGTGGCGAACGCCGTCAAGCAGGCGGCCCGTCAGGCGAAGGAAGCTGCCGAGGCCAAGGCCAAGGAAGCGCTCGCCGCGAAGCGTCAGGAAAAGGTTGCCGAGGCTCAGGCCGCGGTTGCCGCGGCTGCTGAAACGCCGGCCGCTGAGTAAGTGAATAGTCAATAGTTTTCAATAGGGAATCCAACAATGGCAACTCCTACAATTGCTCAGATCAAGGAACTCCGTGAAGCCACGGCCGCCGGCATGGGCGCGTGCAAGGAAGCGCTCATCGCGAGCGACTGCAACATGGAAGCGGCGGTGAAGTACCTTCGTGAGAAGGGCCTCGCGGTTGCGGCCAAGCGTGTCGACAAGGAATCCAAGCAGGGCATCGTCGCCCTCGCCGAAGCCGCCGACAAGAAGTCGATGGCGCTCGCCGAAGTCAACTGCGAAACCGACTTCGTCGCCAACACCGACGCCTACAAGAAGTTCTGCGCCGACGCGGCCCAGGTCGCGCTCGAGGGCAAGGACATCGAGCAGACGCTGAACGACGACTACAAGATGCTCCTCACCAAGACGGGCGAGAACGTGAAG
>JAKSOY010000051.1 GCA_024405255.1 Kiritimatiellia bacterium
CCAGGTGCTTCACGCGGTACTCGAACGTGGCCTGCCTGTTGGCGTTGACGCCGAAAACAGAGAGGAAGTCCTTGAGGAACGACTGCGCCTGCGACTTCTCGTCGTACGCATGTTCCCATTCCTTGGAGAACAGGGTCGCATCCCTACGGATCTCGTTCCAGCTTTTCATTGACGGCTCCTGCGCAAGTTCATGCGCCGAGCCCCATGCCCGATACAGAAAAAGGCGCGCTCCCTCTTCTGTACTCAAGCGAAGCCCTACCAGAGGCCAAGACGAATACAGGAAGAAGGAACGCGCCAAGTGTGTTGATACACTTGACGCGTTCCCGCAACCATGCCGCTCGTCTTTTGAAAAACCTGGTAGTATTTCGCTTGAACGTCGTGTTTGCGTAAACGCAAAACCAATTAGGTCGTTTGGATCAGGAAACTGACGCGCAAAGCACATCCACGCCCTTCCAAACTATGTCTTGTTCTTCGGTTTCAGGCTCTCGCCCGACTCCGAAAGAACGGCGGATAGTATATCAAAAAATCGCCGCGCTTTCACGCGGCGTTTTTATCTTGTCGCAAATCAATCCGTGGTCCCGACGTATCGGGACTTGCGACCTGGCGAATTTATCGGAGGAAGAGAATGGTTCCGTTCGAGATGCAATAGAGTCCGTCTTCGCGTTTTTCGAGAATGACGTCCGAACGCTTGACCGCGGTGAACTCGGCTGTTACGGCAGTCTCTTCCGGCCACGCGATGATCTTCTCATTGTTGCGGACCCGTCGATCACCCAGAACGATGCCGATCTGGGCGTTCTCCTCGAAGATCAGCGTATGGTCCACGAGCGTACGCTTCGTCTCACTCACCACGTTCAATGTGCCTTGGGTTTCACTCAAATCGATCTTCGCGCCGTTCAGTAGCGTGAAGCCCGTGAAGTATGGGGTCACCGGCTTGAAGGTGCCATGCACAAAGACCGGCGACTTGTACTTCGAGTCGTTCCCCTCGCCATCCTCCTCAGCCGTGGTGCAGACGATGTAGTCGCCCAAATCGACGCGCTTGCAGTTCTGGTTCATCGCAAAGTTGCCGTGCACTTCCAACGTCGCCGCCGAGAAATCCAACACCTGGCACTTGTAGCCTTCAAACCAACGGCCACGCAGCACAAGCTTGCCGCGCGTTACCGTGGTGTTGCCAAAGTAGACGCCAGCCGTCGTGGAGTCGATGTTGATTTCCAGCTCGTGTCCGCGTAGATCGATCAACGTCGGACCCGAATCGGGCGCGATAAAACCACTTGAGTTCTTAAAGGTCATCAACGAATTCGTCTCCACATTGAGGTGCGTGATCAGCGTCTTCGAAGCCGGGGAGGCAATGTATCCCGACTGGATGATCTCACCGCCATCAAGGGTGAACTGATAATCGTTGAAATCGTAGTACGACGCAAGGTCGAGTACCGCGTCCTCATGGACCGTGAGCGTACTTCCCACCGCCCCCAGCCGATGCGTCGCCGCGCCGTTGTCGGTCACGAGCAACTTGCCACCGAACACTTCGGTACCGCCTGCATGGCCGGCATTGTCGTGCATCATCGCCAACGAGCCTTCGCCCTTCTTGACAAGATGCATCTGTCCTTCGAGGTTAACGCCCGCGTTCTCCCAGTTCAGCTGCTCGCCCGCCGGTACGTCCACCACGACAGACCCCAGCACCTCGTTGTCAGCAAGAGCCGGACCTGCCGTAAATTCGCCGGTGCCGTTATTCGGATAGAACACATTGTTCGCCTGGTCGAGAAGACCGACCACCCCGGTGTCGTACCGGCGCGCCGGTACGAAGTCGCGCACCACCTTGCGCGTGCCGTTCACGAGATCCGTCAGCTTCAGCGAATAAAGCGACATCTTCGCGTACTTCATCGTACGCGTGTTCGTGCCGCCGCCAATGCCGCCAAAAATACCGATCGGCTCAGCCGCGATCGTCGAGGTCGCAGGGACCTCGTAGTTGGCATAGGGCGTCTCGCTGCCCTTCACATACACACGGTCGTAGGCGTTGGCACCCTCCCGGCCGAACTGCGCCACATAGCGCGTCCCCAGCGTCAACGGCGTCGCAGTCGTTTTGCCGCAGCGGTTCTTGTCGCCATAGTCGAACAACACGCCTCCCGAATAGTCGAAGAAGCGCCAAGCCGTCGCATGGACAACATCGACACCGACGTTGATGTCGCCCGTGTGTTCGTGGGGAATGAAGTCCAATTCCGCCTGCAGTCCGGAAGACGCCATCACACCTGTATTGATCCACTGGGTCCCTGTGGAGCGGATGTACTCCAGCTTCTGGTAGACGCCGTCCCGAATAGTTCCCTTACCGGCAAACGACGCAAGCGTCAACGTGTGACCCGCAAGTTTGACATTGAAATCGATCGGCACGGGGAGTCCACGCCAGTCGCAGTCGGCCGTGAGCGCCACCTCGCTCTGCTCAAGCTGCAGATCGCGGAAAAGCAGCGTCTGCCCCGCCGGGAAATTGAAGTCCGTTGTCGGTCCGAACACGACCGTCGTCACGTTCGTCGGCAAAGCATCCACGATCTGCTGGCCGGCCGCATTGAAGCACGTCCAGTTCGCCGGATCGTTCACGCGGGTGCGATCGCCCGCGCCCGTCCACCGCGCCATCATCGGCAATGCCGGCGGGAAAGTCGCGACCAAGGTGCCGTTCACGACGCTCAGCGTCGCCCCGAAACCTTCGACGACGAACTTATCCAGGTCTGCCGCCGACAGGTTGCCCTGAATCAGCTCCAACGTACCCGTCTCGGTGAATGTGCCCCAACCCGTCGGCTCGATGAAGACGACCACGGGGTTCTCGGCGCTTGCATGCTCGAGATTGACCGCCTGTGCAACCAGACGATCGTAACCCCCTGGCAGCACGTCGAACAAGAGTCGCGTACCGCCTGCAAGCGCCAGCGTACCCGACACGGTGCTCATACGCGCCGTGCCATCGCGGAGCGAGAAGCAGCCTTCCGCAATGTCGAGCGACGTATAATCGGAGACAACGCCCATCTGGATCGTGCCTAGACCTTCCTTACGGACATTCGTCGGAGCAAAGGCATCCTCGATTTCGACGACGCCGTCGTAAACCACCACCCCGTTGTCCGACAGATTGTAGGCGTAACCATAGGTGAGGAAGTCACCGGCATTCGACACGCTCTCGTTGCATTCATAGAATTTACCCGTCTTTTCATCCAGCAGGCCGACCTGTCCGTAGGTCGAACGATACGGCACGAACCGCGCATCCCAGGTGACCGTACGCACATCGTCGCCGGAGGCCTTGCCGAGTTCCAGCGAGTAGAAGCGGTAGGTCGAACCATGGTTGCCGCCATTGGCGTCGAACACGGACAGATTCGTGTTCGAGGCCCCCGTAACGGCGCGCGACACTTCAATGGAATGCACGGCACTTGACCCCTCCTTCTTGAGGGTGGCCCAGTTGTCGTCGCCCACTTCCAATGTATATCGGGCGTTGGCATCAGGCAGCCCGAGCGAGAAGACCTTGCCCGTATCGTGGAAATAGAAGGCATTGTTCTGCTGGTTGAAGAGGTAGTTGTAGTTTCCCCAGACCAGACCGACGAATACCGTACTCGGCACATAGACTGGATGGCCGAAAGAGAACTTCATCACGGTATTCTCGTCCATTACATAATCCGTCAACAGGCGCTGCTTGCCGTTCGACTGGGCGTAGTTGAGCCGCGCCGTTGGCCCGATATCGCTCGGAGCCAGGAATTTTCCCTCGCCCTCGTTCCCGAAGAAGCGACCTTCAACGAAGTCCCAAAGGCCGACCTCGCCTTCGGGATTGCGGCACGGCACCAAGTAGCGCTGGAGATTACCATGGTAGGCGACGCGCATTTCACGGAACGTATAGGTCGACGCATGCGTGTAGTCGCCCTTGACCGAGAAGATGGCCAGCGAACGATCGGTCCCGTCGAATGTCATCTGCGAATGGCGCACATCTGTCCGTTCGAGATCGCTACGTGTCAAGCGCACATAGGTGTCGGCACCGACCAGCAAGCGGCACTCGGCCTCAACCGACGGACGGTCGAACTTTGCGGGTACATCGGGTCCGTGGAAATAGACGACGTCACCTTGCGCGTCGAACATAAACCGCGAATTCTTCCACAGGTCCAATCCGAAGAGCGCGCGATGGGTGACCTCCGACAATCCGCAGAAGCGGAAATCGACGGACGAGAGCTCCCAGACATCGGTGTGGGTGTCGAGGAACTGCTTGCCGGTCGAGCGAATGTACGCGAGCCGTTCGTAACCCGCGGGCATCGCTTGGGCGCCCACCACGAGCTTGATGCCGGTTTCAGACGTTTCGAGACGGCGCGACGCGCCGTCGTTGCCGACCGCACAGCCTTCCGCAAGCGCGAATGAACCGCCACTCAGCGAGAACGTCTGTGCCGTGATCAGATCGTAGGTGCCTTCCTCGAGCGCCGGCGGTAACGTCACCGTCACCGGACCCGTCACCGTAGCCGCGCCGAACACCTGGATTTCGGGCGTGCCTTCACCGAGCGTGGCGAACGCAAGCGTGCCGCCGGCGAGCTGCAGCGCACCACAGCGGATCTTCTGCGACGCCGTTTCGGCGACAGCCAGCGTACCCGCCGTCCACGTGAGCGTACCTGTAAGTTCGACACCATCCACCGTCGTACAACCGGTTGTCGTCTGCGCATAGTCGGCACCGGTGATGGCCGCAGGCAGTCCCGCACCAAAGGTCGCCCCGCCGCTGCGGGTGTAGAACTTGCCATTCACGCGCTCGTAGAGACCGATCGCTCCATCCGATTCGCGTTGCGCCGGCACGAAGTCGCGGTCAAGACGCAACCCCGTCGGCGTTTTCGTCCAGAGACGGCAGTCGTGGATGCGGGAACAGGAAGGACTATTGAAGCCGTTTCGATAGTCCATCGAGAAAAGATAGGCCGAATAGATGCTGCCGGCACGACCGGACATGCCGGCGTTGAAATAGACACCGTCGATGAAGCAAGCTCCATTTTTCTCCAAGTGGACACGATAAGGCGTATCAACCGCAACGGGAATCGTGGTAAGAGATTCGGTCTTTCCAACGGCGGCGTAGTGGAAGGTCTTCCCGCCCGTCGTCTTGATCCAGGCTCCGAACTGTGATTCGTGCGAGGACGCATAACGCTGTCCGAAATAGGAAACCTGAGCGCCTTCCGCCGGCAACACCGGGAACGACACCGTAATGTCGGCCACAGCCTCGCAGAACGGATAGTAGCCCGTATCGATCCACTGGGTCAACGAGGATTCCACGAAACCCAGTCGACGATAGCCCGCCGGCAGTTCCGCTTCTGGGGGAGCCGCATCCGGCACGAACACCAAATTGCCTTCCTGGACATCGAGGTGGGCCGGTGACACGGACTTAAGAACGAACTTCTCCAGGTCGACCGCCGTGAGCGCACCGCCCGCAACAAGCGTGCGTATGCTGGAAATGGTGCAGCCGTAGTTGCAAACCTCGATGACGATCGGCGCGTTCGCGTCGGCCTGAGCGAGTGTAACCGATGATGCCGTAAGAGAATCGTTGTCCGTCGGCAGGACATCGAACACGAGACGCGTGCCGCCCTTCAGCGTCAATGGACCCGACACCGTCGCCGTACGCGAAAAACCGTCGACAAACGACACCGTGCCTTCCGAAACCGTAAACGACGGCATCGTCGGCACGGGGCCGTTGAACGCAAAGAAGTGGCGAGACACCTTTTCAATCGCCGTCGCCTCGCCAAACGAATCGTCTTGGGAATTAAAGGTGCCATTGTACACCTTGAGTCCGGTTCCATCCAGATTGTAGCCATACCCGCATTCGGTGAAGCCGGCCGTACCGGAGTTCGAGATGAATTCATTCGTCTTCCGATCGTAGACGCCGAACTTGCCGTCTACCGAACGATAGGGCAGGAAGTCGTGCGTGTAGACCCGTTCACCATCGCCGTTCTTATCCTTGAACTTGAGTGAATAGAGCGTCATCGCGAACGGGATGATCTTGGCCTTATTGCCGCCGAAAACGCCAATCGTTCCCTCGGCAAACGTCGTATTGCCAAGATTTGTCGTATAACGCTCCGACGCCACGCCTGTCTTGACATTGACAAACTGGGCGTAAACATTCGTATCATCGCATCCGAACGACATCAGACTGCGGATGTTGGTCAATTTGTCCTTCGGCCCGATACGGCACAACGTGGCTCCCGCGCCGCCGCAGTCGAAATAGAATCCGTTGGCGTGATTGAAAAGGCGCCAGGAGTTGACGTCGGCACCGGAGGCTGTGGGTCCGTACAAGCCCACCGAAATGTCACCCGTGGTCGCCAGCGGCGTGAAATCAAGTTCTGCCTGCAGCGACCAGGTGGGACGCACACCCGTATCGATGAACGCACCCGCCGTTGCAGCCGTGAGGGAGCCGAGGAAGCGGCCCACTTCGTCCGAGCCGAAGAATTCGTCGGTTCCAATCGAGCCGAAGAACGCGCCCGTCGTCTTGTCCCACAAACCCGCCTCGCCGGACGGACTCCGGCACGGCACAAGGTCGCGCACGCATGACCGTTCAGTCGCATTGGGTTCCGCGAAGTCGTAGATCTTCAGACCAAAGATCTTCTGCCAACCGTCGCCGGCTTTCAAACTGTTCGGATCGAGCGAACCCGCGAACGCCTTCTCGCTTTCGGCGAGCAGGGCTCCCGTCGTCTGGTCGGCGATCCGAAGGTAGAAATTGGCACCCTCACAGCCGCAACGCACCACATATCGCGTATCGAAATTGAGCTTGGCGTTGGACAAGACACCGATACGGTTCTGGGCGGCATCGGTGCCACCGCAATCAAAGTACGACCCATCCGGAGTACAGAAGAACCGCCAGGCATGCACGAACGCACCCTCTTGGCAACCCAAGACAATGTCACCCGTGTACTGCAGCAACACCAAGTCCAACTCGGCCTGAAGTGTGGACGTAATCGGAACGCCAGTATCGAGGCGCTGATGTCCGTCCGACGCCACCCAAGCCAAAGGTGTGTAATTCTGCGGTAACGCCACTTCAGCAGACACCGTAGACCATCCGGCGAACATGGTCGCCACACACATCATCAACAATGTCTTCATTCTCATCACTCGGTCCTTCTTTGGGTTTTGATTCAACCTGTTCAAACAACCTTCCACAATGATGAGAATCATTATATCACATTTTTCGCGTTCCTGTCAAAATTTCCGTCGGTTCGAGAAGAAGAAGCGGCCGGACGGCGACCTTGCCCCCCCTACACTCAGAGGCCTGTACGTTCGGCGAGAATGCGCTTGAGATCCTGTACGCGTTCTTTCGCGGCGACCAGCACATGGTCCTTCGTTGTCACGATCACAAGATCTTTCACGCCGAGCGCCGCGATTTCAGGCCCTTCCGCCACGGCCACGACGCTTTCGCAGTCGAGCAGCGTCACGGAGCCTTTCGCCACATTGCGTCGCGCGTCCGTACGCAAATGACGGTCCGCCGCCGCCCAGGTGCCCACGTCGTCCCAACCGAAGTCGCCACGCGAAACAAGGATGTTGTTCGCCTTTTCCATCACGGCATAATCGATTGAAATCTTCGTCAGCGTCGGATAGTGCGCCGCCAAGACGGGAGCGGGGTCGTCCGCCTGCGAAACGGCTTCGGCCAGCGCGACGAGCGCCGGCGACCCTTTCCGGAGCGCCGCCCGCATCGTCTTCACGCGCCAGACGAACATGCCGGCATTCCAGACGTAGCGTCCTGTCGCCAAGTAGCGGCGCGCGGTCGCCTCATCGGGTTTCTCCACGAACTTGCCGGCGCGGAAGAACACCGTCGCGGTCTCAAGCGCAATCGGCTTGCCGACGCGAATGTATCCGAACCCCGTGGCCGGGTGCGTCGGAGAAATGCCCATCGTCACAAGGAAATCCGTTTGCGCCGCCGCCGTGCACGCGTCCTTGAGCACACGACGGAAAGCCCGCACATTTCCCATCAGATGGTCGGCCGTGAGAATCGCCGCCACCGCCTCGTCGCCGCCGCGCGCCGCCACGACGCCACAGGCTGTTGCGACGGCGGCCGCCGTATCGCGACGACACGGTTCGCCAATGATGTTCGCGAGCGGCAACTCAGGCAATTCTTCACGCGTGGCCGCTACGAGATTCTCGGCGGTGATCACGAGCACGTGACTGATCGGCACAACGCCCTTCAACCGATCCACCGCCTGGCGGATGAGCGACTTGCCGCCGAAGACCGTGAGGAACTGTTTCGGACGATCCGGCGTCGAGAGCGGCCAGAAGCGTTCACCGCTTCCACCGGAAAGAATAACCGCAAAAACAGGATGACTCGTCTGCTTCACCGCGTGCCGTCCCTTCCCTCAGCGTTTGAACACGCCGAACGGCGACAGCGTCGTCTCGGGTTCGACATTCGCATAGACCGGAAGGCCCGCCGCGATCTTCGCCCGCGCGCCGATCGTCACACCCGGGACCGTGCAGGCGTTGGACGCGAGATACGCGTGCTCGCCGACGGTCGTGTGTCCGGAAAGCGTCACGCCCGGACACGCCTGCGCGAAATCCCCCAGCTTTGAATCGTGTCCCACGCCTGCACGCGCATTCACGATCACGAACTTGCCCAGCTCGACGCCCACCGACACGACCGCACGCGGACCGATGAAACAGCCATGACGGATTTCGACCGTGGGGGCCACTTCCGCCGAGGGATCGATGATCACGGGGAAGTCGTGTCCACGCATGCGGCGATAGACCTTTTCGCGGATCGCATTGTCGCCGATCGCCACGAACACGGCGGCGCCGGGATGATCGTGCGAGGCCGTCTCAACGGAACCAAGTACGGGATACCCCTCGATCGAGGTCCCAACAAGAGACGGGTCGTCATCCGCAAAACCGATGATGCGCCAACTCGGGGCTTGTTCGTTAATTCGCTCAAGCGTCCACGCCGCTTCGCGGCCGAATCCACCCGCACCGACAATGATGATGTCTCGTATCATGATTTGGCTCCTTTGAATTCACCCATGGTCGCTTCGCCCTTCGCCGAAATGCCGGTTGAACGAAAGACCGTCGCCACCGTCAGAAAAAGAATCTTGAAATCAAGCGCCAGCGACCGATGGTCGACATACCACACGTCGTGCGCGAACTTCTCCTCCCACGAGAGGAGGTTGCGTCCATTCACCTGCGCCCATCCTGTGATGCCGGGACGCACCTCGTGACGACGCATCTGCTCAGGCGAATAGCGCGGCAGATAGACGGTCGGCAACGGACGCGGACCCACCAGCGACATCGTCCCTTTCAACACCAGCAGCAGTTCCGGCAGTTCATCAAGCGACGACGCACGCAAGAAACGACCGAACGGCGTCAACCGTTCCGCATCGGTTCCCTCACCCGTACGCATTGTACGGAACTTGAGAATGCGAAAGGCGCGTCCGCCCAGGCCCGCGCGTTCCTGTGTGAAGAAAACCGGCTTCCCGAGTTTCATCCACACCATCAGTGCGACAATGCCCATCACCGGCAACCAGAACGGCGCCGACAAAAGGACAAGACAAATGTCGCACAGGCGCTTCATCACACCAGCGCCTCGGCGATGTACATGAGCTGGCGCCGCGTGAGTCCGGCACCCGAGGGAAGACAGAGTCCCCGGCGGAAAAGATCTTCTGAAACATCGCCCCCGTAGACGCGACATCTGCGGAAGACCGGCTGCAGATGCAGCGGCTTCCACACCGGACGGCTCTCGATGTTCGCCGCCGTCAGTGCGGCCGCAGCGGCATCACGCGCACGTTCCGAAGGGAAGATGAAAACGCTGAGCCAGCGCGTGGAATTCGTGAAGTCGCCGCACGGGTACGGCGCGATACGATGTCCGGGACGCTTGTCGCCGCAGAGCAAACCTTGGTAGAAATCGAATATCTTCCGCTTGCGGCGAATGATCTCCGGCAGACGGTCCAGCTGCGCGCACCCGACGGCCGCAAGCAGATTGCTCATCCGATAGTTGTATCCGACTTCGCAATGCTCGTACCACACGGCGTTTTCACGCGCCTGCTGCGCACGCCAGCGGGCGCGCGAGACGACTTCGGGATCGCGGGACAGAACCGCACCTCCACCCGAAGTCGTCATGATCTTGTTCCCATTGAACGACAGGACGGACGCAAAACCCGCCGCACCGGCCGCGCGATCACGGCAAGTCGCCCCGACCGCTTCGGCCGCGTCGATAATCAAAGTCGCACCATAGGTTTCGCAGAGGGATTCGAGTCCGTCATAGTCACAGCACTGGCCATAGATATCGGCCGCAAGAACGAGCACCTGACGGCGCTTGGTCCCCTTCCGCGAACGTGTTGCAACCCGCAGCGCACGCTCAAGAAGCGGCAAAGAGATCGTCCCCGTCAACGGATCGGCATCAATGAAAATCGGCTGAGCGCCCCGATGCCAGGCCGGACCGACCGTGGCAATGAACGTGAGCGTCGAAGCGAGGACAATCGTTTCCGGACCGACCTTCAACTCTTCCATCAGCAGATCAAGCGCGGCCGTTCCCGAGGCCACCGCCGCCGCATGCGTGCCCGTCAGCTCGCCAAGCCGACGGTCGAACGCGTCCACCATCGGGCCGCACGGCGCCACATAACCAGAATCGAATGCGGCCTCGACAGCCGCACGTTCAGGTTCGCCCACCCAGGGGGGAGAAAGAAAAATTCGTTTCTGCATGGAAAGATTTTACCATTTTCGAGCGCGTAAACGCAAATGAAATAGGAGGCCGTCGTCCATCGTCACATCGAGCACCGATGGAGAATCGCACGGCGCAACGTGAGCGGGTCTGAATACGCCACACCGGAATCTGCCGGCAGGCCAAAGGCAAGTCGCGTCACCTTGACAGGTACTTCAGCGGAGGGCCAACCCCGCAGGAGTTCACCCACATACCCCGCCGTGGCATCGCCTTCCATATCCGTGGAGAGCGCCAGAAGGACTTCCGTAAAACCTTCGGCGGCGATACGGTTCTTCAATTCGCCGAGACGCAGCTTTTCGGGGCCCATGCGATGGGCGGGCGACAACTTGCCGCCGAGTACGTGGTAGCGTCCGCGAAAAGCGCCCGACTCCTCGATCGTCATAATGTCCGCCGGTTCTTCGACCACGCAGACAGATGTCGTCTCGCGCGTGAGGTCCGTACAGAACGCGCAGGGATCCGCACCGCGCACGGTGAAAGCGCCGCAACGAGAACAGCAGCAGACATTCTCGCGCGCATCGTTCAACGCAAGGACGAGGGGATCCAGCAGGCGTTCAGGATCCCGCAAGAGTGCAAGAGCCGCGCGCCCTGCGCTGCGTCGGCCAAGGCCGGGCAAGCGCGCGAGCGCGCGTTCAAGTGTGTCGATTGGTTGAAGCATGAAAACTTACCGGCCAAAGAGGCCCTTCAGTCCACCGCCCAGACTGCCATTCGACTTCATCAGCGCCATCATCTGCTCCTGCGTGGTCTTCTTGACCTGCTTGAGCGCACCGTTGACGACATTGAAGAGCATCGTTTCGAAACGCTCCGGCTTGCCGCCGGCCGCTTCCTTCCACGCCTCTTCCGAAATCTTGATCGAGGCAACCGTGAAGTCGCCACGCGCAACGACCGTAATGCCGCCGTTGGAATATTCGCACTGGATCTTCTCGATTTCCGCCTGCATCTTCTTCGCTTCGTTGCGCATCTGAATCGCCTGCGACATCTGATCAAAAATACCCATTTTCTTAACCCTTTCTTTCTTCGTTCTTTTTATTGTTTTTTAAAAGACCATATTTACGAGCCTTGTAGGAAACCACACGCGCCGTCGTTTTCAACGCTCGAGCCGCAGCGGCGGATTTGCCGCCATGCGCTGCAAGCGCCTGGGCGAGGATCATCTTCTCGAACCCTTCCGTCAGGTCCGTCCAACTCTCACCCCGCCAGGTCCAATTTGCCAGAGGACCTTCAGCACGTGTTCGCAGCCACTGGCGCACGGCGAGGGGCAGATCGTCCACTTCCACCTGTGCGCCAAAGGCGACGAGCTCAGCCTCGTACCGCGCCCGCGACTTTTCCTGCGGATTCTTCCACGGATAGGACTCGAGCGCGGCCGTCGCAGCGTCAGACCAGCTTCTTTCCACTCAGTTCCTCGTACGCTTTCACATAGATGTCATGCGTGCGGGTAATGACATCATCCGGCAGCACCGGCCCCGGCGGCTGATGGTTGAAGTTGATCGAATCGAGCCAGTCGCGGACGTACTGCTTGTCGAGAGACGGCGGATTGGCGCCCACCTTGTAGCTCGCCTCGGGCCAGAAGCGGCTCGAGTCGGGCGTCAGCACCTCGTCCGCGAGGATGAGCGAGCCGTCGTCGTCCTTGCCGAACTCGAACTTCGTGTCCGCGATGATGATGCCGTGCTTCGCGGCGTAGTCCGCCGCCTTCGAGTAGAGCCCGATCGTCGCGTCCTTCAGCAGCTTCGCGGTCGCCTCGCCGACGAGCTTCGCGGTCTCGGCGTAGTTGATCGCCTCGTCGTGGTCGCCGATCGCGGCCTTCGTCGTGGGGGTGAAGAGCACTTCGTCGAGCTTGGACGCGTTCTGATAGCCCTCGCGCAGCTTCTGGCCGTTGACCGTGCCGCTCTTCTGGTATTCCTTCCAGCCGCTTCCGGTGAGATAGCCGCGAGCGATGCACTCGACCTCGACCATGTTCACCTTCTTGACGAGCATTGAACGCCCGCGCAGGTCTTCCTTCACGCACTGAAGCTCGGCCGGATACTCATCCACGTTCGCCGTGATGAGATGGTTCTTCATGCCGAGGAACTCCATCCAGAAGAGCGAGAGCTGATTCAGCACCTTGCCCTTGTCGGGCACACCGCAGGGAAGGATAACGTCAAAGGCGCTGATGCGGTCCGTGACCACCATCAGCAGCTTGTCGCCGAGATCGAAGACGTCGCGCACCTTGCCGCTCTTCGGAGGCGGCAAACCGGGGATCGACGTCTCCAGCAGCGCATGATTCTTGTCGTATTTCATTTCATTTGTCCTTTTGAAAAAATTGAGATACTATTATACCATAAATCGGCACGGGGTGGAAAAATAGTTATCTACTTGTGAAAACATTCGCGCAGGACAATGGAATTTGCTAAAATATCGTCCATGCAAATCTCAAGAAAAGGTTTTATCGGCCTCGGGTGCGGACTTTTGGTCCTGGCCCTGGTCATTGCGTTCCTCCCCAACGAGGAAAAGCGCGTGCGAAAGACGTTTGACCGCGTCGCCGAACTTCTTGCAAAAGACGGCGACGAACCCGTCCTGACGACGGCCGGCAAGGCGAATGGACTGAGCAATCTCATTGCGCCGAAGATGCATCTCGAGGCGAAGGAAATCGGGTTGAACGAATCGTTCGATCCGACGACGCTCGCCCAATGCGCCACCCTCATGCGCGCGCACGAACGTCACATTACCGTGACCTTCAGCGATATCTCCGTCGACTTTCCGCCCGACAAGGAGAATGTCGCCGACGTGCTCGGGAATGTCGCCGTCGATGCGGACCACAACCTCGGGTTCAAGGACAAGGAATCGCGTACCTTTGAAGCGACGCTCACGAAAGACGAAGAAACCGACACCTGGCAATTCAAGAACGTCAAGGTCCATCGCGTCAATTGACAACGCTGTCACGCTTTTAACCAACTGAAAGCAATTCGACAATCATGAAATACATTGCGTTCCTCACCACACTCGTTTTCGCCTCCGTGGCGAGCGCCGCGTCATTCACCTGGGATGCCACGAAGGACGGCCGTCTGATGACCGCGACGAACGACATCGTCCTTTTCAAAAACGTCGCACTTGCGAACTGCAAGCTGACGGGTTGCTGGTTCAACAAGGCGGGACGCCACCGTGTGGACGGTTCGCGCGCGATGTGCAATGGCCGCGGAACCGTTTGCCATGAACAGCGTGCGGCGGAGGGACAGACCCTCATTGCCCAATGCCAGCTCTGTACCGAGGGCTACACCAAGTGCGTGAAAATCCAGCTGCGCCAGGCGGGTGCCGACGTCATGGGACGTGTTCTCTACGCCAAGTACTGTCCTAAATCGGGCGCCAACCACCTCGGGGTCGACTTCGACACGTTCAAGCCGGTTGCCCAGCAGGAGATCTATTCAGTTCTTCCTTCGGGACGCGCAACCAACGGCTACAATGTCGACCAGTTGACGCTCCGCGAGATCGGTGCCGCGGCGGACAACATCCCTGATCCGACAGACGGCTCGATGCCGGAGGACACGGTTCTCGACTTCATGGAAACGCCCGTCGAACCGGAGATCTGGAAAACCTATTGCGCCCAGCATCCGGCACCCTTCCATCTTTTTGGTGAAGACCGCCATTATGCCGTGCGCAACAACATCATTCCGGCGCATTGGTTTGCAAAAGACAATCACGCGGCGACGATCTTCCGCGGTCACGCGCAGCCTGGCGAATTCTATCCGTTCCAGATTTGCGTGGCTTCCGAAACCGCGCGGACCCTGCGCTGGCGCGCGGAAACGGATCTGCCCGTCACCTGCGTCACGCCCGAGACCTGCGCTGTCTCCGCGAAAGGCGTGAAACCGATTTGGGTGATGCTCGACATCCCCGCGACGGCGCAGCAGGGACAGACCCTGCGCGGGCGCATCCATGTGACGGACACAGCATCGAATGAAACGCGGACGCTCCCCTTTGAGATCGCGGTTACGGGTGCCCTGTTGAAAGACGGCGGCGTTTCCGATGCCTGGCGTCTTGCCCGCCTCAAATGGCTGACGAGCACGCTCGGCGATGAGGACACGGTCACACGCCCCTACACGCCCGTCACGATCGACTCGGCGAAGCCGCGTACGATCAGGCTGCTTGGACGCACCTTGACGCTCGCCCCCGACGGACTGCCTGCGCAAATCACTTCGTCGTATAGCGGATCCAACACCAAGATTCTCGACACCTCGTTCGATCTGCTGGCGCGTCCTTTCTCGTTCACGGCCGAAGGCGAGGGATTCGGTCCTGCCGCCGAATCGACCTTCACCTTCACATCCCAGAAGCAAACCGAAGTCGCTTGGCGGGCGGAAACCAGTTATGGTTCCGTCAAGCGCATCGTCGAAGGCAAAATGGATTTCACCGGTACGGGATTCTTCCGCATCCGTTTCGAAGGCGGGTCCGTGCGTAAAGCCGTCTTCGGAATCGACATGCCCGCCCAAGTCGCCCGCTATTTCGAGGGACTCGGCCGTAACGGCGGGGCTTTCCCCGACAACCTCACGCACACGTGGAACGCGAAATTCAACCGCGATGCGGCGTGGTTCGGCTCCATCAACGGCGGACTTGCAATCCGCTTCAAAGACGCCAACTATCGCCGTCCCTTTGTGAACGCCTACTATGCCTGGCGTCCGCTGGTCCTGCCACGCAGCTGGGCCGCCGGCAATGGTACGATTACCGTTCGAAAGAACGCGCAGGAAGCCAGCTTGCGTGCGGAGGCCGCCAACGCCCCTGCGGGTGCCGAGTGGAATTTCGAACTCTACCTCACGCCCTTCCATCCGCTGAATTTGAAGCAGCAGCTCACGCGTCGCTATTACCATTACGGACAGCACGCGAAGGCCGCCGATTTCGCGACACTCCGCCGTCAGGGCGCGACCGTGGTGAATCTGCATCACAACACGGTCTGGAACCCCTACATCAACTATCCTTACAATGACGACGGCGGACCGTTCCTGAAAAAGATCGTGAAAGACGCGCACGACGCGGGCCTGTTGCTCAAAGTCTACTACACGACACGCGAGCTCACGCAGAACCTTCCCGAATTCTTTGCGTTGAAGTCCCTGGATGGCGAGATCTTCGCGAAACGCAATCCCACCGTGCCCGGGTGGCCCTGCACGAACGGTTCGGGCCCCCACCCGTGGCTACAGCAGCATGTCGGACTCGACATCATTCCGGCCTGGCGCGAAAATGTGCGCTTTAGTGCCTATCCCTCCCGCCTCGACCTCGCGGTCATCACCACACCCGAGACGCGCTGGGACAATTTCTTCCTCGCCGGACTCGACCGTCTCGTCCGGAACTATGACATCGACGGCATCTACATCGACGATACGGCGCTCTCGGGGAAGGCGATGCAGCGGGCGCGCCGCATTCTCGATCGCGACGGGAAGGTCCGTCTTGTCGACAACCACTCGTGGAACCACCACAGCGGCCTCGCGGGAAGCGGTTCGTCGAACCTCGTGTTCCTCGACCTCTATCCGTACTTCGATCTCCTGTGGCGAGGCGAAGGCTTCTCGAACAACACCCCGGCCGATTTCTGGCTTGTCGAACGTTCGGGCCTGCCGTTTGGCGTTGCCGGCGAAATGCTGGGCCGCGGCAACCCCTTCCGCGGACTTCTCTTCGGCATGACCGACCGCTGGGGCTGGGGTGGCAATCCAATCGGTCTCTGGAAGTTCTTCGATGCGACCAAACTGAACGAAGGAGAATTCTGGGGATGGTGGGACGACACCAATCCGATCACGGCGACCGGTTCGGCCGAGGTCAAGACGAGCCTCTGGAAGACGCCGACCGGGACCGTGCTCGTACTTGCCAACTTTGCGAACGCCGCACAGAAAGTGTCGCTTGTCGCCGACCGTGCGAAACTCGGTTTTCCGCTGGTCGACACGGCCTGGACCCAGCCCGAAATCCCGGCGGCGCAAAAGACAGGGACTGTCCCCAATCTCGCCCAACCGTTCGAGATTCCCGCCGGCGGAGGATTCATCTGGGTCCATCCTAAAAATTAAAAATTCAAATTTCACTCAGATTTCATAGAAGATTCAAATGAATCGAGTCAAATCAAAGGGGTCTGTCCCCACGAAATCCAGAGGGTCTGTCCCCAAAGTTTTGATCGAGGGGTCTGTCCCCAAGGACTTTGGGGTCAGTAAAGCCGAGGTGAAAGCGGCTGCGACGTATTTCGCCCAGCGGTCGTCGACGCGTGTCGGGATGCGCTTCCATGAAGTCGTGGTCCATCTGATTCGCGATGCGGAATCAGACGAAATGCATCAGGCGATTATGGGGGTGACGGGTGCGACGGATGTGATCACGCAGGCATACGACGCCATTCCCCCTGAAGAGCCCGGCATTTTCGGCGAACTGTTCGTCAATACGGACCAGGCTCGCCGCGCCGCACCCAAACGCAAAGACTGGGACATCACGCACGAGCTCCTCCTCTACATCGCCCACGGCATGGACCACCTTTCCGGGGCGGACGACCATTCCGAACACGACTATGCGACCATGCGCCGCCGCGAACTCGGCTGGCTACGGACCCTTCCCGCTTAACGGCGGAGAAGACGGTAGCCCCAATAGCCGAGATATTCCTTGAAGGCGAAACTGACCGTGGCGAGCGAATAGACGCTTGGAACAAAATCGCTCGCACGACGGGGCGTCTTCCAGGCGATCGTTGCTTCGTGGTCGCAGGAAGCGGGCACGATGGTCAATCCCTTCGCGTACCGCTCGTACATCATCTTCGCACGCGGCATGTGCAAGGCACTCGTCACGAGTAGCACTTTGGGATCGCTGATGTCCTGCACTTTGCCAGGGGTCTGTCCCTGTTTGTCCTGCTGGATTTTCTCCAACAGCTTTTTGACGAACAGTGCATTCTCTTCCGTATTACGCGCCTCGTCCTCGCAGACGATCGCCTTCGCGGGGACGCCAAAATCCATCAGCAGCACCCGTTCACAGTCCTTGGCACCGACACCTGTCGGAATGATGAGGGGCGCCTTGCCTGCCTTGTAAAGGCGCGCGGCATGCCAAACCCGGTCCGAAGCACCGTACATGTTCGGATAAGGCACCTCCTCCGGACAGGCATTCATCCCGCCGCCGAGCAAAACAATCGCATCCGCCTCGTCGGCCTTCTCAGCCAGCTGTGGCGGCCATTGACTTTCAAGCGAATAGCCGACAAGACTCGCCGTCATCGGCATCGACCAGATCCACAGCCAGGCAAAGCCGGCACCTAGCAGTCCCCCGCCCAGTTTTTTGCGTCCTCTTGCCAGCAGAAACGCCGCCACCACCAGCAGCAGAACACCCAGTGCGAAGGGATTCACCAGTCCGTCGACAATCTTATTGAGATAGTACATCATTGGCCTTTCGTCTGCTTCTTGCTCGCTGCCGCATCTTCGAGAACCCACTTGAACAGACGCCGCCATGGTTCATAGCGATCGAAGAGGCGTTCCGGATGGAACTGAACACCATGGATATGAAGAGCGTCATTGCCAATGGCCTCGATGACACCATCCGCGGAATGCGCGCAAATCTCAAAACCCGGCGCCACCTTTTTAACGGCCTGATGGTGCGTGGAATTCACATACTGGATTTCCGTTCCGAAGAGATTGTAGAGGAAACCTGTGGCGGTCGGCTTCAGACCATGAACCGGCACGTTGTTCGCATCGCTCCGACGGTGCAGGACTTCATGCACGGGGAATTCCGTCGGCAGGTCCTGCCAGAGGGTCCCGCCAAAATAGACGTTGATCAACTGCACACCCCGGCAGATGCCGAAAACCGGCTTATGCTGACGAACGGCTGCAGAAAGGAGCTTCCATTCGAATTCATCCCGCTTTACATTGACCGTACCCAACTTCGCGTGATGCGGTTCATTGTAACGCACGGGGTCCACATCTTCGCCTCCGCACAACATCAAGAGGTCGATTTTGGAAACGGCCTGTTCGATCGCCGCCAGGTCGTCGGTCCAAACCAGTAGCTGCGGCTGGGCTCCCTGCGTTCTGAAGGCCTCCGTGTAACCGGCGGGCAAGGGTTTGCCATCGGGGGAACAGCAATCGGCGAGTCCGACGACAAGCGGTGCCGCATGCGCCACACAGGCCATCGCCAACACAGGTACAAGCATCTTGACGGGATTCATCTAGCAGCCCTTCTCATTGCATGTCATTGACATCGCAGTCTACACTCCGAAGCATCCGCCTAGCGGATGCCGAGCACTTTATGCATCTGAATGGAAAGCGCCCACGGTTGGGGATTTTCCGGTTCCAGCAGGTTGACTTTCTTCAGCAGCTTCAATGCCCGATGGTAGTGGATGCGTCCATCTTGCTCAAGGGGCGAAATATAGTAGTCGTCCGCTTTGATGCGCTGACGCATCTGACGGCAGAAGGACGCAATGTCATCCGAGGTTGCGACGATTCGAACTTCATTCGCCTTGTGAAGCATGTTCACGTCAAGATAGCGCGAAATGAAATCGGACTTCGGTGAAACCGCAATATAATCAAACAGCTCCGGATGTTTCGGTGCCATGACACCGTTCGTTTCCAAAGCCACCCAGCGGCGTGCCGCCTTGAGCGACATCACCAGTTCGTCGAGTCCGGGCTGGATCGTCGGTTCGCCTCCCGTAATGACAACGCTGCGATTCCCGAGATCAAGCACCTGTTTGACGACATCCGACGTCATCAGGTTCATTTTCTCGTCCTTATGGGTGTCGCACCATTTGCAGGCGAGGTTGCAGGTACAATATCGAATAAACGTACACGGGCGGCCCATGTTACGTCCTTCTCCTTGCAACGAGGAGAAGATGGCATGCAGTCGATGAAGTCCGCTCATTCGCTGTACTCCGCAAAAGAATCGGGTGTTTCCCAGACGCGCACACGGCTCAATTCCGGAATGCGCAACTTGAGTTCCTGGAAGAAATGACGGGCGAGATTTTCCGCCGTCGACCGATAGGGCAGCGCCACAGCACGCATGCCGTGTTTCATCACGACAGCCGCGATTTCACTTTCCGCTTCGGATGTGCTGTTGTACATGAACGCATGGTCGAAACGTGCCAGAATCACCTCTTCGCACGTCCTCTTCAAATCCTTGAAGTCGATCACCATATCGGACGTGTCATTCGGTGGCTGCGTCACGCTCGCCTCGACATGATAGGTATGTCCATGCAGATTCTTGCAAAGTCCCTGATGGTTCGTCAATACGTGCGCGGCATCGAACTTGACCGATTTAGTCACCGTCAGCATGTTCTTCCCTCCATTCTTTCCCCCTGCATTCGCGGCGGAAAATCCCCTCACGCGGTTCATCCTCCGGCGCAATCGTCAACGGCGCGAGCGGCTGCTCGTTTTCGATCGGCAACGACCGCCAGGCGGCCGCGAAAATCGGCAATCCCTGTCCACGAAAGAGCGTTTCGAATTCCGTCCATTCCTCAGGTCCACGCGCCATCGGCGCAACCCGCGCAAAACGCGGATCGCCGGCAAAGCACTCTTCAACGGTATGGAAGTATTCTTCGTGGTCCGTCGCGAACTCAAGCGTACCGCCGATTTCCAGACGCTTCCAGAGGGCGTTCAGGAAAAGCGGACCGAACAGACGGTGCGAATGGTGCTTCTTCTTGGGCCAGGGGTCTGGGAAGAACACGTACACGGTCCGCGCATGATGCTCGGGCAGGAGATAGTGAAAGGTATAAAGCGCCTCAAGCCGCACGACATGTGCATTCGTCAGCTTAAGACGACGTGTTTTGCCGTCGAAGACATTGACGCGTTCCTTCATGCGCTCGACGCCGAGAAATTCGCATTCGGGATGGCGGGCGGCTCGTCCCGTGAGGAAACGCCCGCGTCCACACCCCACCTCGACCTCAAGCGGACGCGTCTCGTCGTAGAGCGACGGACAGGCCAGCGGTTGGCACGGATCTGTGACTTTGATGATCATACTTGGTCTAAGATTGAAATGAATTTTTCCGGCGGCGGAATCGGACGGAACGTCTCGGACGAGACGAAGCAGTGGCGCGTAAAGCCATCCACCAGCAATTCGCCGTTCACCCGCACCTCGCAGGCGATTTCAAGGCGCACGCCGCGATGGGCCTTGCACCAGGCGGAGATTTCAAGAAGATCGTCATAGCGCGCAGGCCGATGGTAGTCGACTTCTGCGTGAACGACCGGCAGCATCCACCCTTCCGCCTCGCACTGCTTGTACGTATAACCGCACGCGCGCATCAACTCATTGCGGGCACGCTCGAAAAGGGTCAGATAGTTGCCGTAGTAGACAACTCCCATCTGGTCGGTATCCGCATAAGGTACGCGATATTGTATTGTGACTTTTCTCATGGACTTTTTCCAATTAGCGAAGGAGGATCGAACAATTCAGAGCGGGATCTCCTCCAACCTGATGAGATCGGTACCCTTGAACTGGAAGAGGATCAGATGCAGGCGCGTGCCGCGCGCGAGCTCGGGCACGAATCGGTCGGACGCGTAGCGGCGCAGCTTCTCGATGCCGTCGGCCGCCTTCGCCGCGAGGTCGG
>JAKSOY010000052.1 GCA_024405255.1 Kiritimatiellia bacterium
GAGTCGGAGGCGTCGGCAAAGAGGATGAGATGGCGGATCGGCGTCGTGGCGCGCGCAAGTTCGCGCAATCCTGCCGTGAGACCTTCCTTGACGAAGATGCCGCCGCCCATTGATTTGATGGACAGCACTTCGTTCCGCCGCTGTTTCGCCGTTTCGGCTTCCTGCAGCGAGAGGATCAGATGCGGCTGCGAATCGACGGCGAAGACCGCCACCTCGTCGGCCGGCGAGAGCATGTCGATGGCACCGGCGGCGCCGAGATTCGCCATGTCCATCTTGGTTCGTCCGTCCGAGGTGCGACAGCTCATCGATCCCGAACGGTCCATCACGATCGCAAGGGCCAACGCATACTTGCGGTGTTCCTGGCGAAGTTCCAACGTGACGGGCAGAATGTCTTCGAGCGTGGATTTGTACCATCCGCCCGGACCATACGACTTCTCGCCGCCGGTGAGTGCAACCCCGCGTCCCAGGTCCGACACAAAGGCGACGAGATTGCGTTGCAAATCCGTGGGGACGTGTTTCGCGGAAACGTTCTCCAGCACGACGCCGGCGTAGCCTCCCAACGCGGCAAGGGAGGAGGGGAAGGTCGTGACGGGACGGCTTTCGACGGCGAGTCCGGTCGCCTTCAGTGCGGCGGCCGTGGGCGAAGGCGCACCTTCTGTGAGAAACAGCACCGGCTGCGTACCCTCGATGGAGACGACCGTCGTGGCCCGGTTGTTTTCGGGACACGGATCGGTTGCGTTCGGACCCACCGTGAGCGTATAGCGACGCAGTCCGTTGCGTCCCGCACGGTCGCGGAAGACGAGCGGCGTGAATCCGCGCGTGAACACGCGGCGGCCGCGCGCAATCACGTTTGTGCCGCGCGCGAGCGTGTAGTCGTTCGTGATCGTCTCCGAACTCTGCACCCAGGCGGTGAGCGGGATGACCGTCTGTGGCGAGACGGTTGCCGGCGCGTCGAGGCGCGACACGAACAGGTCGTGAGTGAATGGACGCGCCTCGAGGAAGGTGTCGACTGGATGCGTGAAGGTGGTGGGCAGGGGCGAGGTGAAGAGTCCGTCCGAAAGGACGAGGAAACGGGTTGGTCCATCCGGGTTGGCCAGGGTGGCGGCTTTCGTCAACGCGGTGGCGAGATCGGATCCGTCGGGTTCGACGGTTTGAATGAACGAATCGAAGCCCGATGTGTCCGGACGCTTTTCAACCGCCGTCGTGGCCCCGAAGGTGACAATGCCGAGTGCGGCGTCTTGGGGACGCTGGGCGGCGAGCGTGCGGATGAGCTGCGTCTGTTCCTGCACGGCGTGGGCGGGCATCGAGTGCGACTGGTCCGCCACCACGATGAGCGTTCCGCGAGGAGCGCGCAAAGGGAAGACGGGACGCGCAAGGGCCAGCAGGGCAAGCGCCAGCACGAGGAAGGTGGTGCGTCGTCGGATAAAGATGAAATGCAGGATGAGCGCGAGTACGGCCAGCACGGCGGGGATCCAGGCGAGCGAGGCGGTACGCACGGCCTCAGGCGGGGGCGGTGCAGGATTGTGCAGGCTCATCGTCGTACAGGCAGTCAAATCGGATTCGTCGCTGTCGAGCAGGTTCACCGAAGGCGCGGAAGCGGGTTTGCGGGTCTGCGCATCGACGCGGGCGAGCACGTTCTGGACGAGCGCGGGGAAGGCGGGCGTGCGGAAGAAGGCGTGCGCGGGATTCGCGAAGGCGAGGGCGCAGAGGTTCGTCGAAGCGCTGAGGAGCGGATGGGATCCGAGCAGCGCGAGCGGCGTGCCGGGAAGAGGCGTCGGTGAAAGGGCGTAGGCTTCGCCGTCCAGCGTGACGCCGTCCAGCAGGTCGGAACCGGGATCGGTCCAGATGGGACCCGTTTGCAGGGACTTCCCCCCGGGCGTGAAAATGAGACGGTAGGGATTGTTGGGGAATGTGCGCGCCGGATCGTCTGTGACGACGAGCTGCGCGTTTCCCGGCGCGGTCATCTGGCGCACGTAGCCCGTCGCGTCCAGGGCGCGCTGGACGAGCGTCGCCAGCGCCTTGTCGCCGAGCGCGAGGGCGACATCGACTCGTGGCACATCCGGAGGCGGCAGGACGAGGGTGTTGTCCGCCGCGAGCGTGTCAGGGGGAATTGAAACCGTCAGGGGCTGGTCGTTTGCGGGGACTGTCCCCTTGAAGCGGGCGCGCCCGTGGGCGTCGAATGCGAGGGTTTGCGTCTGGCCGCCAATCGTCAACGGCACCTGTGCGGGACTGTCCCCGAATCGGCGGACTTCGAGGAACAGGCTGTCTTCGGTGGGATTCTTCCGCAGACGGCGGGCGGCGGTGAGAGCGAGATTTGCCGCCGGCGAGCCGAGGGCCTCCCAGCGAAGGCCGGGGAGCATGCGCTGTGTTTCGGTGGGTGCGTGGTCGGTGAGGACGAGGATCTCGTCTTCGGGTGCGCGGACGGACTGGACGGCGGCGAGCGCGCGGATGAAGGCGTCCGTACGGGTCACGGTTCGCACGCGAATCGCGTCCTTCGTTGGATGGCGTTGTTCGCGGGCGAGGAAATCGGCGGCGCGTTTCGCGGCCGACTCGGCTCCGCCGGCGTGCATCGAGGGCGTGTCGTCGAGAATGACGTGCAGCGTACCCGTGCTGGCGCGCCAGCCGAGGGGCGAGAGCGCGGCGAGGACAAGGGCGGACAGAATGAAGACTTCCAGCCAGAAGATCGGCGGCAGACGCAAGGTGTCACGACGGCGCGCCGCGGCGGCCGTACGGGCGGGCGCGGGCCAGAAGAGCAGGGACGAAACCGTGCGAGGCGGACTCTTCCGCCGGAAGCAGTAGAGTGCGGTGAGGCCGACGAGCGTGAAAAAGCCGAAGGCGGCGAGCGGCGTTGAGAAGATCATGCGAGGCCCTCCAGAATCTGGGCGCGCGCGAGGGCGGCGATCTGATCGACGGCCGGGTCTTCGGCCGTGAGGTCGACGAAGGTCGCCGCATGACGGCGAGCGGCGGCCGACCAACGGGCCGTGTGGGCGTCAAAGGCCGTTCGGTAGGCGGCGAGCGTGGCGGCATCGAAGACGAGTTCGCGCTGTTCGCCCGTTTCGATGTCGCAGCAGGTAAAGGCCCCGCCCGGGACGGGTGCGCGCTCTTCGCGCGAAAGGATGCGCAGCACGAGCAGACTGGCCGCACCGTGCACAAGACGGGCGAGCGTGCGATCGGGATCGTCCGAGGTGAGCAGGTCCGAAAGGAAAATGCGTACGGCGCGTGTCGTCTGCGGATGGTCGCGTTCGACGACGCGGCAGGAGGGCGCCGCCGCAGTGACGAGGCCCGTGAGGTAGTCGGCAAGACGGGTCTTGTCGGCGGGGAGCGTCATCGAGGCCGTACGGTCGCGGAAGATTTCAATGACGGGCGCAATCTCCTCGTGACGGACGCGTACGACCTCGCGGTCCGTCCGGGCGAGTACGTTCCAGTCGAGGTTGCGCAGATCGTCGCCGGGCACATAGTCGCGGTAGTCGTGGAACTCAAGCGACGCACCGGCCTGCGGTCCCAGCTGCGCCCCGGCCGCCCCGCAGAGCGCGCGGCGCGGCAGAAGAAAGCGAAGGCGGCGTCCATCCGCAAGGCCCTGTTGTTCGGCTTCAGTCATGGCGGCGATAGGAGTTGAATTCGCGCAGGATTCGGAAAATGAAGGGTATCATACCCGCGAGGAGAAGAAGTCCTGCGAGGGTGAAGTGGGTGACCAACCCCTTATCGACGCAGTGTTCGATGCCGACGAAACTGCACGGGAAACATTCGACAAGAAAGTCGACCCCCGTGTGCCTCGCGGCGTCCGAGAGAATGCCCGAAACGACGTTGATGAGCGGGAAGTAGAACAGGAGTCCTGTTTGGACGAGATGATAGACGCGCGGGCGGGATGAGTATCGATGGACGAGCGCGGAGACGATGCTGGTGAGGGCGACGGCTTCTGTGATCAGCAGGACGAAATACATGAGGTCGCTTTGCGAGCGGTGGGACCCGCCGAAGTAGGCGGAGAAAGACGGGAGCAACGCAAGGACGAGAAGGATGAGTCCGAAGGTCTGTCCTGCGGCGGGACCTGTGGCAAAGGGATAGGTGACAAGGCGCATGATGAATGAACGCGGGGCTTGCGCTCGCACAATGCGCGGCATCTCCCGTGGCGAGAAGCTGCTGCGGAAAAAGAGCGCGCCGCCACACAGGACCCAGAAGGCCGACCAGCAAGCGGATTCGAATTTTGGGATGTAGAGTACACCGATGGAGAGAACGAAGAGGATCGCGAGCATGCGGCGAAGCGGGCGTTCGGAATCGACGTAGGGCGGTGCGATTTGGAATGTGGCAAGTCCGCGTAGGAAGATGAGAAGAATTCCCGCACCGAGACAGCCGAAAAGCAGAAGACTGACAGGTGAGGTATGGAAAATCCAAGAGGAACTGGAGACGACAAAGGCCGTGGTTGTAATACTGACCCAAAAGGCGACAAAACCGACTGCGCCGAGAATAGAGATGATACGCATCGGCAGGGACGTCGGTCGTGAAAGGGCGAGGGGCAGCCCAACGACGACTTCGACGAGGCCTCCGAGGAAAATGAGGAACGGCGCCAGGAAGACGTGGTAGAGGGGAATGCCGCGCATCAGGTAGGAGAATGCGAGAAAGGGCATTGAAATCGCAATGAGCGCGGCGATCAGCAAGACGGGGGCGATGATTTTGCCGTTGACGATCTGTCCGGACGTCAAGGTGGTCGTGAATTCAAGTCCAAGGCGTTCCTTGGAAGTTTCGATCGCCGTTTTGAGCGAGGCGATGGTGGGGAGGATGATGACCGTGGCGATGCCGGTCGTAATCAGAACCGCGTAGAACGGCGCTTCGCCGCATCCCTCGCCGTAGGCCAGATCGAGGGCGGTCTTGTCCTTGCTGGCTGCCGAGAGGCAGATGGCGACAAGAATGAACAGAAGTGCCGGAAATCCGAAGAGAAGAAAACCGATGATGCGCGTGCGCGTGAGCTGGCGGAGCTCCTTGAGCGCAACGGGATTGAAGGCGGGGAGGGTCATGCGAGCGCTCCTTTCGTGACATGCATGAAGATGTCTTCGAGCTTGCCGGTTTCGGGTTCAAGCCGGAGGGGAATGAGGTTGCGGGCAACGAGGGTGCGTACGAATTCGGCGGCGGCCTCATCGCCGGCGGCGATCTTCGCGCGGCAGCCGTTGCCATGGACTTCTGCGGCGCGGACGCCCGGAATTTCGAGAAGGCGCGCGAGCGAGGTGGGCACGTCGAGTCCGTGAAGGCGCAGGTTGTACCACACGTCGTCGGTTTCGCTGATTTCAGTCGAGAGGCGTTTGCCGCGTTCGATGATGACTGTGCCCGTGCACATCTCTTCGAGTTCCGAAAGGATGTGGGACGAGATGAGAATCGCCTTGCCGTTTTCGGCGAGGGCGCGCACGAGTTCGCGCAGTTCGACACGGGCGCGCGGGTCGAGTCCGTTGGCGGGTTCGTCCATCACGAGCACCGCAGGGTCGTGTACGAGCGCACGCGCGAGCGACACGCGCTGTTTCATGCCTTTCGAAAGCTGGCGCAGCGTTTTGTCGCGGAACGAGGTGAGGCTGGTGAATTCCTCAACGGAATCGACGGCGGCACGGAGGGCGGCACCGCGAAGCGCGTAGGCGCGGCCGAAGAAGTCGAGATATTCGTCGACGGTGATGTCGTTGCGGTCGGGCAGGTCGTCCGGCATGAAGCCGATCAGCCGGTGTGCGCGGTCGGGGTCGTCGAGAATCGAGATACCGTCCAGGAGGATGTCGCCCGCGTCGGGGATGTCGAGCGTCGCCAGAATGCGCATCGTGGTCGTCTTGCCGGCGCCGTTGGGACCGACGAAGCCGATCACTTCGCCCGAACCGAACGAGAAGGAGAGGTTGTCCACCGCCTTGAAGCGTCCATCGAAACAGCGCGTGAGGTCTTTGATTTCAACTTTCATTTCGAACCCTCCGCAAAGGTGCCGATGACAAGGGATTGGCGCGAGGAGTAGGTCTTGCGTGTGCCGAAAGGCGAGGGGAAGAAGGGCGATCCGTCGAGCCAGGCGACATAGGTTCCGTTGGGGAGCGGTAGATCGGGTTTCGCGAAATGCTTGGTGAGCTCCGGCCAGTTGCGGCCAAAACTCGTCTTTTGGTGGAAGGCCGTTTCGGCGGCACTCAGAATCTTCGTGCGTGCGTCCAGGGGCTTCGGGGGCAGGGGCGTTTCCGAAGAACGGGTGACGACGGCACCGGGTTCGATCGTACCGAGTGCATAGATGCGTCCGTTGAAGGTGACGGATCCAGCGGTGACCTTGGCTCCGAGCAGGTTGGTGATGCGGATCTGGTTGGTGCCTGCTGGCTGGATGTCAAGCTTCTCGGCCTGGTGCGACACGCGCTGGAAGTCGACGAATGTCGCGGAAAGGGGACGCACCCAGTCGCCCGTGAGCTGGAAGTCGTCCGCCAGAACATAACCGCATTTTGTCTTTCTGTCGCGGTTGCGCAGGAGGAAGGACGAATCGGCGGGGAAGTGCAGCTTGCCGGAGAGCGGGATGGGCGAGAACACGCCGAACTGGCCGCGCGTCACCGCATGGCGCGTGGTCTGATCGAGCTGCGTAATGGATTGGAGTCGTTCTGTCGGGGTGACACCGAAGAAGACAAGGGCAATGAGCCCCACAAGGGCCGCGAGACAGAAGGAGACAACAGGCAGCACGACCAGCGCGCGCAGACGCTGGTTACGCTGTGCGAAGATGAACAGAATAGCTGGAATGGCGAGGAACGAGAAGGCTGCGAGAAGCGTGAGAAGAAGCATGGTGGGTATCGGGGTCCGGGTCGCCAGCGGTACGAAGGCCAGGTTTTGGGCGACACTATTTGAAGAGTGATAATTGCCGATCAGTTGATGTTGCGCCGAAGAGATGTCGAATTGGAAACAACGGGCGGCGTCCTTGTTGTTGGTGAGTCCACCCGAGGCGGACGAGTCCGGTGTGACGAAGACGAAGCCGCCGAACGTGGCATAGTCGGCGAGGGCCTGGCGGACGCTGTCCGGAAATGCGGCCTGAAGTGCGGGCGTGATCACAACGGCATCGAAGGTCGTGTAGATGCGGTAGTCCGACGGCCAGTCTTTCGCGGGACGCTTGAGGCTGAGGACGAAACAGTCGAAGTCCTTTACCTTTTTGGATGTCGAAGGAATCCGTTTGGAGCCTTTTGTTGCCAGACCGTGCCCGCCCGAGATCACGGTTGTTTCATTTTGCGTGTGTATGTTTTGGGCGAAGGTCTCGGCTGAAAGGGCCGCGTCCATCAGGATTCTGTATTTGGGTTCGGAAGAGTAGTAGCCGCTGGTTGTTGCGTATGAAATGGAGAGAGGAAAATTTCCGACAGACAGGGGACTGCATCCCGGCGTTGTTTCACGGAATGCGATTGTGTTGAGTCTGCCGATTTCGTAGGGGGTTTCCGTTGTTTGAAAGACGGGGAGCGTGAGGTGAGCCGTACCGTGTGGTTCGAGCTGTAGGTGGCGTTCTCCACGGGCCACCCCGGAACAGTCGTCGAAACCGACTGAGAAGGAACGTGCGCTTGAACGGTCATTATGGACTTCAAGTTGAACGACGGCGATGCCGTGACGGATGGTGAAGGGGAGGGTGGGGTGGATCGTCGTCGCCTTGACGCTGACATTCAGTTTCGTTTGTGTGCCGCCGTGCAGGCTGTAGAGGTCTTCCATCACGGGCTCGGAGAAGGTCTTGAATTCGAATCCGAGGACGCAGGGAACGGCGAGCACGGCGAGGAACGCGAAGAGCGGTGTGAGATGTTTGAACATGGCAAGGCCCTTTTCGGTTAGACGGCCACGGGAACGGCGGCGAGGACACCGTCGATGATCGTGCGGGGCGACGCGCCGTCGAGCTTGGCGCGGTAGTCGAGGATCAGGCGGTGGTTGAGAACGGGGAAGGCTACGGCCCGTACGTCGTCGAAACCGACCGAGGGGCGCCCGTCGAGGAGTGCGCAGGCACGGGACGCTTCCGCGAGGGCGATGGCCGCACGTGGCGAGGCGCCGTAGGTCACGTACTCGGCCGAATGGGTCGCGGCGACGAGGCGGCCGATCCAGTTGGCGACGGCTTCGGGCAGCACGACGCGGCGCACGGTGTCGAACGCGCGCGTGAGCGCGTCGCGGCTGAGCGTGAAGGGCGTCTGCGGCAGCGTGCCGTGCGCACGCGACGTGATGATCGCCGTGAGCGTTTCGGCGCTCGGCGAGGCGACGGGCAGCTTGAAGAGGAAGCGGTCCGTCTGCGCTTCGGGCAGCGGGTAGGTTCCTTCCAATTCAATCGGGTTCTGGCTCGCGAGCACGAAGAAGGGATCGGGCAGCGGACGCGTCACGCCCATCAAGGTGACGGCGCGTTCCTGCATCGTTTCGAGCATGGCGGACTGCGTCTTCGGCGAGGCACGGTTGATTTCGTCCGCCAGCAGCAAGTTGCAGAACACAGGCCCCGACTTGAACACCATTTCACGCGACCCGTCCGCGCGCGTTTCGAGCATGTGCGCACCGAGAATGTCGCTCGGCATCAAGTCGGGCGTGAACTGCACGCGCTTCGAATCGAGATCGAGAATCGTCGCGAGCGCTTTGACGAGCGCGGTCTTGCCGAGTCCGGGCAGACCTTCGAGCAGAATGTGTCCGCGCGCGAGAATGCCGGCGAGCACGAGCCGGTGCAGCTCGGGGCGGCCCAGCAGCAAGGCGTCCAGCGCGGCGCGCGTCTGGTCCAAGTCGGCTTTGACAGGGGCGATCTCTTCGGGGGTGAGCAGCGTCATGGGTGTTTCCTTTCCATCTCGAAAAAGCGTTTGACCGTGCCGCGATGGCGCGGCGCAACGGTGTTCTGGCGGGACGTTCCCTCGGCTCGTCCGCCGAGGCGCGTGGTGCCGGCGGCATGTGGCTTCGGGGCGAACTTCGCGGGGTCGTCAGGGACGATCGATTCGCCGACGGTGATGACACCGTCGGATTTCGAGGGTTTGGCCTTGATGGCCTTGTCGTCGAATTTGGAGGAACCGAGACCGGTCGGGTCTTTGGACCACGCCATCGGCGCGTCGGCGCGTCCACGCGCAGGGCTTCCGCTGCCGACCTGTTCGCCATCTCCGTCTCCATCCCCGTCTCCATCCCCGTCACCATCACCGTTTCCATTTCCCGTGCCGTCGCCGGGTTGCGGCTTACGTTCTTCGCCGCCGAGGGTGGTGCCCCAGCCGGAATCGTCGATCATCTGGCGCAGGGCTTGATTGGCTTCGGCGGCATTCGCGAGGGAATCGGGCGGCGGCGTGTCGGCAAGGCGCGTCTGGTCGGCGGCTTTGAGGTCGCGCAGGGCCTTGATGCGCTGGTCGAGGCGTGCGACGGCGTCGAGCGTGGTACCGGGATCGGTAGCCGTGGCCGATTCGGCGATGCGGGCGAGTTCTTCCTTGAGTTCTTCGAGGTCCTCGGGCGGCAGCTGGTCCTCACGGGCCAGGTCTTCGAGTTCCTGTTTGACGTCGACGGTGAGATCCGGCATCGTTCGTACGGGCGTGGAGGGCGCGGCGGCGGCGAACCAGGCATTGGGGGCGGCGAAAACGGCGCCGAGCAGCAGCAGCGCGGCGCCGAGCGCGAGACGGGACCGCGGCTGCGGCTTCGGCAGGGCGGGAAGGACGGGCGGAGGCGTCGGCCAGGCGTCCGCCCCGGGCAGATCGGCGACGAGGAAGAGTCCGCCCGCGTGGGTGGCGTCCTCCGTCAGGGCCGCGCAGGTCGCCCTCGACGGCGTGTGGCGAAGTCCGAGCAGAATGCCGACGAGCGTCCCCAACGGCAAGGCGGCGAGGACGCCGTAGGCGGCCGGTGGCAACGCCGCGCAGAAGGCGCGTACCAGCAGCACGGCCGCCGCCGCGACAGCGGCACCGACCGTGACGCCGATGAGCGCACCCTCCCGGGCGTGACACCACGCGAAGGCACGACGGGTACGTCGAAGCGCCGCCGCACGCGCGTCGGTCGAAGGGGAATGGAACTCGCTCGGGAAAGTCATGCCCATATTCTACCAAAAATCGCGCACGCGCGCGCACACAATCGCATTGAAAGTCGATGTAGGTTGCCGAGGCGCGCGTGTTGTGCTATAATCCTCAGCATGAAAAATACAATTGTCTTGGCGCTCGTGGCGGCGCTTGTTTGTGCTGGTGGAACCGGTCGGGTGTTTGGGGGAGAGTCCGGCCAGTCTGCGACGTCGTCGGACGGACTTCGTTCGGCGTTTGCCGCCGTGGCGGGTGGTTCGGACGGACAATCCGCAGCCGCGCGCGTGTCGGCTACGTATCAGGCGCGTTGCGACCTGTTGCTGCCGGGAGGATTGAAGGCGGTGAAGCCCTATACGGGTGCGGTGGCGGGCTTGTCGCTGCGCTTTACCGATCCGTCCGACCGGATGGCCTTTGGAATTGCGGCCGCCACCAAGAACGGCGCGCAGATCTTCGGCCTGTCGGAGCGGAAGGGCACGCATGCGCGGGAACTCATCGTCCAACCGCCGCCCCATCTCGCCGCGTCCGCCGCCGAAGTGTGGGACCCGCGGCAGGGCACGTGGGAGCGTCCGTTTGTCGACGCCGAGGGGAATCTGCGTCTCGTCTTTGCTCCGCACGCGACGCTCTTTCTCGTGTGGCCCGCGCAGCCGACGGCATGCGCGCCGCAGCTCGTGTCGCCGGTCGGACCCGAGGTGCCGGTTCGAACGGCGGTGGTGACGACGCAGGAGGCCGACGGCGGGAAACGGACCACGCGCACCGAACTGAGATTTTCGTTCGGCGAGGTCAAGCCGGCCGGGCGGTTCGTCCTGCTGTTCGACGGACTCAAACCGGGCGCAGTCTGCGCCGTGGAGGTCAATGGACAATTCGCGGGCGGCTGCATCGGCGCGCCGTGCCAGCTGGATGTCACGCGGTGGCTGCGGGCGGGGGCGAATCTCATCCGCCTGTCGTCGGACGTTGTGAAACAGCCGCGGCTCGTACGTCTCGTGCCGGCGGAGGGCCCGTACGATCTGCGGTGTGAATACCAGACGGAGCCGATCGGGGTGGTGCAGCCGCGGTTCTTCTGGAAATACGCGGGGAAGCGTCCGGCGAAGTGGCGTCTCGACATCGCCGCGCATCCGGACTTCGGCGCGCAGAACAGGGTCTACTCCGGCGAGACGTCCGAACATCTCTATGTGGAGCCGAAGCTCGCCTTGCGTCCGTTCACGCGGTACTGGTGGCGCGTCTCGGCCGGGTCGTGTACAGCGGTCGGTTCGTTTGTGAGCGGTATCGACGCCTGGACGAAGCCCTTTTTCAAACGGTCGTGGAAATGGGCTCCGGCCGAATACTGGCGTGCGCGCAAGCAGGTGGAACTGCACGGCGCCCAGCGGGTGATTCTCGCGGTGACCTCGCGCGGATGCCACAAGCTCTACGTCAACGGACGTGCGGCGAGCGAGGGGTTCGGTCCGAATCGGAGCCACATCGAGGACGGCATTCTGCTTGCCGAAACATACGATGTCACATCGCTTGTGAAAGAGGGCCTGAACGAATTCGAACTGCTGCTGGGCGATGGCTGGGCGCGGTTTAAAACGTGCAACAAGGAGTCGTGCGTGTCGATCGACGGACGCGCCGAAACGGCGGCCGGTACGGTGGTGATCGACTCGTCGACGCCTTGGCTCGTGTCGCGCACGGGACTTGGCACGGTGGGCCCGTGGGGATGGAATTTCGGCGGCGAGCATCTGACCGATGTCCGGCAGGTCGAAGGGGAGTGCGCCGGTACGCCGGTCGCCGAAAAGTTTACGATTTCCTGTGACGTGTCGGACCGCGACGCCGTGGCGAAGGAGATTCGTCCGGTGTCGATCGAACCGACGGCCGAGAAGGACGAGTGGCGCATCGACATGGGTGAAGAGTTCACGGGGTTTGTCCGGCTGCGGTTGAAGGGTCAGAAGGGCCAGATGGCGCAGATGACGGTCTCCGACCAGGCCGCGCTCAAGTGTGCGTTCAACCAGCGGTATGAATACGTGTTCGCAGGGGGCGACGGCGTGTTTGAGAACCGCCTCAACTGGATGGCGGGCCGTTACCTCTATCTGAGCGGATGTGCGCGTCCGGCGGTGACGGACGTGACGGGATTGTCGATTGGCTGCGTCCTGCGCCGTACGGGCGATTTTACGGGCGACGCCGATTTGGCGCGCGTGCTGTCGCTCGATGCCGACACGTTCATTGCCACGACGCTTTCGGGTGTGACGATGGACTGTCCCCATCGCGAACGACTCGGCTACGGCGAGGCGAGCCTGTCGAGCATGTGGGGCGACGGACTGCCCTATTTCGACAGTGCGGCCTACTATTACGCCTATCTGCTCAAGTGGGCGTCGAGCCAGGAACCCGATGGACACATCCCGCACGTTTCGCCCGACTATCGCGGCGGCGGCGGTACGTTCTGGAGCAACTTCCCGATCTACGCGCTGTCGGACTTCTGGCGCCTCTATCCCGATCAGCGCCTGCGCAGCGTGATTCGTCCGGTGGCCGACAAGTGGCTCGACTATCTCGACGCCCACACGCACAACGGCATTCTCGAGAAGTACGAGACGGGCCGATTCGGCTGTCTGGGCGACTGGGCGTTCCCGGATGGCGTCATCCGCGACTGGGGCGAATCGCGCGCGGCGCGTTTCTTCAACTGCTGCGCCTATGCGTGGGCGATCCGCCAGGCGCTCGCGCTGGACGGACTGGTACCCGCGCCGGCGCGCCGGCAGACGCTCGAGGCGCGTTTGCGCGTCGTGCAGCAGGCGATCGACCGCGAGTACTATCGCGACGGACTCTACTACTCCGAAGATGCGCGCTATCAGGTGATGGGCCTTGTGAGCGGCGCGGCGGAGGCGGCCGGACATGCGGCGGAAACGGAACGTGCGATGCTCGACATCGTCGAATGGAAGGGCTATGTCGATGGCGGCAGTCCGAGTTTCACGACGCTTCTGCGCGTGTTGTGCACGACGGCGCGCGGACGCGAACTCGCCCTGCGCGCCTTGCGGCGCCATCAGTTCCCGGGCTATCTCTACTTCGCCGATGAAGGCTACAACACCTTGCCGGAATACTGGAACTATGGACGCAATTCCATGGGCAGCATGATCCACACGTGTTTCACGGGTGCGGCGGGTACGCTGATGTACGGTCTTGCGGGGTTTGACGTGAAGGGGAATGAAATCACCGTGGCGCCGTTCCTCTCGCCGGCGCTGCCGAATTTCGCGGCGCATCTGGAAACGCTCTACGGGACGCTGTCGATCAAGGTGGAATCGGTGCGCGGCCGCAAGATCGTGTGGGTGACCTGTCCGGCCGGCTGCCACGGCACGTTCGTCGGCCGCACGCGCCAGCCCCTCGTCGAAGGCCGCAATCGTTTCGAATGCGACTGACCCCTGACGATTGGGATTGCATCAGACGGCTTATCGTGCTATAATTGTTGAACTTTTTTTAAGAATGAAAGGTTAAGGAAATCGAAATGCGCAAGAAAATCATTGCCGGCAACTGGAAGATGAACATCAAGCCGTCCGAGACGGCGGCTCTCGTGAAGGGCGTCGCGGAAGCGACGACGGCCTATCCGGATGTCGAAATCGTGTGCTGCACGCCTGCGATCGATGTGCCGGCGGCGGTGGCCGCGGCTGCGGGGACGCAGGTTGGCGTGGGTACGGAGAACTGCCACTGGGAAGACCATGGCGCGTTCACGGGTGAAATCTCCACAGGGATGATTCTTGATGCGGGTGCGAAGTATGTGATCATCGGTCACAGCGAGCGCCGTCAGTATTTCGGCGAGACGGACGAGACGGTCAACAAGCGCGCGCGTGCGGCGATCGCCGCCGGCCTGACGGCCATCGTCTGCGTCGGCGAGACGCTGCAGGAGCGTGAAGCGGGTCTGCTGACCGAGGTGATCGGCCGTCAGATGAAGGTCGGCCTCGCGGGTGTCACCGCGGAAGACTGCGCCAAGCTCGTCATCGCGTACGAGCCGGTGTGGGCGATCGGCACGGGCAAGACGGCGACGCCGGATCAGGCCCAGGAAGTTCACGCGCTCATCCGCCAGCTGCTCGCGCAGCTCGTGGGCGCCGAAACGGCCGAGACGGTGCGCATTCAGTACGGCGGCTCGATGAAGCCGGGCAATGCGGCCGAACTCCTCGCCAAGAAGGACATCGACGGCGGTCTCATCGGCGGCGCGGCCCTCAAGGCGGCTGATTTCGCCGGGATCATCGCGGCGGCCCAGGCGGCCCAGTAATCAATCCCCATTCCTTCGGAATCCGGATCTATGAAGAGAAGAATCTTCATCGCGGCGGCTGTGCTCTTCTGCACGGCCGCTGTTGTTTACGGCGCGCCCCGCCCTGCGGCGGCGGTTCGTGGACCTGCGCTCGCCTATCGGGCGGCCGGGACGATCTCGTTTGCGAATCTCGAGAAGATTGCGCAGACTGTGGCCGGCATCGCCGGTCCCGGATCGAAGGATCTTGTGTTGACGTACACGGTGCCGCGCGCCATCCGCAATCAGGGCGCGGCCGTTCTGTTCGGGCCGATGCGCCCGGGTGCGCACGGTGTGGCCGTGTGCTATGTGGAACCGACGATCTCCGCGCGTGTGGCGGCTTCGAAGCATCCGACGGATGCGGACCTCGATCGCATGAAGCGCTGGACCGTCGTCTATCCGACCACCACGACCATGGCGGCGATCCGCAAGCGCATTCCGCAGGCGGTGCCGGATGTGATGAACACGCTGCGCATTCCGCCGACCCGGCAGATCCGGCGGACGATGTGGGCCTGGTTCTCGCCGGATGGACAGTGGGCGGTGCTGGGACCTTCCCCTGCGATGGCGGCAAACGCCTACCAGTTCTCGGCGAAGGCGCGTGCGCGGCCGTTGGGACAGGACCTCGCGTTCATGCAGATGGATGCCGCCGGTGCGCGAGCCGTGTTCGGTACGGATGTTTGCGCGGGTGGCATCATGGCGCTGCGGATGAGCGCGAGGGGCCTTGAAATCCGCGGTTCGGGCCGTCTTGGCAAGGTGTTTCGCAAGCCGTTGCCGCGTGGCGCGATCAACTTCGCCGGCATTCCGGTGACAGCGCCGCTGTTCGGCATCACCACGACGCCGTCGGACGTGAAGGTGGCGGAGGACATCTTCGGCATGGCGGGTCCGGAATTCGGCACCTACGTGCGGCAGTCGCTGCGCTATGTGCAAGGTGCCGCCACGGGCTACTATCTGGACGGCACGGGGGCGGTGAACGCAACGGGCCTGACGCCGGCGCAACGCCTCGTGAAAGTGCTGCCGGAAGCGAAGCTGCTGCCGTCGACGGCGAACGCCATGTTCTGTTCGCCGACGATCGTCATGCGTCTCTGCCTGCCGAAGGTGGCGGCGAAGATGATGCCGTTCGACAGCGCCAAGCTGCAGGTTGTGCTGCGTCTCCTGCGCTCCGTGCGCGGTGACGGCATGGGCGTGATGAGCTGGCGCGAGGGGACGGAAGACAAGCTCTTCATCCGCATCTCGCGCGATGAACTCTGGGGCCTCTCCAATCTGTGGGCGACGATGCTGCTTTAGGCGAGCAAGGCGGACTTCGCGGCCCGTACGCGCGCCGCGTCCGTCTGCCAAAGACTGAATTCGTCAAATCCCGGAAGCCCCATGGGCACACCCTCGCGACGGTAGATCATTCCGCTCGCGAGGGTTTTCTTTGCCGAGAGATGGAAGCTCGTGCAGCCCGTGATCGGACGCAGCTCCGTGATGACCTCGGCGCTCACGCCGGCCCCCACGAGAATCTCGATGCGTCCGGCGGCGCGTTCCTGCAGCTGGCGAATGAGGTCGGCGCCTTTACGGGCGGAACTCTGCTGGCCGGAGGTGAGAATCGTGTCGAAGCCGAGTTCGATGGCCGTCTCAAGCGCCGCGAACGGATCGGCCGTGAGGTCGAACGCGCGATGAAGCGTGTGCTTGAGGTTCGGCGACGCTTCGATGAAGGCACGCAGGAAGTCCGTGTCGAGCATGCCGTCCGGACGCAACGCACCCGTGACGGCGCCTTCGACGCCAAAGGCATCCCAGGCGCGTGTTTCGTCCAGCATGATCTCCTTTTCGGCATCCGTGTAGAGGAAGTCGCCGAAGCGGGGACGCACCATGGCGCGCACGGGCACGGTGACGCCGTGGCGCACAAGCGCCGAATAGAGCGCGGGCGAAGGGGACAGGCCCCCGATGATCAAGGCCGCGCAGAGTTCGAGGCGTTCGGCGCCGCCTTTTTGTGCGGCCAACGCGGATTCAAGCGAGTCGATGCAGACTTCAAGCATTTTGTCTTCCCTTACTTGAGTTCGATGGTGAAGGTCTTCTGTTTGGAACCGTATTCGGTGTACCCCACCGCCTTGAACGAACCGTCCTTTTGCTTGACGGCGACGATCGCCATTGTGTGTTCCGGCAGAGAGACGACGAAATGGTCGTTCATGTCGTGCGTTTCGTCGAAGGTCTTGCCCTTGGCCATCACCTTGCCCGAGCCGGGCGCGACGAGGCAGAACTCAACGGCCTGGCGCTGGCCGGACTTGTCGCGGGCGACGAAGCCGATGCGCGATTCCGGCAGGGCGGCGCGGTAGCGCGCGTAGTTCGCGGTCACTTCTTCGGCGAAGATCGTCGAGGGCCTGTCCCCACCGCGCCAGGTGAGCCAGAAGCGCAGATTGTCCTTGTTCGGACTCCACCGCGCCGCGTAGATCTTGGTGCGCGGGTTGGATCCGTCGGCCATCGCCGCGTAAGGACGGTACCAGGCCTCGTCGGCCTTCTGGATCTTGCCCGATTCGGCGTCGTTGAAGAAGTGCCATGTGCCGTTGTCGTAGTATTCGACCCACGAGTGGTTGCCGGGGATCGGGGTCCAGTTGCAGCCCGTGAAACGCGCGGGAATGCCGCAGGCGCGATAGACGTCGACCTGGATGATCGCGAGGCCCGTGCAGCTGGCCATGTGGATGCGCATCGAGTGGAAGGGCGACTGGTCCGGCTTGTCGCGCTTCGTGTTGTAGTGCACGTCGAGCATATCCCAGATCTTCGAGTTGATGAGCGCGACGGCTTCGCCGGTCGTCTTGCAGGTCTTGGCGATCGGCCAGAACTTCTCGCGGAAGAGCGGGCGCCAGTCGTCCACCTCTTCGCCGATGGACGAATAGGGCAGAATGTACTCGCGGTAGATTTCGTCCGTGATCGTCTCGCGCCAAGGGGCCGTCTTACGCGCTTCCTGGGCGAGTGCCACGTTCTTGCGCAGGTAGGCTTCGCTCACCGTGCCGCGATCCTGCTCGGGCATGTACTTGACGAGAAAGGCATAGTCGTCCAACGAGGCGGCGGAAGCTGCGAGCGCGACGCCCAGGGCGAGACAGGTCGAAAGAGTCTTAGACATATCAATTCCTTTTAATCACTTTGGATGGGAGTATTTTACCAAACCCCGTTCCGTCCCGTCAACCGTATGACAATGGAATTGACGCAGTGCGTTGGGTTGTGGTAGAATAGCCTCAGCTGGGTCAGTTGATTTCGACGAAGTTTAAAAACAAGGATGAGGTTGAGTGCAATGAAGAAAAACGATTTTTCACGGCGACAGTTTTTGGCGGCGGCGGCCAGTACGGTGTTTGCGGTGCCGTCGATCGTTCCGGCGCGGGTTCTGGGCGCCGAAGCGCCGTCGAAGCGGTTCGCCGTGGGCATCATCGGATGCGGACGCATCGCGTGCGGCATGGATGCGCCGGGACTTTTCGCGAATCGCGACATTGCGACTCTGGTGGCCATTTCCGACGTGGATACGAGCCGGATGGACGGCTTCTACCAGAAGGTGCAGAAGGATTGGAAGGGACGCGATCTCGCCCGTACGCGCTGCTATCAGGACTACCGCAAACTGCTGGACGATCCGGCGATCGACGCGGTGATGATCTGCACGCCCGACTTCTGGCATGCGCGCATGGCGGTAGAGGCCTGCCTGAAGGGCAAGGACGTGTATGTGCAGAAGCCGATGGCGATGAGCGTCGAGCAGGGACGGGCCGTGGCGACTGCCGTGAAGGCCTGTGGCCGCGTCTTCCATCTTGGCACGCAGCTGCGCAGCGAGGGTATCGGCGCGCTGGGCGCCCATCATCGCCAGGCGACCGAGTACGTGTGGGATGGCCGCATTGGCAAGGTCGTGCGCGTGGAGATCGGTCTGCCGAACGATCCGGCGGAATTCAAGTGGCCGGTGGAAGAACCCGTGCCCGCCTGCCTCGACTGGAATCTCTGGCAGGGTCCGTGCGCGGAGAAGCCCTATTCGCGCCTGCGGTCGTTTCCGCGCGGCACGAAGAAAAATCCCAATGCCTATGTGCTTTCGCCGCGTCCCGGCTGGTTGACGGTTCAGGAATACTGCATGGGCATGATCGCCGGCCATGGGTCGCACGATCTCGACCTTGCGCAGTGGGCGCTCGGCGAGCAGCTGTCCGGACCGAATCGCGTCAAGGGAACGTGCACGTACCCGAAGCGCCGCCTGTGGGATGTCCACGGACCGTGCGACATCACGCTCACGTACGACCACGACAATGGCGTGCATGCGGCGGGATGCGTCGTCCACGTGCAGAACGTACCGGCCGTGCCGCACGGCATCCGCTACATCGGCGAGAAGGGCGACTGGATCTATTGCGCTCACGGCAACGGGACGGTGAAGGTGACGACGTCCGACCCGAGTTTCGGCGCAACGGGCGGCAAGGGCCGCCGCCTCAAGTCGCTGGATGCGTCGCGTCCCGAACTCGTGACGGGTCCTGTCAAGAAGCAGGCCGTGCGCAATACGCTTTCGCATCATCGCGCCTGGTTCGAGGCGATGAAAACGCGCGGCGAGACGAACGTGCCGGTCGAGGTGGCCCATCGTTCGACTACGGCGTGTGTGCTGTCCTACTGGGCGATGAAGCTTGGACGCGAACTGATATGGGACCCCAAGACGGAGCACTTCGTCAACGACGCCGAGGCGGAGCGCACGCTGTCGCGTCCCGAGCGCGGCGACTACGGGATTCGTCCGCTGCTGAAGGACTTGGCGGCGCGCGCCTAAGAGGTTTTCACGTTTCATCAATCGATTCTGAGGAAAAGGACTATGACAACGACACGGAAAGAGTTTTTGGGTGCACTTGCGCTGGCGGGTTCGGCGTTGGCGATGGGGGCTGCAGAGCCGGCGAAGAAGCCGGGCCTGCGCATTGGCATCATTGGCTGCGATACGTCGCATGCACCGGCGTTTACGGGGATGCTGAATGCGAAGAAGCCGGATCCGATTTTCAACGGCGCGCGGGTGACCTGCGCCTACAAGTGGGGATCGCGCGATCTCGCCTGTGCGTTGACCCGCTATGAGAAGTTCATCGGCCAGATGAAGCGTTCGGGCGTGAAGATGGTGGATTCGATTCCCGAGCTGCTCGCGCAATGCGACGCCGTGTGCATCGAAACCGTGGATGGACGTCCGCATCTGGCCGAGGCGCGCGAGGTGTTCGCGAGCGGCAAGCCGTGCTTTATCGACAAGCCCATCGCCGCGTCGCTGGCGGATGCGATTAAGATCGTCGAGGAAGGACGGCGCACGAAGGCGAAATGGTTCTGCTCGTCGTCGCTGCGCTACCTGCCGCGTCTGGCCGCGGTGCGGGCCGGCGAGTTCGGACGGGTGCGCGGGGCGGACTGCTGGAGTCCGACCACGTTCGAGCCGACGCATAGTGAATTTTTCTGGTATGCGATCCACGCGGCCGAACCGCTCTTCGCGACGATGGGCACGGGCTGCAAGGAGGTGCGTTGCACGGGGACGGAAACGGAAGACGTGGCGATCGGCACCTGGACGGACGGCCGTCTCGGCGTGATGCGCGCGCTGAACTATTCGCGTTCTGGATCCTGCTACGGCGGTACCGCGTTCTGCGAAGGCAAGGGCAAGAAAATCCGCGGCGGGGCCGTCGACCTCGGAACCTACAACGGCTACCGCGATCTGCTCGTTGAAATCGTCCGCTTCTTCGAGACGGGTGTGCCGCCGGTTTCGGCTGAAGAGACGCTGGAAATCTACACCTTCCTGGAAGCCGCCGCGCAGTCGAAGCGCCGGGGCGGTGCCGTGGTGACGTTGGCCGAGGTGCTGGCGGCTGCGAAGCGCCAGGCGAACACGGGAAACTTGAATTGACCGAATGCGGAAACACATCGAAAAAGACGCTCGCCGATTGGAATAGGAAGAAGGCCGAAGAGAAGGGAGAAAGACGATCGGCATGTTCTGGCGTCCGGAGGCCGGGAAGAGCGATGAACTTGCGAACTGCGGCTACGATCTCGTATTGTGCCCCATGTCGCATTGCTACTTCGACTACAATCAGGGCCTCGCGCTTGATCCGTTCCCCTATTTCGGACGCCGCGTCCTCACGTTCCCGCAGGTCTACGCCTTCGATTCGCTCAAGGGCGTGAACCCCGAGTCGCAGCACCACATCCTCGGCGGACAGTGCAACAACTGGACCACTCACACCTCGAATAGTCCGGTGCTCGAATGGAAACTCTGGCCGCGCGGTTTCGCCATCGCGGAAATCCTCTGGACCTATCCCGAGAAGCGAGATTTCGAAGAGTTCTCCCGCCGTGCCGCAGTACATCGCATCCGCCTGATTCGCGCCCATGTCAATTGCGGCCCACTGAAATGACAGCCCCATCGCCGCGGCCCGTAGGAGATAGACCCAGAGTGCTACACCGCCTCTGCGTGCTCTGTGCCTTTCGCGTGAGATGTTTTTGAGTTGTGGGATACTGTCATCCGGAACAATTGCAAAACTCGGTAGTGCGGTCGCCCCGCGACCGACGCGTCCGAAAACGGGTTGTCCGTTCCCGTCGCTCTCCAGCCCTCCAGTCAAATCAGTTCCGAACTAAAATCAAACTTCGCGCCGTCTGAATCGCCCTCCTGGAAAAACATCCTGCGGGAACTCACGCCGACCGTCGTCGTCGCAGCCAGCCGAGAAGCCGCCGCGGCGTCCTCTCCGTGCGCACTGCGGTCGGATTCGCCAGCGCGGGGACGCAGCCGGGGTCGAGCCGCAGCGCGAGCGCCGCCTCCAGCGCGACGACCGTCCCCGCGCC
>JAKSOY010000053.1 GCA_024405255.1 Kiritimatiellia bacterium
TGAATCGATTCACCCATCAGGCGCAGGAGTTCCTTCTGTGTCTCGCAGACACGATCGCGGATGAAACGGACAAAATCCGCCGGGGCGCGACCGGCCTTTTCAAGTGTCGCAATATACTCGGCACGACAGTAGTCTCGTAACGACTTCAGCGTCTCCTTCGGAAACGGACGAAGACGCGCAATTCGCTCGGCGTAGACATCGCAGTCTTTGAATTCCGACTTCTTCATCAGTCATCCTCCGTAAGGAGACGCTTAAAAATTTGCAACCCCGTACAATTCAGTCGAGGCCGTGGGACTCTTTGAACTTCACCATGATCTGCAGGAGCATCTGCGAGGGATGTTCGGCGTAGGCCTTGCGCATTTCATCGAGCGCCCGCTGCGCGAAGCGTTCGTCTTTGCGCGCTTCCAGCATCAATGTCTGATAGAGCACCTGACGCAGCTCCTGACGATGCGCGGGCTTGCGTGCGGCGGCAAGACCTTGCACGGACCAATAGAGCGCGCACGCATAGGGATTCGACCAGTCCTGCTTGCCGTATTCCGCGTCGATGGCGTCCATCTTCGCCTTGTCGAGTCCGAGCGCCGCAAGGTTCCCTTCCTTTACGCCCTTCTCGTACATTTCCTTCCATTCCGTACGATAGTAGTTGCCCGCCTCGTCGAGCGTACCGCCGAGTTTGAGCAGGAACATCCACGCCAGCTCTTTGTAGAGGACCGGATCCCCCGGATTAAGCCGCAGACCGTCGTCGCGCAGGAGTTTCAATCCCGCCTCCACCCAACGCCAGCGGTCCGCATGCGTGGGCATCATCACCGACACATTGTACGCAAGATTCCATGCCGTAAACGCCCACACTTCCGGCGTGTGCGGCTCCAAAAACGTCAACCAGGTCGCCAGCTGCGCGAGTTCGGCGTAGCGCCCTTCGTCCTGCAGGCGATCCGCCCGGAACCAGACGACCTCGGCGGCAATCCCGCGGAACCCGCCCAGGCCCGCCACGACCATCTCCGCCGCAGGAGACGGCGGCACCGTCTCCATCGCCGCCTTGGCCGCGCCGCCGCGCTGACACATCCACCCCCCGGCCGCGCAAACGACCAACGCCGCAAACGGCACAAATTTTGTCCAACCAAACTTCATAGGAACCCGTTCTCCGCCAGCATTTCCATCGTCACACCGCCCGTTGGCGGCGTCTCCATTTCATCAGCAGCCTGTTCGGCCCGCCGAATGGCATACTTCCCCAACACATCGCTTTCGAGATTGACCTCGTCGCCCACGCGCACCGTACCGAGGTTCGTCTCAGCAGCCGTCGTGGGGATGACATCCACCTGCAGCCAGTCGTCGCCGAGGCCGCTCACCGTCAACGACACGCCGTTGACCGCAATGGACCCTTTCATCACCGTGGCCGCCGCGACAGCCCGCGGACACGCGATCTTGAGCGCGAAATCACGCCCTTTGGGTATGCGCGCGGCGATTTCGCCGCGCCCGTCGACATGACCCTGCACGACGTGTCCGCCAAAGCGGTCGCCGGCCTTCATCGCCCGCTCGAGGTTGACCCGAGCGCCCGGCACGAGACCGGCGAGCGTCGTGCGCCGCTCGGTCTCGCCCAGCACATCCGCCGTAAAGCGCGTCGCGTTCGCGGCGCACACCGTGAGGCACGCCCCGTTCACCGCCACGCTTTCACCCGGCACGAGCGGTTCGGGCCACGGCTCGAATGCAAATTCGAGCACGAGGCCCTGACCGCGCGAGACACGCTTGAGCGTGCCGACCTTCTGGACGAGTCCCGTAAACATCTCAACGCGCCAGACGGAACACCGTGATCGACAACGGCGGCAGCGTCTCGACGACAGCCCCGTTCTTCACCGTCGCCATCCCGCACGCCTCCTTGAGCGCGTCGCGATCCATCGGCGAATTGCTGGCGCGCGCGCCCGGACCCGTGAACCACGTCTTCTTCGCCTGCGCAACCGCAGTCCCCGCGAGGGCGATCGTGGCCTCCTGCGGCTGCTCGCTGCAGTTGACCGCCTTCACGATCACGCTGCCATCCGCATCGCGCACGGCCGAAACCGCGACCGCACGGCACTTGCGCCCGTCCTTCGTACGCATCACACGCGAGGTCTGCTCGAACGCGAGCACGTCCTTGCCGCGGTTCTCGCTGATAAGCTTCTGCACGTTCCAGCTCGGATTCACGAAGTTGCCGTCCGTCATCGGATAGATGAGGTTCGGTTTCCACTTCGTGTGGCTCGCATTCGCGAAGAGCGGCGCGTAGGCCGCGAGCTTCACGAGGTCCGCATTGCGCTCGAGGCCGAGCATGAACGCCGCCTCGCCGATGGCCGCACGCAGGTCGCCCCAGCGGCCGACATCGCGCGTCACCGCATATTCGCCCACGAACACCTCATATTCGCCGCGCGGACGCGTCTCGTACATCTGCGCACCCGTGGACATGAACCAGTCCGGCGACATATAGTAGTGCTCGTCGCGGATGTGCTGCGGCCGCCCCTTCACCGGGCCGTGCCACAGGTCGCTCACGATCTTGATCTCGGGATGGTACTTCTGCAGCGCATCGTGGATGAGCGCATAGCGCGGATGGTAGTTCGGTCCGCCGTTCTCGTTGCCGATTTCGACGTACTTGAGATTGAACGGCTTCGGATGGCCGTTCTTCGCGCGCACGGCGCCCCACTTCGAGGTCACCGGACCATTCGCGTACTCGATGCAGTCGAGCGCGTCCTGCACGAACTCGCCCATCTTGTCGAGCGGCACCACTTCACGATGGCTCATACCGCAGTTAATGCAGAAGAGCGCCTTCGCACCGAGCTCTTCGCAGAGCACGAGGTATTCGTGGAAGCCGACGCCGTTCGCCGACCAGTAGTTCCAGATGTTCCACTGCGTACGACGGTCCCAGATGGAACCGATCGTCGTTTTCCAGCGGTAGGCGTCCTTCATCGTGTCGCCTTCCACCCAGCAGCCGCCCGGGAAGCGCACGAAGCTCGGCTTAAGCGCCGCGAGGCGTTCCATCAGGTCCTTGCGGAAGAGTCCGCTCGTACCGTAGGTGTCCTGCGGGAAGAGCGACACGCAGTCGATCCAGAACGTTCCGCCCTTCTGCGTACGGAACACGAGCTTCGCCGTCGGATCCGTCGCGTTCGACGTGAGTTCGAGGTTGTAGGTCTTCCAGTCGTCCGTCAGCGCCGGAATCGTCGCCTTCGCGTAGGCCGGGCTGCCAAGCGATTCAAGCGACACGTCGATCGGACCCACCGCGCCGCGCAGCGCCACCGAGAGGCGGTACTTCGCGCCTTCCTTGACGGCGATGCCGAAGTAGCCGTCGTTCGCAAGACCGCCGCCCGCCTTCGCCTCGACCCGGCAGTTCTTGCGGTTGAAGCCCGACGGCGTCGAGGGCTTGGCCATGTCGATCGAAAGGTGGGAACGTCCCACCGGACTCCAATAGCCCAGCGCCATCAGATCCGCCGGATCGTGACGACCCTGACCGTCTTCGAAGCTGCGGTTGCGCACGAGTTCGGCATACACGCCGCCGTCAAGCGACAGGTCGATGTCTTCGAAGAAGATGCCCCACTGGTCTTCCGCCACCGGGAAGCGCACCTTGTTCGCGTCGACCACGATCTTGTTCGGCTGGTCTTCCAGCACCGTGTCGGGCATCTCGACGTTCGAATGGATCGGCTTGCCGTCCAGCTTCATCGTCACCTGCGTGCCTTTGCACGTCACCTCGAGGTCATACCAGCGACCCGTCTCGATCTTCGCACCCGCCTTCTTGAGCGGCGTTGCGAAATTGTAGTCGCCCTTCGTCTCGAGCGCATGGCTCTCGTTGTACCAGCCGCCGTAGTTCGCATAGATGCACTGGGCGGGACTCTGCTCGCGCACGTGGAGGATGAAGCCCTCCTGGCCGGCGAGCTTGCGCGCCTTCACCTTGAACGTGTAGTCGCCCCAGGCAGGATCGCCGAACGACAGCGTCGAACCCGCCGTCGCCTTGAGGTCGGTCTGGCGCACCGCGCCGTCTTTGATCTCCCACGCACCCTCGTTGCCCTTCGTCGAGGTCGCCAGATTCGGCAAACCCTTGAAAAGCACCGTTCCGTCAGGTGCCGTGACGGAAATGTCCTTGAATTCCGCAGACGTCAACCACGTGTGCAACGCCACACGACCGTGGGGGGCGCCCCAAAGCGCCGTGCCGGCAAGGGCCAAGCCCGCCGCCACCAGAAACTTGACTTTCAACTTCATTGATTCTCCTTGTTCTTTCGTTTCCCCAAACGGAAAGATTATACCAAAAACTCGCGTCCCTGAATAGCGTTTTGCAGACCGGTTACACCGGTACGTCGTCAATTCCGAACCCTTGTGCGCGGCGACTGAATTACGCGACGGGCCGTACGCATCCCATCTGTCAGGGGGGGGCTTATCCGCGCAGCTTCCTGAGCGTTTCATTGAGGATCGTCGAGCTCGTTCCCTTCGTATAGGGGAAATAGACAACGCGCACGCCGACTGCGGCAAACTTCTTCTCCATCTCTTGCCAACGCTCGCTCTTAAACCAATCGTCACCGACGAAGAGCACATCAAAATGCAACTTCTCCCACATCTTGAACTTGTCGAGATCCTCCTGCGGGATCGCCGCATCGACATACCTGACGGAGCGAACGATTTCCAGGCGTTCTTGAAAAGGTATTACCGCCCGCTTATGCTTGTAGGCGACCAGGTCGTCCACCGATACGCCAACAACAAGCTTATCACACAGACCCTTTGCATTCTTCAGCAGATTAAGATGGCCAATGTGAAAAAGGTCATACACACCACTTGTATAGCCAAGTATGGGTTTACTCATATCAACTCTCCCTTCTCATAAGCGTTTAGGAACTGTTCCAGGCACCACACGAGCCACTTCTGGTCGCCCGTCATGGTACGCTGACAACCGGGAATGAACTCGGAACGCTGCGGCCCCGCCCAGTCGGCGAACCACTGCGTTGTGGCGCGCGGCATGGGAATCTTCTCGGGGATCGGAATCGTCGGGTAACGCCGCGCGAACAGCTCGCGCAGAAGATATTTGGATTCTCCCCGGCGCACACGGGCCAGATCCAACGGTTTCGCCAACCTCATCTGCCCGTACGGCATGCAGGCCTCCACGCCCGCCAATTCAAAGGCGTGCCTGTATGACCCCGCCGACTCGACACAAAATACCTCACGCAGGAACGTTTCGATGTCAATCACGCCATCCACTCGCAGATAGCGGCGGTAGACATCTGTCACATCCACAGGTTCGCGCAGAGCACGTGAGGGTAGTACGAACGAGTAACGGTTTCGAAACCCCTCGAGATCCCAATCTCGCGACAAAAGTCCGCTCAGTCCGCCGAAGACCCCATCCGCACTCTCACCAAGAACAAGACGATCGAATCCATTCGCCTTCGCCCAACGAGCAGCCTTCAGCAACTGAACCTCGATCGAATGGAACGGCACACCGTCGAACTTCAACAGTTCGGGCGTCAATTCCTCGAAGTCCTTCCAGTTCATGTCGATCACCTCATGATCGAGACCGCAGACACGCGCATACTTGGCCGCCTGATCCGTTTCGTTGATTGCACCCTCCGCCACACAGTGAAAAGTATAGGCCTTGGTGCCACGCGGAAGATAAGAGGCCAGAATCGCACTGTCGATTCCTCCCGAAAGGAAAATCGCCGTACGCCCAGGAACAAAAAAAGACTCCAGCATTTTTCGAATGACGACTTCCACCTCCTCCACCGTATCCACGGGGACGACACCGTCATCCGAACAACGGCGCCAGACCCGGTGTTTCAATCCGGGGAAGAAATTGACGTTCTCATCCGCAACAAACCGGAAGGCAAGAAAATGGCTCATGCAAAAGTTCTTGTCAATCATGTCATTATTCTCCGCGTATTGATTTCACGATCTCATTAACCGCACATTCGGCGGCATGCGGATAGCCACAGCAAATCTCCGAAGCCGAAAGAACATCTCGTGCCTGTTTCATTGGATCATTACCCGCCTTGACCACCTGATCGAGAAACGCGCGAATATCCGCCTCGCTGTAGGCTTTGTAGGTATGATCGAGCAGCATTCGCCCAAAAGGAAGGAATTCGCGGCTCTCTGTCTCATGGTCGGCGAGCAAATAACACTGCGGCCTTCCCGTGTAATAGTATTCTGCCAGAAACGACCCGCAATCGTGGATCAGCGCGTCTGAATTCGCAAACGTCGCGAAATAGTCCCCGCCCTGCTGGAATTCGACATTGGCAAGCGCCTCCATCGCCGCACGATAGTCAGCCGTCTTCTTCGCACCCCACCACTCTCTCGTCGCCAAACGCGGGAACAGCAACGGATGCGGACGAAACACGAACTTCAAATCAGGGTACTCGACCGGCAAACGCAGAAAGAGGTCCGCATACGTGAGAAAAGTCGAAATGCTCAATCCGTCATTAACACCCGCTTTCGGCAACGAATGGTGAGGCGCGATGACAACGGTTTTGGAACGGCCTTCCCGTTTGGGCATGAGGGCAAGGCGATCCATTTTCACATAACCGCTTAAACGCAGAATGTCCTTCAGCAGGGGATTGCGCTCCGCCCAAAGAGCCAGCGTCTGCGGATTCGAGACGAAGTAGCGCCACATCAATGAGATTTCGGGCAAGAAGATCGTTCGCCGAACATTCGCCATGAAAAGACCGCTGTACCCGTATGTGACACAGGCAAGGAGCGCGAACCCGCTCAACGTCTCCGCCGTATAGTCGGGAAACGTCTGGTCGCTATAGACTATCGACGTAAAGATAACATCCGCTCGTCCCTCAAGGCCGACTTTCTGTTTCGTGTCGGGATTGTAAAGCGGCTCGACGCGAGAGCCATAACGGGCTGAAAGGACTTTCAGCGTCGTATTCTGGGTCTCTCGCAGGAAGGCCTCGCCCCGCGACACACGCGGAGCGACGGCAATGAAGGGATCGAAACGCGCATCCTTCAACATGGCCTGAAAGACCGGCTCGGCAGAAAACATCGCCACATCGCACACAAGGAAGCAGACCCGAAGCGACTCGCCACGGGCCAGCTTCTCTCGACAGCATCGCTCCTGTTCCCTATAGCGTGCCCGTACAAGGGGAACCATTCGCGCCAGCCACGCCGCACGAATACGATCCGCCAGATGCCGTCGTACCCGCCGACGCAACGTGCGCACAGGAATCAACGACGTACCCAATCGAATGAGAAGCTGTAAAACCCTGAACATAACGATTTTTACATCTCTTCCCGAGCCATCTTAGAGCGTCATTAGAACTTCCGCAATTTTTATATCATTCGGATGCGTCACCTTCAACACGGTCTCCGTTGTGAAGGCGTTGTACCCCTTCGCCGCTTCCGGGAACTGAACGACAGGATGCCCATTGGAATGTTCAGGCTTGAAACACGCGCGAATTTCCCTGAACCGGTAGGCATTGGGGGACTGAATCAGAAAATAATCCTCGCGATCAACCGTTCGCGACGCATACGAGCCAAGGGCATCCGTGATCTTAATCGCCGTCTGCACATACGAGTATTCATCGAGCAACCGAATATACGAATCGATTGTCTGCGGTTTTGTCAACGGGCACGCCGCATTGTTCTCGACGATCTTATCGCAGTCGGGAAACTCGCGCGCAATATACTCAAGCGCATTCTTGAAAGAATAGTTGCGCGTTCTGCCTCCACAAACGGTTCGCACGCCGTATTGGCGCGCGATACGCCCATGCTCAAATTCTTCCGGATTGAGAACGACGATAAAGTCATCGATTGTCTGTGTCGCACGGAAAAGCTCAATTGAATAGGCGATCATTTCCTTCCCGAGGATCTGACAATATTGTTTAGGGCACTCTCCTCCGAAACGTGTTCCGATTCCACCCGCAAGAACAATTCCAATCGATTTTTCCATAATTATCTCCTGCTTACCGCTGCCATACGGATATTAAACGTCAGATACGTTCCAATATCCGCGTAGTCCCCGCGCGCTCATGCGTAATCGGCACGTTCAAGCACGTCCTCAAAAACCGCCTCATCGAATTTTCCTTTTTTTCCTATCATACCAAATTCGACTTCTCCATGTCAACTGAAGTTTACAACACCCGAATCGGTCACCGAATTCGCAACTCATCCGATCCGCGCGGATGCGCATCCCAATAATCTGCCAAAGCGTCGTACGCCCGCAGACGGCAGGCGATTTCCTGCGCATGACCTTGCGCCTTCTCAAGCGCACGCCCTGTTCGCCAACGCGCAATCAGCAAATAGCGCAGACGGCGAAGACGCTGGAACAAGTGAAAAGACTTCATTTCTTGAGCCCGCGCACGCCAATCGGGGAACGGCGCCGCCGGATGGTCCGCCAGCGTGCCGAAATGGGGCGCCAAACACCCTTGCGGTGCCAAACGCAAGTACGCGCGAATCCCCCAATCGGCAACCGCAGGGTGGATGTTCCCCTTCCGGAAGGCGCTTTCGACACTCCCCCCCGCCCGGCGGGTCGGATCCAACACCACGCGACACGGCACCCCGAGGGCGATGCACACCGAAAGCCGGTGTGCGCCGTTGATCAGTTCACCATCGGCATCCACGGGAATCGGGGCCGCCTTCGGATCGAATCCATTCGCTTGAATCGACGCAACGACACGTCGAAAGCAGTTCAGAAAATCATCCGGCGTTCTTCGATGCGGTTCCCGTTCATAGAATCCACAACGCGCACGAATCATCTCCAGATAGGCCTCTTCCGCTTCGCGAATGCGCGACGCATCTCCCTCCAGCCAACACCGCGCAAGTTCGATCTTGAAACTCAGGTCAAACCGATGACTCCGCAGGAAATATTCGCACGGATCGACAAGTTGAGGGTTTTCCGTACTCATCAGTTGCTAGCCTCCTCCTTAAATGCCGCCGAGAATATGTCCAACACATGTTCCGACGCCTTTGGGTAAAACCGACAAACCTGGTTCTCGGCGAACGTCCGGCGCGTCTGCGCCCGTTCATCCTGCTCGCCCAGCACCACCTTTTCAATGAAATCAATGATTTCCGACTGCGTGTACGCAGAATAGGCGTGTGCGATCAACTGCTGACCAAAGTCCGTAAATTCGCGTTCCAAGGCCGCTTCATTCTCAAGTAGATAGCACTGTGGTTTCCCCGTATAGTAGTATTCCGCCAAAAACGATCCACAGTCGTGAATCATCGCATCCGAATTCACAAACGTCTCGAAATAGTCGCCCCCCTGCTGAAATTCGACATTGGAGAACGCCATCAGCTGTTGGCGATAGGCGTTCGTTCGCGCCCCTCCCCACCACTTGCTCGTCGCGAGACGGGGAAACAGAAGCGGATGCGGACGGAAGACGAAATGTACGTGCGGATAGCGTTTCGGCAATTCAAGAAAAAAATCCGCATAACGCAGGAAATTCGACAACGCCGTACAGTCCGGCCCTCTTGCCAGCGTATGATGCGAACTGATAATGACCGTCTTGGGCCGTTCCTTCTTGATCGACACCTCTTCGAGACGGTCCATCTTCGAATATCCCGCCACGACAAGACTGTCGCGGAGACGCGGATTGGCCTGCGCCCACACGTTATGCGTAAATTCGTTTGGCGTGAAAATCTTCCAGAAAAATGCGATCTGCGGCAGGAAGACGAACTGACGGGCATCCATTCTCAATGGGCCGCCATACCCATACGGGAAACAGACGACAAGCGATGTCTTGCTCAACGGCAGGGTTGTATAATCGGGAAAGGTCTGATCATCGTAGACAATGGACGTACAGACGATATCAACCCGCGAGGTCAGGGGCGTTTTCTTGTGCGTTTCCACATCGTAGAGGCACTCGACCTTCCCGTAACGCGCCGACAGCTGGGCACATGTTTTTTCCAACGTTTCACGTAAAAAAGCCTCACCCCGCGAAACGCGCGGCACAACGGCAATGAACGGATCATAGCGGTCATCCGTACACATCTTCCGGTACACCGATTCCCCGGAGAACATCGCGACATCGCACACGAGAAAACACACACGCAATCGCTCGCCACGCATAAGCTTTTCGCGACAGCGTTGCTCATGACGGGCGTAGCGTTCTCGAACAACCGGCACCGTACGGTCTAACCATGCGTCTCGAACACGGTTCATCAACCGCCGCCGCAGACGTTTACGAACAGACTTCACAGGAATCAGCAGTGTTCCGAAACGGATTAGCCCTTTTAACACCTTCAACATCGGCGATCTCCAATCTAACCTACTACCATTTACCTCGTACAGTTCGCCAACGATTCTCAAGCTGGATGTATTTACGATGCTTCTTGCCACGCAAAATCATCTGCAGTCGCAAAGAACAACCATAGAGCCACAATCCGATGCGCACAAATCCGCGCGGCGGATCTGCGTATGTCATTTCATCGACACCCGCCGCCAGCTCGGCCTCCACAGCGCGTACCGATTCCGTCTGGGGGAATCGCATGAGGATTTTCCCCAACGCATGAAAATCGTTCCAGACGCCAAGACCGAGCTCGCGGTTGACGCCGAAGACGACATAACGAAACTTCCAATGACGTACCACCCAAGGGTCTTCACACGGCTGGTTGCGATCAATCGCCAGCTGGAAGTCGATTGCCTTCAAGTGACCGTCGTCGCCCAGAAGAAGATTGTCCGCAAAGAGATCGCGATGGAGAACACCCGTCTGCCGTAAAGCCCGAGCTAGCGTACGAATATCCCGCGCAAAACCATCTGCCTGCGCCATCGTAAGGCCCTGCGCGAGCAGCTGCGTGAGCGACGGTCCTACAATCCTCGCCGTGACCACATACGCACACGGACGCGAGAAGATGTGTCCGTCAGGGCCTTCGCCCAAGTCATTCCCCCATGCCAACGGTTCCTCCACCACCGTTGGCGCACAGGCAAAAAGGCGCGACGCAAGATTGTACTCGTTGGCAATTGACCACGGACACTTCGTCGAGCATTTGACGATGCACGGCGTCCCTCGATAGTTCCCCTCGTAGAACATCTCGTTAATGTACTTGTTCTCGAGGAAAACACGACACTCTGTAAGCCCCTCAATCATGAACTTGGATTTTCCCAGGCCTCTTTCACCCACAGTGTCGGACGACAGACAAGATGTGGTGGCACGCGACGACCTAAATGATCGAACTTAAAGCCTTCGATGGCCTGCGGCAAATCGGGATGCCCGTGAAACGCGACAATGCTCGCCGTCTTCGGCCGCCGCGGGGTCAAGAAGAGATTGAACGGGAAATAGGGCACGCACGTTCGCTTGAAACTGGCGACCCACTCGTCCGGCCACCAGGACACATGACCCGCCGCCATCATCGCCCGCGTCTGGTACTTCTGCGACCCGTGGATGAAAAAGCGGTCAAGCGAGGGATCGTCCTTGTCGCGCATGAACGACGTATAGACCTGATGAGCCGCTTCCGTACCGGCATCGAAGCGGAAGCAGGACGAATTACCGATGTCGGGCAATCTGCGGAAAATCCGCTTGCGCAGTTCGACCCAATTGTGGATGATGCAGAAGTCGCCCGGACGGTAATCGAAGAACTTGTCAAGTTCATTGATGACGAGCAGATCAATGTCGAGAAACAATGTCGGCCCCTCAAGACCGGCGAAACCTTTCTGGAAGAGCATCGGTTTCGCGTGTACATTCGGCCACTTATGGAAGCGAAGTCCCGGGTCGGGCGGCAACGGCGCACAGTCGATATGCGGATCGACCCCGTCCGTCCGGTCAATCACACAGACGAATCGGAACGGACGCTTCAGATGGGCCTTGACGTTCGCATAAAGGCGGTTCACATAGTCAACAGAGTAATAACTCCCCCACTTGAGGCACAGAACATTAACCCTTTCCATATTCCGCTCCTCCATGCGTGATTCGATCAATCAACTGGCGGTAAAAACGCTCGCGCCAAGCAAGGTTGACACGCCTGAACAACGTCAGGCGCCCGCGTTTCATTTTGCGTCTTCGTCGGGCGGCGGCAAACCCTTCGACCGCTCGCCGCCAAGCCGCCACGGGAAAATCCGTCAACGAAACAAGCCGCGCGAATTGTTCAATCGCCCGTCGACGTCGACGGCACGCAAACACGGGAAGATGCTCGACACCTGTGAGTGTGTAGCGGATCCAATCTTCACAAGGATGCCCTTCTCGTACGGCCTCAAGATCAAGGATTCCACTCACCTTCTGTTTTGAGAAAAGAACATTGTTGCAGTTGAAGTCTCCGTGTATCCGGCCCTCGCCCAAGGTGCGACAAAAGGCGGCATAAACCGAAACGAATGCCTCTAGTTCATTCGGCGTCAGCACGTCGAGAGACTTCGCCACGCCGTCTTTCCAATCAAGCACGTAAACGCGTTTATCACCCAAACAGAACTCACGATCGGGGAAAAGATCCTGCGGCGCAAGCGGATCGTCCACGCGCGCAAGGCGAACCTTCCGCGACACAAGCTTGACAACCACCGATCGGCCATCCGAACAGACGCCACGCCAGTTAGGCGCATGCGAACGCACCGCGAGTCGCTCCAGCGCAACAAGGCTTAAATCGGCTTCGCGTTCCAGAAGCTGTTGGATCTCACGCTCCCAGTTCATACGCAATTCCCTCCGATTTCACGCGGCAAAGCCCCCGCCGCACTGAATCGCATGGCCATGCGCGGCACCCCGCAAGAGAGACACAGACTGACGCGATGATGCCCTTGGCGTAGGGAATCCGTTCGACCCAATGTGCGGCAAACCTGTACCGTGATCGGCCGCGTATCATCGTAGCCGCGCGTACGCAGACTCTCCACAAGTTTCCGCATACTCATCGCACGATCTTGGTTTTTACGTTTCTGCGGATGGTCGAATGTACGGATGGCACGCTCAATTCCCATGTCACGCACCGTCTGGGCGGCGATATGGTAGACCCCGGTCCCGTGATAGCGGTACTTGTTGCGCAGCACGCGCACGACCGTCGCCAGCAGATTCCATTTGGCGATCGCCGGCTTGAAGACGACGCGCACGTCGACCGTCGCCTGAACATCGCCGGTCGCCACGGCGGATGTCACCAGCGCACGACCGCGCAGCAGCACATCGGGGCCATCCGGACGAATGTAGATGATGATGTCGTCCTCCGGCAAGGCCGCCTCCGGAATCGCCTCACCGGCATAGTCCGCCAAACGCGCCACGTCAACCGCTTCGAGCGGATAGACATTGGATGAAATTCCAAGATGGGGCAAACCGCTCATCGATAGACCTCCGAACTCCACTCGTACGGCTGCGAATAGTTCTCACCGAACACTGTTTCCACCAGGTAGGCGAGCACACGCTCGGCCGCGAAAAGACGATGGTATTTTGTCCGACCAGCTGCCGCAACCGCCTGACGCGCCGCATCGTGCGTATTGAAATAGAGTATCTTCTCCGCGAGTTCGTCGGGCGAGTGGAAGTAGACCGTCTCCTGTTCGCTAAAGAACCGCTGCATCTCGTTGCCGTCGTACTGAAACGCCACGAGTCCGTTCCCCATCAGATGCGAAAGGCGGTCCGAGGCATACCACTTGGCCTCGTACTGGTTGAGCGAAAGCCCCATCTTCGACGCGGCGATCGCCTCCTCGTAGGCGCGTCCCACAACGAGGGGACGCCCCATCCCGAAGAGTCCCTGCCGGATGGACGGATCAAGCCGCGTCAACAGCTTCTGCAGGAAAACGCTGCGGGCATCTGTCTTTCCGGGCCGTCCCGCGAAAAACAGATCGTAGGTGAAATCCGTCCGCGTCGAATTGTCTTCGACTTCAAACGAGGGGTCGCACGGGTTCGGGAAGTAGCCGACGACGTTCCGTCCCGTCGTCCAGGTTTTCAGGTCCGCACCCGCCGTGGTCGAGAAAATGGCATCGCAGACCGGCACGCGCCGGGCGATTTGGTCGCGCGTGTGCGTCTGGGCGATCGCGTCGCAATTGAGATGGACGATCTTCACGGCCGGCCGCGCGGCGCGAATCGCCTCGAGCGCCGCGTTCGTCACATAGTCGCAATGTCCCACGAAGACGAGATCCGGCTTCCAGTTCTTCGCCGTCTTCACGAGCCGCGCATTCATCATCTGCGCGCCGATGTTCCGCAGGAATCCCAGCGGCGCCAGGAAGCGTGCGATGTCGCGCTCGGAGAACGTGAGGATCTGCCAATTGCGGCGCAAAGCACCGGCCGCCAGACGCATGTCGATGCCCGTGCGGCCATTCCCCCAGTGGCGCACGAGAAAATTGCCGACGAAAAGGATGCGCAGCGATTTCATTTCTCCGCACCTCCCTTCTCCAGGGCTTTCGCCTCGCGTTCGAGCAGCTGCCGCAGTTCGTCCTCATTCGGCGTCTTGCGGAAATAGCGGTAGTTGAGCACCCAGCAGGACGGGTGGCACCGAATGACGCGCGTCAGGTCGTTCAGGCAGCGCTGCGTGCAGCCCCAGATGTCACGCGCCTCGGCGGGCGGGATGAGATCGAGGAACTGGCAGCGATAGGTACCGTCCTTCAACGGACGCGACCAGGCGATGAGAATCGGCACCTTCGCCTTCGCCGCAAAGAACGCCGGAGCGGCGGAAACCGGCATCGGACGATTGAACGAGCGTACCCAGATTCCACCCTCTTTCGGCTTCACCACCTGGTCCACCAGGAGTCCCAGGTCGGAACCGTCGCGCAAGCCTTGCATCAGCGCGCGAAACGCGCCTTCGGCCGGGACGATTTCCTGTCCGATCGACTTGCGCGACTTCATCAGAAGCCGCGTCATCGCCGGTGTGCCGATATCCTTCGCCACGCTCATCATCTTGTGTCCTTCCAGATGAACGAGCTGCGACAGCACCTCCCAGCAGCCGAGGTGTCCGCTCACCGTCACGATGGGCTTGTACGTCTGCAGATACGTGCGGCAGCGTTCATCGAGCGCCGCCACCGAACTCGCCCGCGGCCCCGCCTTTCGGCTCGTCCAGAAGAGATGGCCGATCGTGCGTGCCATGTTGCGGTAGCTGCGTTTGAGGATGAGCGTCTCGCGGCGCGTCGGCGGCGTCTCGTGCGGGGCCTTGAAATCGCGGTCCGGCGGATAGACGCCGGTGATCACGCGCAGATTGAAGAGCGAAATGCCGCGTCCCGCGCGATCGAAGCGGAACATCACAGCCGAGATGAAATCGCAGAGGGCAAACAGCAGACGATGCGACAGGTTGGCGAAAATCAGCATGCCCAGGAGGATGCCGAGCCACTCGAAGGGACGTCGCAATCCGCGTTTAATCGGCTTTTTCTGTCTGTGTTTCTTCTTCATCGTACGAAGATTTTCCGCTTGTTCCGCGCACCTGCAGATGCTGGATCAGTCCGGGGTTTTAATCTCCCGCCTGCAACGCAGGGTTGACGTCCACCGTGAATGCGGCCTCGCCTGCGATCGACTGCTTGTAGTAGGCGAGGCCGGCGATCATCGCCGCGTTGTCGCCGCAGTATTTCGGCTTTGCGAGCAGCAGCGGTACGTTCATCTCCTGCGCCACTTCCGCGAGTTTCGCGCGCAAACGCCCGTTGAGCGACACACCGCCGCCGACGATCAATGCGCGGTACGGCTTGCGGCGGAGCGCCAGACGCGTCCGGTCGGCGAGCGTACCGACAATCGCCTCCTGATAGGCGGCCACAAGCTGGGCCTTCTCGCGGTCGTTCTTCGGCGGATTCCTCTTCACATAGTAGAGCAGCGCCGTCTTCAGTCCGGAGAAGGAAACGCACAAGTCGGCATCCAGTCCGGCAAGCGCCGCCGTACCGGCACGCGGATGTCCCTTCGGAAAACGCGGCATCGGATCACGCACCTTGATGCCCGCCGGATAGGTCAGCGCCTTCAACGCGGCCGCATCGGTGTAGTCCGTCGCCCCGTTCCAATAGCCCTTCGCCCAACGATCGATGACCGGACCGCCCGGATAGCCGAGGCCCAGCAGCTTCGCCGCCTTGTCGAACGCCTCGCCAGCGGCATCGTCCAGCGTCTGGCCGATGATCGTATATTCGCCATAGCGCGGCATGTCCACCCAGGTGGTGTGGCCGCCCGAAACGGCAAGACCAAGCGCGGGGATGGACGACTCGACGGCGGGCGGCGGCACGGCCGCTTCCGTACCCGCGTCAAAGAGAAACGGCGTATGAAGATGGGCTTCAATGTGGTTGACGCCGATGAGCGGCACGCCCAGGGACATCGCGAGTCCCTTCGCCGCATTCAGGCCGACGAGCAGGGAACTCGCGAGACCGGGTCCGTACGTCACCGCCACGGCATCGACCGTTTCGCCCCCTTTCAAGGCCTCCCGTACGACGCCGGAGATTTTCTCGACATGCGCGCGGCTTGCGACTTCCGGCACCACGCCACCGTAGGGCTGGTGCAGCGGAATCTGCGTGTAGACGACATTGCTGACGACTTCGCAACCGTCCTTGACGATTGCACAGGCTGTTTCATCACAACTTGATTCAATACCCAGAATGAGCATAATCGGAACGCTTCTTTCTTACCAGAACTTCCACCACGCCTTCTTGACGGGCTCGACGCCGCCGGCGTCCTTGTAGAGCTCTTTCACACGCTCGGAACCGGCCACGTCGGGATCGAGCATCTTTTCATGCGTATGGAATTCAAAGGCATCCGGCAGGCTCCAGAACTCGGAGCGCACAAACGTGTCCTGCGTCATCCGATGCAGCACGATCACTTCGCCCGTAGGGAGCACGGAAAGCTTGGGACGCGTCACGCGCAGGAAGGGTCCGAGATCGGTCGTCACCCACTGGCGGGTAGACGAACCCTCGTCCCGCGCCTTGAGGAAGAGGTGTTCCATCTTGTCGCGGTTCCAGTGCGCGAGTTCAAAGACGCGCTTGAGATTGTCCCGCTCGGCGAACATCTGCAGGGCGTTGCCGCACTTCATCGCCGGCACCACGTCAAACGTCATCAGCTTGCTCTCATAGCGCGTGCCCGCATGCACGAGCACCGCTCGTGCAAAGTAGCGCGTGTTGCGACTGAAGGCAAAATGGTCCCCCAAGAATGTTTCAAGCTTCTGGCCCTCGCCCGACAGCAGCGAAAAGCCGGCGACGAACGGCGACTTGGACGTCTTGTCGAACTGATACCGGTCGCTCGCGCGATAGAGTTCGATGATCAGACGGTCCACCGAATTCGGATTCGTGCAGTCGATCGAGTCCGCCGACGAATTCGCGACATCGACGACACCGCGCATCCGCTCCCCTTCCACGAAGACATCGTGGTCCAGGCTCAACCGCACCGTGATTTCGCTCAACGGCGCTGCGCCGAACGCCCCCAAGGCAACCAACGCGAGCAAAAGACAGATTTTCTTCATATTCGTTCCTTTTTGTTCCACCGCACCCGCCAACCCGAGTTTTACCGATGCAGATGTAACTATTATACCATAAATCGGCGGAAAAAGGGAGATTCCCCTAACTGCGGCGGCCGGGGCGGACGGGCGCGAAGTCGATCAGACGGCGGTCGAAATCGATCTTCTCCACGCGCACGTTCATTTTCGTTCCGGGTTTCCACACCTTGCCGCCGCCCTCGAGCGTTTCGTTGAAATCATTCCAGCGCACATAGGAATTGGACAAGAGCGAAACATGCACCATGCCGCCGACGGCGAGATCCGGCAGATCGACGAAAAGCCCGTAGCGCGTGCACTTCGACACCACCGCCTCGAAGCAGTTGTCGAGCCCGCTCGCGGGATTGTCGAGCACCTGCTGCAGGAAACGGAACTTCTTGATTTCGTCCAGCGAACGCTCGGCATCATCTGCATTCTGCTCACGTTCCGAACAATGAAGCGCCGCCGTATTGAGCCAGCCGAGGTCGAGCCGTCCGCCTTCGCCCGCGATCCACGATGCGAGCTGCCGATGCAGCACAAGATCGGGATAGCGTCGGATCGGACTCGTGAAATGCGCGTAGAACTTCTTCGCCAAACCGAAATGTCCGATTTCCTTTGCCGAGTAGAGCGCCCGCTTCATCGACCGCAGCACCATCACCGACAGCACGCCTTCCAACGGCGTGTTCTTGATGCGCTTGAGGAATTTCGCGAGATTCGCCTGATACGAAAGGTCGCCGCAGGAGATCCCGAGTTTCGCGAGATTGCCACGCAGCTCTTCGAGCTTTTCGGCGTCCGGTGCCTCGTGAAGGCGCGCAAGGATCTTCACGCCCTTGGTCCACAGTTCCTTCGCGACCGCCTCGTTCGCGGCGACCATGCACTCTTCGATCATCTGGTGCGACTCGTCGTACGGACGCACCACGATGCCCGTCATCATGCCCTTCGCATCGACCTGAATATCCGCCTCGGGCACATCCATGTCGAGCGCCCCCTGGTCGAACCGGTTCTTCCGAAGCTGCTGCGCCAATGCGTGAATGCCCAGCACCACCTTGCGCGCATTCGCCTTCAGGACAGCCTTCTTCCCGGCGGGCGGCTCGGTCCCCGCGATCGCCGCCATCACCTGTTCGTAGGTGTAGCGCGCCTTCGAACGAATGACCGACTTCGCGAAACGCCGGGCGATGCAGTTCCCTTTCGCGTCGAATGTGAGGAAGGTCGAGAACGCCAGCCGGTCCTTATGCGGCACGAGCGAACAGACGCCGTTGGAAAGCTGTTCGGGGAGCATCGGCACGACTTTGTCCACCAGATAGACCGACGTCGAGCGACGATACGCCTCGCGATCGAGCGCGCTCTTCGGCGTCACGAAGTGCGACACGTCCGCAATATGCACGCCGAGGATGCGATTGCCCTTGCGATCCACTTCCAAGGAGAGCGCGTCGTCATAGTCGCGCGCCGATTCGGGGTCGCAGGTGAAGATGAATTTCTTGCGCAGGTCGAGCCGCCCTTCGAGAGAGGCCTCGTCCACTCCGACGCGCTCGGCTTCCGCCAACACCTCCGGCGGGAACTCGGCAGGCAGATCGTATTGCTCCATCACCGCACGCGTGTCAAGCGACGGATCGTCCGCCGGACCGATCACGTCCGTAATCTCGCCTTCCGGAGCGAGCCGTGGATTATCCCAGCGCACAAAGCGCATCACCACGCGATCGCCCACTTTCGCCCCGGCCGCATCGGGCACGAGGAACTCCTGCCGATAGGTCGGCGACAGCGGCTGCACGCGCGTGAAGCGTCCCAGGGAGACAAGCGTCCCCACAATCGCACGCGGTGCGCGCGCATCGATGCGGATGATGTGCCCTTCCGGACCCGACTTGCCGCTCTCATGCGCACCGCCGCGGAATCCGCGCGATGGACGCGGCGGCTTCACCTTGATCGTCACAGTATCGCCGACGAGCGCCGTACCGAGGTCCTCGCGTTCGATCCACGTGGCTTCATTCGTTCGGGGGTCTACCAGAAACCCGGCGCCATTGCGGGCCATATGTAGCTCACCCGTCATCGTTCCCGTCTCGCGCGGAGACTGGAACCGTCTCAGTTTTTCTTTTCTTTTGTTCATATGTGCCGCACATAATAACAAAAAAACGCGACAAGGGCAAGGGGGGACCGGCGTTCAGAGTACAACCAATTGTTCGGATTGTTCGGATTGTTCGGATTGTTCGATTGTTCGATTGTTCGGATTGTTCGATTGTTCGGATTGTTCGATTGTTCGATTGTTCGATTGTTCGAATTGTTCGAATTGTTCGGATTGTTCGATTGACTGCGTTCCCTCCCTGCGGGCGATGTAGATTAAAGCGCCACGCGGAGGGATTTCCGCGTGGCGCTTTTTCGTCATCTTTTCAACCCGATTAACGGGCCTGGAGCTCTTCGATGACGAAGGCGAGGGTCTGCTTGACCTCGTCGTTCACCGCGACGTCCTTGAGCTTGCCGATTTCGCCCAGACGGCACTTGCAGCTGCACCAGCGGAGCTGGTCGAGCATGAAGGTCTGCACGTAGGGGTCCTTCGTCTTGCGGCACGCCTCGATGAGCGCGTTGTTCCAGAGCTTGCGCTGGCAGGGAACCGCACCCGGGGTGCGGCAACGGCCCTGGCAGCCCGCCGGATTGCTGGGACGGCCCAGCAGCGCTTCCATCACATACTGGGAAACCGCCGCGATGACCACGAGGTCGATCGGATCGGTCTGGTAGCCGGGCTTCACGCGGGCGAGCAGCGCCGCCGCCTTCTCGGAGCTCCACAGATGGGAGGCGAGCGCCTCGGGCTTCGTCGCCTCGGCGATCTTCTTGTCGTTCTGGTTCTGCCACTCGACGGCCATCGGGTCGTCCTTGCGGGAAGCCATCGCCGCGCCATAGCCGGCATACGGATTCGGATCTTTATAAGCCATTTTCAAAATCCTTTCTCTTGCTTAGCCGAACATTTCCTTCTTCCACGGCGCGCGCATTCCCTGATAGAGGAAGCGCTCGGCGGCCTGGTCGTTCACCGCATGCAGCGTGACCGGATCGAAGTTGAAGCCGCGGCCAAGGCGCTCGGCGACAATGCCGAGGTTGAACATCGTGCAGGAACGGAAGCCGTTCGACTCGTTGAGCGCAAAGGTCTTGCGGTTCTTGCAGGAGTCGATGAAGTCCGTCTGCTGCTTCGCCGGCTTCGGGAGTTCGGCGAGGGTCTTGAGGACCTTCTCTTCCGGCCACCAGCCGTTGTTGTCCTTAATGCGGAGCGTCTTGCCGCCCTGCGCCTTCTTGTAGACGCAGAGGCCGTTCGCCCCGCGGAGGAGCGGCTCGCCCTTGAGCGTCTCGTCGCCGTCCAGCGCCACCGTCATGCCATCGGCATAGGTGAGCGTGATGCGGTCGAAACGACCGACGGCTTCCGGATGCTGCCGCGGGCCCTTGTACTCGACCTTGACGGGGCTCGTCTCGTCCTTGCAGAGGAGATACTGCAGCGGATCGAGATAGTGCTGCGCCATATCCCCGAGCCCGCCGGAATCGTAGTCCCAGTAGCCGCGGAACGACGTCCCGACGCGGTGGTCGGTGTACGGCTTCCACGGCGCCGGACCAAGCCACATCTCGTAGTCAAACCCCTTCGGAACCGGCTGCGGACGGTCATTGACGCGGCCGGACCAGCCGAACTTCCAGCTGAAGCCCTGGCCCGCGCCGAACGTGCACTTGA
>JAKSOY010000054.1 GCA_024405255.1 Kiritimatiellia bacterium
TTACCACATACACCGTGCGTTTCTGTCCAATGCGGTGCGCACGGTCCGTCGCCTGGTCCTCGACCGCCGGATTCCACCAGGGATCGAAATGGATGACCATATCCGCGCCCGTGAGGTTGAGTCCCGTACCGCCCGCATGCAGTGAAATAAGGAAAAGCGGAATCGATTCATCCGTGTTGAACTTCTTGCACTCGCCCAACCGGTCCTTCGTCTCGCCATCCAGATAGCAATAGCGAATCCCACGCGCCTCGAGTTCGCGCCGGAGGATGGAGAGCATCGTCACAAACTGGCTGAAGACGAGCACACGATGGCCGCCGTCGATCGCCTCGTCCAGAAGTTCGAAAAAGACGTCGAGCTTGCCCGAGAGGTTGTCGCCTTTGACCTTCCCGCCACATTTCTCGCGATACTCCTTGAGAAGCTCCAGGTCGGAGGCGACCTGTCGCAGTTTCATCAAGAGCGCGAGGATTTCCATACGCGCGCGCGCGAATCCTTTCTCCTTGACCATGTCGCCGATCTTGCCACGCGTCTCGGCCAGGAGCCGGTTGTACCAATGCTGCTGCTCGGGCGTCATCGGACAATACGAGACTTTGATGATCTTATCCGGCAGATCCTTCGCGACGGTTTTCTTGAGACGGCGCAGAATGAACGGATGCAGCTTCCGATGCAGCTTCTCCTGCTCGAAGCGCCCTTCCGCGCCACCCGCCTCGATGACATCCTGCGTCGCGGCCTTGAAGGAATCATAATGTCCGAGATAGTTCGGCATCAGGAAGTCGAAAATGCTCCACACGTCCGCCACCGAGTTCTCGACCGGCGTACCTGTGAGGACGAGCTTCTGGACCGATTCAAGTTGCTTGGCGGCTTTGGCATTGCGCGTCTGCCGGTTCTTGATGTGCTGCGCTTCGTCCAGCACCACGACGCTGAAGGTCTTCCCGAGATAGGCCTCGTCCAAGTCGCGCTGCAGGAGCGCGTACGAGGTAATAACAAGATCGTAATTCGGGATCTGGTTGAAGACTTCGGCACGGTTCGGACCCGACACAACAAGCTTCTTCTGCCACGGGGTGAACTTCTCGGCTTCCGCCGCCCAGTTCTGCACGAGCGAAGTCGGACACACGATCAGCGCGGGCTTCCCCTGGGCCGCCGCATCCGTGCGCGCCAGCGAGAGCCAGGTCAATGTCTGCAACGTCTTTCCAAGGCCCATTTCATCCGCCAAAAGACCCGAGAGGCCGCTCTTCTCAAGGAAGCGCATCCAGTAGACGCCTTCCTTCTGGTACGGACGCAGCGTCCCCTCCAACCGACCGAGATCGACCGGTTCCCATTTCGCGCCCTCATCGCGATTCCGCTTCATCGCGAGGTCGCGCCAGGTGGGGGCCTTCCCCTCTTCCAGCTCGACCGAATTGCCGATCACCCCCAGCGACGAACGGATGTAGGGTGCGTACATCGGCGGCACGCGGAAGTGTCCCGGCTTGCCGCCCGGGCGGCTCGGACAGTCGGCGAACACCTCACGCATCTGCTTGATGGCGTGCGCATCGAGCAGCAGAAGCTCACCGTTATGTTTGAGAAACGCATCGCCGCGATTGAGCGCCGCCTGGATTTCGGACGGCGGGATGTTGCGTCCGCCATCCTCGAACTGGCACCCGACTTCGACGGTTCCCGGTTCGCGTCCCGGCACATCCTCCACGGTGACCGTCGCGAGGATCTGTCCCATTCCGTCGATGACATCATCGAGCATTTCCGAGAACTTCACCTTCCAGCCGCCGCGCTCCAATTCAGGCGCACCGCTCGCGAAGAAGTTCAGCACCTCGCGCGGTTTCGTGATGTAGACCCGCGTGCCGCCTCGGTCGTCGGACACAAAACCAAATTCGCGCAAACGCTTGAGCGCCGCCTGTTCGGCCGGCAGATTGCGCGTATAGTAGAGAAGCTTGTCCTCCGGATCGGGACGGCAGACGGATCCCGGCGCGCCGCACCGAATCTGCTTGCCGCCATAGTCGGCAAAGAGTTCGGCCCCGAGCGACGCCCGCGTTCCCTCGACGACGAGACGGAACGTCGGATGGTCCGGCACGAACTTGAAAAAATCTTCCGAGGGCGACAGCCGCACCTCGCACTGCTGACGCAAGAGCGGCAAGTTGCTGTGCAGAAAAGTCGCCATCGCCTCGCGTGTGATGATCTCGTCGTGCGCGTAGAGCGATTGGAAGGCCTCGGGCAGCACATTCGCCAGCGGCGTATAGACACCCGGCGCCTCCGAACCATCCTCGCGGATCGGACGGCTCCAGACGAAGCCCTGATGTCCATGGACGAAGAATCGGTCGCTCGACGCCAGATGATTGAACGGCAACTCCGCAGAGGGGAAGAGCGCCATGCGTCCATCCTCTTCGTAGAACTCGGCCTGCAGATGGCACGGCACCTTCTCCGCCTGGGACTTCAACGCGACGATATTGAGGAAGTCGATCGGTTGGAGCGTAAACGACGACTTGGCGGGTCCCTCGCAGATATCCTCGATGACCTCGAGCAGATCGTTCGCCGCCGCCGCAAGTGCCACGCCGGGTACGGGCAGACGCAGACGCGGATCCTCGGGCGAATAGCGCACGCCGGCCTTGTCGACAAGCGCCAGCGTAGCCTTCACACCGCCCGCGTAGAATTCGTCGCGCATCGTCTGCTCGTTCCACTGGATGTCGAGCCGCATCGGCACGCCCTGACGCGAACGCTGGATGTAGTCCGCCGGATTGATCGCCGCGCGCCGCTGGGCCGCGCGCTGTTCGAGCTGGTGCGCCTCCTCCTTCGCCGGATCGTTCATGCGGTCCATCAGAACGATCACCAGCGCAATCACGTGCGGACAGATCTGTCCGAATTCCTGATTCTGCCGGCACGGACACTTCGAGTGCACGTATCCGCTCGCATCGAGCGTGAACCCGGTCTTCATCTCATAACCGTCCGAACGGGCGATCCTGCCTTTGACCTCGCACCGTTGCGGATCCCACTCGGCAGACGTCACCTCGCGCCGCTGGGCGATGTGCAGACCTTGATTGAACACGTCGGCGCCACCCCAGCCGATGAGCATCTGCGGCGTGAAGTCCTTCGGTGTCATGCGCACGTCTCCACAAAGCGGCGGGCATTCGCCGCCACAGCCGCTTCAATCGCGTCCGGCGTCACGCCACGCAATTCCGCCAGTTTCGCCACGAGCTGCGCCACCAGCGCCGCCTGGGACGGTTCCTCGGCGGATCGCTCCGGCGATGTGTAGTCCTGATCGGTCTCCAGGAGAAGACGATCAAGCGGCAGCGTCCTGGCCATGTCGTGATAGTTGACGGCGTGGTCGTTCAACAATGCGGGCCCGAGCGACACAAAACCGTTGTGCGCGAAAATGTCGGGAAGAAGTCCCGTCGAGCGGGAGAATCCGTGATAGAGAAAGGCGGGGATGCGGTCCGCAAAAGGCAGACAGGCCTTGTACACCTCGCCCCAGCATTTCGCACCGTGCAACACGACAGGACGATGCAGTTCGGCCGCGAGGGCCAGCTGGGCCGTGAATAGCGCATATTGGGCAGGCGTCGTCGTTTTCGTCTTCAGGCGGTCGAGTCCGATCTCGCCCACGCCGGCCGAAGGATCCGCCGCCAACTGGTTCCGCACATCGGCAATCGCGGACGCCCCATCGAGAATCTCAGGCGCCTGCCACGGATGAAATCCCCAGAAGCGCACCTCGCGTTCATCGACCGCCAGAAACGTCGCATACGTCTGGCGATGAAAATGGGCATCGATCATCATTGGACTCACATTCCTTCCATTCGTACCGTCAAGAGGAATCCGCCCCCGCGCGCGAGTTCCAGAAAGATGCGCGCATCAGGTCCCACATCCGCCAGCGTCTCCTGTACGACACCGGCGGCCTGCGCTTCAGGCGTGTCCTTTGCGTTCGGGTCGCGCACAACTTCCACGCGAAAGGCCGAACACGGAGGTCGCATCTGCGCAGGCGAGCGCCAGAGGTCCTCCACGCGCACCGTCAGCACGAGCGGTTCCGCCGTCACGGCGCCAACCAACCAACCCTCGCGTGTCGCGCGGGCAAAGAGGATGAATTCGTCTGGCTCGCCGCGCAGCACGCGCAAAGCACCTGCCGCATCGTCCGCGAGCACGGCGAACGCCGCGCGGGCGGACCGCGTGACGCCCGCACCGAAAACCGACGCGGGTCCTGGGGCGCGCACAAACGGGAAAACAGCAAAGGCGGCGGTCAGGAGAGCCCGACCATCCGCCAGTTCAAGCGACGCCATCGGCGGCTCGACAGCGAGCCGCGCCGCGGCGAGATCCGCCGCGCGCCGCCAGGTCCGCACGGGCCCGTTGGGACTCGACGTGGTCAACACGCCGTCGTTCCAAGCGAGTGTGCCGACTGCGGTCACAACTTCAATCCGGCAAAGGCGCTGCCGATGTTCGAGAACGAATCGGTCTTGCCCTCGTTCGCGCTCATCCAGTCCTGCACGTCCTGCGCCTCAGCCTCGGCCGCGAGCTCTTCGGGGGTACGGGGCTTGAGGGGCTTCGCCTGCGTCTGACGGATCGAGAGCGAAATGCGCTCGCGCTCCCAATCGATCGACAGCACCTTGACCGTCACGAGGTCGCCCTCCTTGACGAAGTCGCTCGGCTTGACCACCTTGTCCCACGAGATTTCACGCACGGGCACGAGGCCCTCCACGCCGCCGAGATCGACAAACGCGCCGAAGTCCAGCACCTTCACAATCGTGCCGTTGCGCGTCTGGTCCACCGCCAGCGTGTCGCGCAGATAGTCCTTGGCGACCTGCAGTTCCTTTTCCTGCACGGCCCGACGGCTCACGATGAGATTCGCCCCGCGATCGTCCTTGCCGTATTCCTGCACGAGGAACTGGAAGGTCTTGCCCACGTAGGGATTCTCGGCGCCTTCGGGAATCTGCTTGCGGAAGCGCTCGATCTGCGAATACGGGCAGAACCCGCGCTGGCCGCACACGGTCACTTCGTAGCCGCCCTTCACTTCCTTCTCGACCTTGCCCTCGAGCGCGAGACCGCTGTCGTACGCGCGCTGGATCGTCTGGTCGAGCGACACGACCGCGGCGCTCTCCGCCACGTCGGCCTTCGCGAACAGGAAGGCGTCCTTCTGCATCGCGACGAACTGCACCTCGACCTCGTCGTTGCGCATGACCGTCACGTCGCCTTCGTCGTCGGTCACGTCCTCGATCGGCAGCAGGCCCACGCTCTTCGCGTTCACGTCCAGCGTGACGAACGCCTCGCCCACGGTGACCACACGGGCCTTCACCGTATCACCGGGATTGAAACCCTTACGGTAGTTGCGCAACTGCTGGTCCAGCAACGCGCCGAAATCGAAATCCTTCATTTGACTTGTATCCTTTATGCTTGAAAATCGGGCGGATATTATAGCGCATTCTGCGCGCCGCCACAAGGAAGATCACGCGGTAACCGCGACTTTCCACGGAATCGCGGCATAGAGCGCAACGGCCGCGAGCGCGCCGAGGATAGGCGCCACGACGGGGATGAGCGCATAGCCCCAGTTGGAGGGGCCCTTCCCCGGTACGGGCAGCAGCGCATGCGCCAGACGCGGTGCGAGATCGCGCGCCGGATTGATCGCGTAGCCCGTGAGGCCGCCGAGGGACATGCCGATCGACACGATGATGCCGAAGACGAGGAAGTTGCCGAGTCCGCCCGCGCAGCCCATCACCTGGGCAATGCCCTTGATCGCGAACACGAGCACGAACGTGCCGACGAATTCCGACAGGAAATTGCGGACCTTGTGCGGCACCGCCGGTGCCGTACAGAAGCAGGCGCGCTTGACCGTGGCGTTCTCGGTCGCCTTGAACTGGTCATAGAAAAGCAGCAACACCAGCGCCGCCCCGAGGAAACCGCCGATCATCTGTCCACCGAGGTAGGCAGGCACGAGATTCCACGCAACCGAACCATCCGCCGCCAGGGCGAGCGTGAGCGCCGGGTTGAAGTGCGCGCCGCTGGAGGTGCCGAAGATGAACGCCGGCAGCATCACGGCGAGTCCCCAGCCGAAGGTGATCTGCACCGGGCCAGCGCCCTTCATGCCCGACTTTTCCAGCAGCACATTCGCCACCACGCCGTTGCCGAGCAGAATCAGCAGCGCCGTTCCAATCAACTCCGCCAAGAACACCAACAACATCTTCGTTCTCCTTTTCTCGTTGTGCCGGTTCGCGTCCGCCTCGATGCGGACGATCCCCAAGCGTGCGGACACAAGTATACCATAATCCATCCCCCGTGAAAAGCCCGCGTAATTTTCACCACACAAGTCACATTTTTTGTTATAATAATGTCATGAAATCATTGCGGCCAAAGGTCAAGTCCGGACAGACAATGCTCGAATACATCATCGTGTTCGTGGCATTGCTGGGTGTATTGGGCGCGATCCGACTGTTCGTCTCTGCCGCCCATTCATCGGCCGAGCGAACGACGCAACTCGTCACATGCGAGTATCCCTAACGGTTTCATCAACAAGAAAGGACACACTGACATGAAGAGCCTCAAAACCAAAAAGGGCCAGACGATGGTCGAATACATCATCATCGTGGCACTCATCGCGATTTCCCTGATCGCCGTGTTCACGTATTTCGGCCGTGGCGTCGGCAAGAAGGTCGCAGGTGCGACGGCGGCGATCTCCGAGGAAGAAGGCAACAAGGCCAAGCAGTCCGTGGAATCGCTCGACGAGAACACGATCAAGCGTCTCGGCGAAAACTAATCCCCCGCTTGGAGAGGGTTCTGTCCTTGACGCCCAGAAGAAGAGCCCCTGCCGGACAGGCGATGATCGAAACGATCGTCGTCCTGTTTTTCCTGTGCATGGTCTTCTTCTGGGTTTACGAGTACACGACCGTTCTCACGAACCACACGATCCTCGACTACGCCGCCGCACGCGCCGCGCGTGCCCGCACGGTGGGGTTCAACGACTTCATGATCACGAAGACCGTGCGGATCGCCACGATGGCGACCGCCGGCCGGTGCCGCACGCAGGACGACGAGGGCAACTCCCTTTCGACAAGCGCGCTCATCAATCGCATGGGGTCCTACCTGCAAGCAGAGAACGACGCCGAAACACGCGGCATTCTCGACTTCCCCTTCTGGGAAGGATCGAAGCTCGGCTGGGACTGCTCGGAGCCCGGTGGCGACGTGAACGAACTCACGATGCGCGTCTGGCAGAGCCGTCCGCTCTACGGCAACGGCGAAGAAGAACTGGATTCCAAGATCGACGGCCGCCTGTACAAGCTGCAGGGCGAGGCCCATATCGAGGGACATTATCCTTTCTATCTGCAGTGATTGGGATGGGGAAGGTTAAAGATTAAAAGTTAAAGGTTAAAGATCGTGGTTGGGGATTAGAGGTTAGGGTTGAGGGTTAAAGATTGTGGGGTGGAATTGGTTGTGGATTGCGAGAGTTAATTAGTGAAGAGAGAAAGAAAGAGACAGGGCCAGATCATTCTGGTGATGGCGTTCATGATGCTCGGGCTTTTGTTCCTGATGCTCGTGAACGCGGACGTCTTTCTCGCCATTCGCGGCAAGGGGCGTCTGCAGAATGCGGGCGACGCCGCCGCACTGGCCGCTGCGCGCTGGCAGGGCATCACGCTGAACGGCATCGGCGCACTCAATCTGGCGCAAGTGGACATCGCGTGCAAATACGCCGCGTCGCCCTCTCAATTCACGAACCTGGTCGCCGGCGTGCAGCATCTGCAGGAGCGTCTCGTCTTCGCGGGACCCTGCGCGGGACTTTACGCCTCGCAGTGCATCGCCGCGAAAAACGGTATGAATGTCGATCCCGGCATGACACGCCTTGTGAACGACTCCATCTCGGGTGCGGCAAAGTATGTGCCCGGTACGCCCTCGTGGCCGACCAAGAGCGAGGACTATGCGATGATGCTGCGCGGGGCCGTGGCGGACGGCGTCTACGCGGGCTGCGACAATGCGCAGTTCTTCAACTATTCCGCCGGCGGTTCGCATCCCCTTTACAACCGCGCCTTCTATCAGGCCGTCGACAGCGAAGACTGGTGTTGGTTCTTCCTGCGCGACGACATGTTCAATCTGCTCAAGAATTTCAACGGCTGGGGCGATGTGCCGGCAGGGTCCACCGTCTCGCCGACCAATCCCGAGTTCTACCCCGTTGCGGTCAGCCGTTTCTTCGGCGCGCTGCGCGATGTCGATCCGGACCGCAATGGCAACCGCATCCGCCGCAATGTAATCGACCTCGCGCGCCGGGCCGGCTGCGAAAACGTGAACGAAGCGACGTTCGACCAGTGCGGCGTGCTCACGAACGACTATGCCTTTTCCTGGTATGTCTACAACGGCGACTGGCGCGCGTGGACGGAAATGCACCGCGGGGGACCCGACCAGCTGCCGTTGCGAAGCGACGTGCAGCCCAAGTACGACGTCTTCGGTTGTTCGTCCGTGACGCGCGTGGTGAGTACGATCAAGCCGCTCACACCTGGCACGTCCGAACGCGAGAACCTGTGGACCGCCGCAGCCAAGCCCTTCGGCGAAATCGACGGACGCACCGTCACGCTCGACGGCGAACTGCCGCTCGTCACGCCCGCCTTCACCGCCGTACGCCTCATCATGCTCGCAGGCGCCTCGGAAGCGCGCCAGAACATGGCCGAAGACGACTGGGTCGTCCACACGCGCGACCATGTCGCCTCCTGCGCCGAGGGCAAGACCATCGGCGGTTGCCGCTATTGCATGATTCTCGACAAGTGGGACAAGGCGTCATTCCGGCAGAAAGGCGTCATCTGGCTCGAACGCAACAGCGACCAATGCATCGTCCATACAGGCGGTGGGGGCGGTCCCTCAGGAGGTACACGCCATGCACGCTAAACGCGGACAGGCCGCCATCGAATTCGCCGTGTGCGTGTTCGCGTTCGCACTGCTGCTGAGTGCGATCTTCACCTTTGCCAGCATCATTCCCGAATCGACGCGCATCCAGAGCATGGTGCGCGCGATGGCGGGACGCAACGCGCAGTCGGGCACGGGGTTGGCGGAAGGCAACCTGCCCGAGCGCACGCTCGACAATCTGCCGCTCGCGCTGAGGTCCGTACCGGCCATCGACCTCGTCCACGAAACGCTCGACTTCACGGTCGACTTGGACGAACTTGCCGCCACCTACATGTTCGGCGAAGACGGCAAGAGCGAACTCAAGATCCGCGAGGAATCCTCGCTGCCCGCGATGGGACTGCCGGACTTCACGCCCGCCACGGGCATCACCCAGGAGGAGGGATTGCTATGAAGCGCCGTTTGATACTCGCCGCCCTTCTTGGCGTCGTTCTTTTGGCCGGCGGATGGATTTTCCACACGCGTACCGTGCCGGCCGACGCGGACTACAAGGGCACCTTCAACGGTTCGCACGAAGTCGCCGTCTGGTTCGAACACGGCACCGCCGTCGATGCCGCCACCAAGGCCGCCGAAGACTACCGTCAGGCCGGCTGGCAGGAACTTCCCGTCTCGACCGACACCTTCAAGGTCTTCGCCAAAGGGCAGCGCAGCGCCGCCCTTCTCGCCGAAGATCTTCCAACCGGCGTTCGCGTCACGGAATTGAAACGCAAATGATTTAAACAAAGGACACCATGAAACAGAAAATCGTTCTGATCATCGCCATTCTCGCGGGGCTTTTGGCCGCGATTCTCACGCGGACCTACCTTTCGTCGAAAGACGCCGAGTTTCTTAAGTTGAAACTCGCCTGGAACGAAGCGCACGGGACAATGGACGTCCTCTGCTACGGCAAGGACGTACCGAGCGGTACGGTCCTCCAAGAAAGCGACGTTCGATTCCGTGAGGTACCGAAGACAGGCCTGCGGGGACAGGCCCTCACGAAGGAAATGGCCAATGAGATCTACGGGCGCAAGATCATCAGTGGCCACCGCAAGGGTGAACTCATCTTCTGGAGCGACCTTGAAGGTGGTAATCCGACCAGCAATGGTCTCGCCGCCGACATCAACCGGAAAATGCGCGCCGTTTCAATCAACGCTTCTGGAGCGTCTGCCGTGAGCGGCATGGTGAAGCCGAACGACCATGTGGACGTCATCGGAACCTTCAGCTTCCCGAAGGCGGGCCCGGACGGGAAAATGATCGAAGAGCTTGTCACCTGCACGATGCTGCAGAACGTGCTCGTACTCGCCACTGGCAAAGATACAGCCAAGACGTCTAACGCCTACAACTTCGGCGGGTCCAACTATTCGACCGTCACACTGGAGGTCACGCCGCGTGAAGCCGAGATGCTCGTTTTCTGCGAGCAGATCAAGGGCCGCCTCGCGCTCACCCTGCGTAATCGGAATGACACCTCGTACGAGAAGGAACTGCCGCAGGTCAACTTCGAGAAGATCCGGTCCGAGATCGAAGACCTCAACCTCAAGCGCCAGAATGAGATGGGAGGAAAACGCTAATGGCTTTTGCAATCGACATTGTTCTGCCGGGCGAAGGTTCGGCCAACCGCTACCTCTTTGAAGACGGTGCCTACATCCTCGGGCGCGGTCCTGCCTGCCACATCAACCTGAACGACGGCAGTGTTTCCGAACGCCACGCCCTTCTGATGCTGAACGGCGAAACCGCCACGCTCAAGGACATGAACAGCGCCAACGGCACGTTCGTCAACGGCACCCCGATCAACGACGAGGTCCTCTTGTCGCCCGAAGCCGTCGTGCAGGTGGGCGACACCGCCCTGCGCGTGTTCCCCGTGTCGGCAGAAGAAATCGCCGACATGCAGCAGCCGTCCGCGCCGGAAGAACCTGCCCCCGAAGCCCCGGCCGCCGAAGAGGATGAACCTGAGGAACAGCCGGACCCGATGGCCGAAATCCGCCGTCAGGTCAAGGAGCAGATCCAGCAAGAGCTCATCACACGCCTCGACCTCAAGCGTCTGACGGTCGCCGGTGTCGACCGCGAAGGACTTGAAAAGCAGGCAACAGCCAAGATCCACGAAATCGTCGAACAGGTTCGTTCGAACGGCAAACTGCCGGAAGGCATCGACGCGGAAAGCATCGAGCGCGAAGTGTTCAACGAAGCGCTTCGACTCGGACCGCTGGAGGAGCTGCTGGCCGATGAATCCGTGACCGAAATCATGGTGAACGGTCCGCATCGCGTCTATGTGGAACGCCACGGCAAGTTGCAGCTTTCCAAACTCCAGTTCCTCGACGACGCCAGCGTCATGGCCGTCATCGAGCGCATCGTGTCGCCGATCGGCCGCCGCATCGATGAATCGCAGCCGTATGTGGACGCGCGTCTGGCGGACGGTTCGCGCGTGAACGCGATCATCCCGCCGCTCGCGCTGTCGGGTCCGACGATCACGATTCGTAAGTTCGCGAAGAAGACGCTGACCGTGACGGACTTCGTCAACTTCGGCACCTGGACCTACAACGCCGCCGAGTTCATGAAGGCCTGCGTGGTGATGCGCAAGAACATCATCGTAGCCGGCGGTACGGGATCCGGTAAGACGACCCTTCTGAACCTGCTCTCGGGCTTCATCCCGAAGACCGAACGTATCGTGACGGTGGAAGACGCGGCCGAACTGCGCCTCGTCCAGCCGCATGTGGTGCGGCTCGAGGCGCGTCCGCCGAACATCGAAGGCCGCGGCGCCGTGACGATTCGCGACCTCGTGAAGAACTGTCTGCGTATGCGTCCGGACCGCATCATCGTGGGCGAATGCCGTAGCGGTGAAGCGCTCGACATGCTGCAGGCGATGAACACGGGCCACGACGGTTCGCTCACGACCGTGCACGCGAACTCGCCGCGCGATGTGATCTCGCGTCTTGAAACGATGGTGCTGATGAGCGGCATGGAACTGCCCTCGCGCGCCATCCGCGAGCAGATCGCCTCGGCCGTCGACATCATCATCCACGAATCGCGTCTCTCCGACGGATCCCGCAAGGTGGTGGCCATCTCCGAAGTGACCGGCATGGAAGGCCAGCAGATCGTCATGCAAGACATCTTCCAATTCCGCCAGACGGGCATCGACGAACACGGCAAAGTGCTCGGGCAGTTCCGTCCGACCGGTGCCATTCCAACCTTCTACGAACACCTCAAGAGCCGCGGACTCCACCTCGACACGGCGATCTTCGACCCGAACAAGAATGTCGAAGTCCGTCTGGAAAAGGTGGGCGACTAACGCCTGATCAAGTCAGCAAGTCTTTGAGTTTGTGAGCGAACGATGAATGTCGAATTGATGATCAGCTGGGGTGCCGTCAGTACCGTTGGACTCGCCTTCTTTGCTTTTGCGCTGCTCTTCGTCTCTGCCTTGCACGAAGGGACGGACAACTATGCCTCCGTCATGGGCAAAGAGACGAGCCAGCAGTTCGAAGACGTCTTCATGTTCGTCTCACCGCAGAAGATCGCCCAGCTTGGCCGTATCTCGGCCCTGATGGCCTTCTTCCTGTTCTTCATTCCGCTCTTCAGCTTCACGAACGCCCTCTCGACGATCGCCGGCATTGCGCTCGGTCTTTGTGCGGGCGCGTTCGTGTTCACGCTGCCGGGGCGCTATGTGCGAATTCTGCGTGATCGGCGCCGTCTGAAATTCAACGAGCAGCTTGTGGAAGCGCTCGGTACGATGTCGAACGCCCTGCGCGCGGGCTTCTCCATCAACCAGGCCTTCGAGAGCGTCGTCGAAAACGGCGAAAAGCCGATCTCGCAGGAGTTCAGCGTTCTCTTGCAGCAGATGCGCGTGGGTCTCAGTTTCGAGGACGCGCTGGCCTCGCTCGACAAGCGCGTGCAGTCCGACGACCTGACGCTCGTGTGCACATCGATCGACATTGCACGCAAGACGGGCGGCAATCTGACGGAAATCTTCGACCGCATTTCAGAGACGATCCGCGGTCGTATGCGCATCGAACGTCGCGTGCGCACGCTAACGGCCCAGGGCCGTATGCAAGGCATCATCGTCTCCGCAATGCCGTTCGTCCTGGGCCTAGCGATGACCGTACTGAAGCCGGATGTGATGAAACCCTTCCTCTTCTCGCTCAAAGGCGTGGCCTGCGTGAGTCTCTGCATCGTACTGGTGACGATCGGCTGGCTCATCATCCGCAAGATCATCAAGATCGACGTCTAGTCGCGGATGCCGATGCAGAGCCGCGACTCGCCACTCGCTTACTTCTGGCCGAAGTCGGGTTCGCGGCGGCCCTCGAAATTCTTGCGCTGCCGTTTATGCTTCTTCGCGTTGGCGGGATGCACGAATTTCTTCTGCGGCTTTTCCTGCCCCCAGAAACGCGCCCCCGGATGGCGTTGATTGCCCTTCTTGTTGCGCTCACCGCCGCGGATCCACGGGGCGGTCGGCAGGCCTTCCTTCTGCTTGCCCGTCTTCTGTTCGGCGAGCTGCGAATGAAACGGATGGTCGCGATCAACGGGAATCGTCTTGCGGATGAAGCGCTCGACGGCCTTGAGCAGATTGCGCTCTTCCGGCGCGACGAAGGAAATCGCCGCGCCCGATTCGCCCGCGCGGGCCGTACGGCCGATACGATGCACGTAGCTTTCCGTCTCCACCGGAAGTTCCATATTGACGACGAGATCGACATCCGGCACATCGATGCCGCGGCTCGCGATGTCCGTCGCCACGAGAACGCGCAGCTTGCCGTCCTTGAAGGACTGCAGGGCCCGCGTCCGCTGGTTCTGCGTCTTATCCGAATGGATGGCCGCCACCGTGATGTCCTGCTGGCGCAACTTGCGTTCCACGCGGTCCGCACCATGGCGCGTACGTGCGAAGACGATCACGCGGAACCACTCGTCGTGGTTCTTCAGAAGATGGATGAGCAGGTTGTCTTTATTGCCCTTCTCGACGAGCATGCACTTCTGGTTGATCTTCTCGACCGTCGGTGCCTCAGGGTTGATCATCACCTGCATCGGGTCATACACGAGATCACCCGCGAGGCGCAGGATCTCCGGCGAAAGCGTGGCCGAGAAGAAGAGCGACTGGCGCAACTTGCCGTTCACGCCATTGCCCGTCGCACCGGCCGCGACCTTGTTCGGCGGCAATTTGGAAATGATGCGCTGGATGTCGGGCAGGAAGCCCATGTCGAGCATCCGGTCCGCTTCGTCGAGCACAAACATCTCGACCTGATCAAGATAGACCGCGCCCTGGGTCATCAAGTCGATGAGGCGTCCAGGCGTCGCGATCACCGTTTCCGCGCCGCGCTGCAGGGCCTTCACCTGCGGCCCCTGCGACACGCCGCCGAACACGACGGCGAACGGCTGGCCCGTGTACTTCGAATACTTCGCCACGTTCTCGGCCGTCTGTGCGGCGAGTTCGCGCGTCGGAGAAAGGACAAGTGCGCGCGGATGGCCTGGCACGACCTTCTGTCCTTCGGCCGACGCGAGCAAACGGTTCAGAATCGGCAGCATGAAGGCCGCCGTCTTGCCGGTTCCCGTCTGGGCGCAGCCGATGAGATCGCGTCCCTCGAGCAGATACGGAATCGCCTTTTCCTGAATGGGCGTCGGCACCACATAGCCTGCATCGCCGATGGCATATTGCAGGCGCGTGTCGAGCTTGCCGAAGACATTCGCCTCGAACACGGCGGGCGGCGGTTCGGTCGGCAGCGGCGGGATCTTCGGAGCCGGAACCTTTTCCGCCAATCCGAAATGAGGATTGCGCCGAGGTCCCTGGCCTCCGTGGCCGTGCTTCTTGTGATGATGCGAAAACGCCGCTTTGCGTCCGCGGTTGAAATTGGGTCCGCCAATGGGATAACTGAATTCTTCTCTGCTCATAGGGCGTGTAGTATACCATATTATTGCGTGCATTTGGACATCAATTTTGATATAATGTCAAAGTCACTGCGAAAGGGAGCGCAGGTGAGACCGTAGGTTTTGATCGGGCGGAAATCGGTTGGCAGAAATCGAGGTATAAAAAATGAATTTGACGCGTCGTACTTTTCTAGGCGGAATCGCTGCCGCTGCAGCCTGCCCTCGTGTGTTGGCATCGGCCAAGGCCGCGGTCGATCCCGAGCTCACCGTGCTTTTCAGCGATGTCCACGTCAATGGCGTGGCGGGGTCCAGCACCTATCAACGCCAGAAGTTTTCGCGTGTCGTCGCCGATATCCTCAAGTTGGATCCGCTGCCCGCGCGGGCGATCTGCTTCGGCGACCTCGCCTACCTTTTCGGCCGCAAGGAGGACTACCTTCAGTCCGCACCGGGCCTCAAGCTTCTCGCCGACGCGGGTATTCAGGTGACGATCGGCATGGGCAACCATGACCGCCGTTCGACGTTCCTCGAAGTTCATCCCAGCTATGCGCAGACCACCAAGGTGCCGGGACGCATTGTCAGCGTCGTCGATGCGGGCCGCGTGGATTTCATCATGCTCGACGGGCTGCAGGGTACTGACGACCGCGAGTTCACCGACATGGGTCCGGGCAATGGACGCCTCGACGCCGCCCAGCAGGAGTGGCTGCAGAGCGTGCTCCCCAAGTGGAAGAAGCCCGTCTTCGTCTGCTCCCATTTCCCTGTCAACGAACTCGCCGTCGGCAATCAGAAGCTGGCCAATTTCCTGGGGCAGTGTCCGGCCGTCGCGGGCTATCTCCACGGACACGACCACCGCTGGTACAAAACGCTTCCCATCGTGGACTGGAAACGCAACACCAGCCTCCGGACACTCTGCCTGCCTTCCACGGGACACTGGGGCGACATTGGCTTCGTCACCTTCCGGACGACGGCAGATCTGGCCCTCGCCTCGTTGCACCAGTCCGAATACTTCTTCCCGAATCCCGAACCCCAGCGTCCGGAAGATCGCCGGCTTTGGGACATCATCACCGCCGAGAATCAGCAGCAAACCTGTTCGTTCATCCTGCCCAAGCTCGGCTGATCCAATGCATTCCCACAGCATTCATTCCACACGTCCGCTCCTTGCTACCGCGGCCGTGCTGGTTGTTCTCGTCGGTTGCATGACGCCTGAGAAGGCCGTGCGCGAAGCCGATGAAACAGCCATCGCCCTCGCGACTGCAGCCTGGAAGGAACAGACCGGACTGACCAATTCGTTCAACATCGCGCGTCCTGCGGATGTGCTCACGCTGCGCATTGCGCTCGCGGCGCTGAAGCAGGGCGTCACGAATGCGGTCTTTCCTCGCATCGCGGGCGTGTCGCCTTTGGCGGCGACGACGAATGGACAGCTTCGACTCACGCTGACGGACGCCTTGCGTCTCGGTGCGCGCAACAATCGCCGTTACCAGTCGCTCAAGGAAAGCGTCTACCAGAACGCGCTCGCGCTCGACTCGCAGCGGTACGTCTTCGACAACACTTTCAGCGGATTCATCCTCGGCACTCTCACGGGATCGCCTGAAATCAACAAAGATGCGGGCGAAACGGGGGCGGGGTTCGCTCGCAAGTTCGAGAATGGCGCATCGATCGCCGGCAACATGGCGCTCGACGTTGCGAAGATGATCCGCGAGGACTGGCATTCGTTCGGCTGGACGGGCGATCTGACAGCCAGTCTTCCCCTTCTGCGAGGCTCGACGCGTGAAATCGTACGCGAACCCCTCACGCAGGCCGAGCGCAATCTCGCCTATTCGATCCTGACGTTCGAACGCTATCGTCAGACCTTTGCCCTTTCGATCGTGCAGACCTACTACAACGTCTTGAAGGTCGCACAGAACCGCCGCAACTCCGACGACAACGAGAAACGTCTGAAGCTCAACTTCCAGCGTGCGGAAATGATGTTCAAGGCCGGGCGAATGGACCGTATCCAAATGGACCAGGCCAAGACCGACTTGCTCTCGGCGCAGCAGACGATCATCTCCACCCAGAAAAGCTACGAGGATTCGCTCGACAGCTTCAAGATGACGCTGGGGTTCTCGCCCGAGGCGCCCATCGAACTCGACGACAGCGAACTGCGCCATCTGCAGGACCAGATGGAACAGCGGGCCGCCCAACAGCCGGATGCGCTGAGTGACTTCCCGGCGGAAAGCATCGCCCTCACAACGGCCATCGACGAGCGTTTCGACCTCGCGGTGACGCGTGGCGATCTGATCGACGCCGAACGGGCTGTAACCGTTTCGGCCGACGCCTTGCGTGCGGACCTCACCGTGGATGGCGGCGTGGGTTATGACGCGGGGAAGGACAGCCGACGGCACAACGTGGACGACGCCACGTCGACCTCGCTCAAGATCCGCCTTTCGGCACCGTGGGACCGGCGCCGCGAGCGCAATGCCTATCGCCGGGCGCTCATCTCGCTCGCCCAAAGCGAACGTGCCTACGAAGAGGCCGAAGACAACGTCAAAAACGAGGTTCGGGCCGGTTACCGCGAACTCGTCGCCGCACGGGCGACCTATGCGAACGCCGTCGAATCATTCAAGGTCGCACAGATGCGCGCCAAGTCCATCGAGCTCTTCATGCAGTCCGGACGAAGCTCCATGCGTGATATCCTCGAATCGGAAAGTTCGCTGCTGAACGCGCGTAACTCGCTTTGCTCGGCTGTCGTCTCGTGGCACATGAGCGATCTCAACCTGCGGAGCAAAATGGGCATCTTCAACGTGCTCCTCGACGGTTCGCTCGCACCGCATACGACGACGCCCACCCTTCTCGACCTCGTCAACCAACCTCGTACGCTTTACTGATCATGAAAATCACGAGAAAGAAAATCAAATGGGCGGTCGCGGCACTGCTTCTGCTGGGTGTCGCCTCGTTCTTCCTTTTCCGTTCAGGACGAAAGTCCGAAGAAGCCATACCGACCTTCGCGATTGCGGAAGGTCCGCTCACCATCGGCGTCACGTCCAACGGTTCAATCCAGAGCAAGGACAAGATCGTGCTCAAAAGCGAACTCGAGGGCAACAACACCGTCATCTGGGTCGTGGAAGAAGGCATCAACGTCAAGGCCGGCGACCTGTTGGTCGAATTCGACTCGGCCGCGCTGGTTGACAAACGCAACGAGCAGGAGATCACCGCCTCCACAGCCGAGGGCAATCTCACGATCGCCAAAGAAAAACTCGAAGTCACCAAGGGCGAATGCGACGCGAACCTGCTTGAATGCGAAGTGGCGCTTGACCTTGCCAACATCGCCAAGGAGAAGTACGAGAAAGGCGACTACCCGCAGACCGAGCGCGAATACAATTCCAGCATCGTCCTCGCGGACGAGGAACTCAAGCGCGCGGCGGAGAAGCTTGAATGGTCCCGTCGTCTCGCCAAAGAGGGCTTCCTCACGCGTACTGAACTGCAGGCCGACGAACTCTCCCTGCGTCAAAAGGAAATCGCACTTGAAACGGCCCAAACCAAAATGGACGTTCTCACGAACTACACCGTGCGCCAGCAGCGGGCCACGAACGACTCGGCGGTTCGCCGAGCCATCCGAGCGCTCAATCGTACGAAGTGGCAGAACAAATCGGTCATTCGCCAGGTCGAAACGGAAATCTTCCAGCGTACGCGTGAACGCGATCGTGCGACCAATCGCCTCGAGGAGCTCAACTTTCAGATTTCGAAGTCCAAGATTTTCGCGCCCACGAATGGCGTGGTCCTGTATGCTTCGACCGTGCAGATCGCCCGTCGCCGCTGGTGGATGCATCCGTTGGCCGTCGGTGAAAATGTCGTGCAGCGTCAGGAGCTCATCTACATTCCGCTCGACGAGGGCATGATCGTCGAACTCATGGTGCCCGAGGCCTCGCTCAACAAAGTCGAAATGGGCATGACAGCCAAGATCAAAGTCGATGCCTTTCCCGATCGGATCTTCACGGGCAAGCTGACGAAGATCGGCATTCTGCCTGACGGACAAAGCGCCCAGCTGAATCCGGACCTCAAAATGTACAAGTGCGAACTCGAGTGCGATTTTGCCAATGTCTCGATCCGCCCCGGCATGAGTTGCGACATCGAACTCGTCAAACATTCGTACGACAACGTGCTCTACTGTCCGCTCCAATGCGTGACCCGCATTGACGGTACCCCGCATGTCTATGTACAGGAGAACGGCAAATGGATTCCCCGCAAGGTGGAGATCGGTCTTGACAACAACCGCATGATCCATCTCATCAGCGGCGTAAAGAAAGGCGAAGTCATCATGATGGCGCCGCCGGTCAAAGAATCCAAGGAAGGCGAAAAAGCCGACGACAAACCGAAAGCCGGTCCCCCAGAGGGCAAGCGCCACCCAAACGGACCTCGGCGTCAAGGTCCGCGTCCCAAAGGCCACCAGGCAGAAGGCCGGACTCCACGGCCTTGACGTGTGAAAGCGGCGAATCGTCCGTCGCAAAAACACCATAACCTCGGCGCAGACGAAGTTCAAGAACGCAACGCCCGCCCAAGCCATTGGGCGCGGCATTTATTCTAGAATTGAAGCGTCACGAACTTCCACATGTCACACCACATGTCGATCGCGAAGCCTTTGAGGACCGCCCAGCCGCAAACGGCGAATGAAACCACGAAACCGAATGCGAACGCGCCAACGGGTTCGGATTCGCCGCCGAGTACAGACAGGCCTTGCAAATGCCGGCGGAAACTGAAGAACGCCAGACTCGCCAATAACGGGATGCACGGGATGATACCCAAAAGTGCGACACCCGTCCAAAAGAAGAGGATGATCGCCCACAGCGACACGAAGATGATCGGCAGAAAGACACATGTATAGCTCACGGAAATCCCCGCCATCATCCCGCAAAGAATCCGCAAAAGCCAACTCTCGGCAAAGATGCCAAACATGCAGCTCAACCACAAGACGAGACCGCCCGCCGGAATGACGCCGACACAAAAACGCAAGAACGGCGTGGGCATGATATTGACAAAATATTTAGCAAGAACACCATTCGCCCGTTCCGCCATGAAAATAAACAAGGGGAGAAATATGGCACAAACAAACAGCCAAACCGCGCTCCAGCGCGAGAATTTCCATTCCACACGGGGGCTAATCACGAGCTACCTCTCCTTAGCACATCCGTTCTTTTCAATTGCCGGTTTGTCCAGAAGAAGTCCCATTCCAGCCTACTCTTTCGGATAACCTTCACCGTGCCTGTTTGGCAATTTCGCTTTGAAGTCTGGTCATCCACTGCTCGTACTTGCGGGCGGGAATATTGCTTTTCACACAATGGATGGTGTAGCGCCCATCACCTGTCACCCGCACCTCGATTTCAACGAAATTGCTCCGTTGAATGATTTGGCAACGGACAACACCAGGTGCGACTTCATTAGGCGTCCAGCCACGTACCGATGCAGCACGTACGATGGCCTCATTTAACGAACGCCCCTTTGCCACAACCACCGTAATGTTCCGGTCCGTTGCCGTCATATCAACATCGGGCGCCATGCACCCGCATACAATCGCAATCAGGCCCAGAAACAACATTTTAAATCCTGTATTCTTCTTCATTCAACAATCCGCAATCCTTTCGGGGTCTTAACGATCAAGTTGGCCCCCACCCAACTGGAACGATGTCAGTATTCTCACACAACACAACACAGCAAATATCATCTCGAATCTATTTCCATTATAAATCAAAGAACCTCATATTATCAAGCGAAATTTTTCTAGGATGTCGCCTAGGGGTTCTGTGGTGAAAATTCGGACACGTCCAAGTCCAAATGCTTAGGTAGCCATCACAGAGACGAACGAGCTTCGCGTTCGTGAACTGATGTCTCTCGATCTTCGCGACGGTTCGCCCATCGCACTTTATCTTTTCCGCAACTAAAATCAATCTTATCTTGAACATCCCCGCCAAACCTGCTATACTAGTACCCGATGAACCGAAAAATCAGAAAACGCCTCGTCGCCTCCGGCCACGCACTCGCCCCGCCCGCGGATGAACCGCCCGCGAAACCCTTCTTCGACTGGTTCGCGGAGGACGTGCTCGGCCTCGACTCGGAGGACTACCGCCGCGCCTTCTGGCGCGAGGCCTGCCGCACGGGCCATTCGATCGGCCGCACCCCGCGCACGATCGAGAGCTGGCAGCGCGAGCGGGGTATCC
>JAKSOY010000055.1 GCA_024405255.1 Kiritimatiellia bacterium
GCTATGGGACATCGTTGCTTTCACGTTTCGGCTATACGCCGAAGTGGGTGGGCGAGTTCTCCGTCATCACCAACACCCCATTGCTGCCAGCATCCACCCCGTTGGCGGGACAAAACCAGAGTCAGAAGAAATGATATGAAGAGGCGTTGATGCTGGAGCGGACGGTGCCGTGTCCTGTCCTGTCGTCTCGGAGCCGAAGGTGGGGATGAGGTTCGATCTTGATTTGCCGCAGTCGTCGGACTGCCGGATCGAGGTCGCCGTGGGGCACATGCCAAATGAAGAATGGAGAGTTGAGAATGGAAAATGAGCGGCTAGGGGTTCGTGGCCAGTCTCGTCGCGCAATCCAAAATAATTCGTGTCGTCCGTGTAATCACTTTTTTAACATTGTTCGCAAGGCTGTTGTTTGATATAATCTTGATATGAAAAAATTAATATCCAGCCTTGTGTTTTCTTTGTTGGTTGCGGGTGCCGTTTGTGCGGTCGATACGGATGCCGGACAGACGAAAGCTTCGGTGTCGGCGCCGAAGAACCTGAAGGTTCTGATGATCGGCAACAGCTTTTCCGTGTGTTGTCTGAAAGAGATGCCCAAGGTTGCGCAGGCTATGGGGCTTGAGCTTGATCTCTGCTCGCTTTACATCGGCGGGTGTTCGCTTGAACGGCATTGTCTGAATGTCGCAAAGGCCGATCGGCCCGATGTCAAGCCCTATGAGGTGACGCGGTCGGTGAACGGGGTCCCCTCGCCGAAAACGAAGGGCAATATCCCCGAGATGCTGAAGGCGGCCAAGTGGGACGTTGTTACCATCCAGCAGTGTTCGCACGAGAGCTGGAAGCCGGCCTCCTATCATCCGTATGGCGATGATCTCGTGAAGACGATTCGCGCACTTGCCCCGCAGGCGAAGATCGTCGTTCAGGAAACATGGAGCTATACGCCATGGGACAAGCGGTTCGCCGGCTGGAAGCTGACACCCGAGACGATGTACGAGAAACTGCATGCCGCCTATGCCGACTTCGCCGCGTCTTATGGTTTCGAGGTGATTCCGATGGGGACGGCCGTTCAGCGTTGGCGCCGTGACCTGCCGGTTAAATACACGGCAAACTCCTTCGGTGGCGACGTGTGCGGCTCGGCGAAGTTCGTCAAGAACCAGAAGGGCGTCTACCGGCCGAAAGGCGACGTATTCCATCTCAACAGCGACGGTCACTATCTGCAGGCGCTCGTGTGGACGGCCGTCTTGTTCAACGCCGATGTGACCGCGTGCCCCTACGAGCCGAAGCGCCTCGCCGGGAAAAAGGCTGCGCTCATGAAGCGCATCGCCCGCGACCTCGCAGAGTCGAATCCGTTTAAGAAGGCGAAGTAATCAAGCGTTCATTTGAATACGAAAAGAGGTCCAACCATGAAACGAATCGTATCAGCCGTTTTTCTAGGGTTCCTTTTCAGTGCGGCTGCGTTTGCTCAAGACCAGCCCGACAAAGTGTGGAGCATCAACTTCGCGGAGACCGGGTATACGACCGATGCGGGGACAGACCCCAATGGCATTGTGCCGGATACGAATTGGTTCAACTGCACGTTAAAGACGGGATCGGATACCGTGGACGGCTTGAGCCTGTCGTGGTCGAGTCCCAATACCTGGCGTTATGCCAGCAAGACGTTCACGCTGATGAAGGCCTATATCGACGACGGCGGTTCGCATGCGCAGGTGAATGTGGGCGGGCTTGATGCGAGCAAGGTGTATGAACTCTTCATCTACTGCGCATCGGATAATGCGAACTGCTGGACACACAAGACCGTCAACGGCGTCAACTATACCTTCGATGGGACCTTGCAGAAAACGGTGATCGGTACGGCAACGTGGGGTGACAATTCCAACGACCAGGTGACTATTGGCGTGAACGTGCTCCCCATCGAAATTTCAAATGTCACCTCGCTTGCGATCAACGGCAACGCGCCGAATGGCTCGGTGAAAAGCCGTGGCTGCATCGCCGCCATTCAGATCGTCGAGCGCGGCGAAGACCGAACTCTCCCGAAGGGACCGCTCGGGGGGACGAATCTGATTCGCAACGGGAGTTTTGAAACGGGAACGACGTTGAGCGCAAACAACGGGTATTGGGGGTATCTCGTAGGTGGCACCGTGACAGCCGAAATGGCGGACTGGACGGCCACCGGTACGGCGGGCCTCACGCGCAATGGTACCTCGTGGCTTAATGTCTCCCGCAGCAAAAACGGCCTTTATGCGGCGTTCCTTCAGCAGAACAGTTCGTTGAGCCAGACTTTTGTCGTGCCGGAAGGCGCCGCCGGCGATTATCACTTGAGTTTCTTCTACGCCGCGCGGAATGCCTTCCCGGGCGAACATGTGCACGCGATGGTCGACGGCAAGGACTACGGTTATGTGATGGCGGTCTATTCCTCGTGGCAGTTGGCCGAATTCCGCATTCCCGGATTGACGGAAGGCGAACATACGCTCGAATTGAGAGGTGACACGTACGGGCTTACGACGGACATGGCCGTGTCACTCGAGAATGTGGCGCTTGAGAAGGCGCAGGACGGGGTGACGGTTGCCCCGCAGCCCACGCTCGCCGACTATCGGCTGAAGTGGAGTTTCGACAATGGCGAGACCATGCCGGAAACGAACGGCAATCCCCACAGCTATCAGTGGCCGTTCGAGGTGACGACGGTTTCGGGACCGAATCCGAGCGTGGGGGCGGGCGTGCCGACGAAGGGCTGGTGCCGCCTGCGCGATTCGCTCGATCAGGAGTGGACGCTTGCCGCGAGCGTGCGCGTGGGCGTGGCGGACGGTGTCATGCTGACCATGGGCGGCACTACATCGACCAACCGGCAGGAGCTCGTTTTCTACAAGACAGGCGCAACGACGATGGATATCCGCCTCGTCAACTTCCTCGGGGCTGCGAATAAGTTCGAGGTGGCCTCGCTGAAGACGCTCACGATTCCCGAGATGACCAATCGCTTCCATACGATCATCCTCACCCATCGGCCGTTGAATACGCTCATGCCGTCTTACGAACTCTATGAAGTCTATTTGGACGGTGCGCTCGTGGGGAAGCTCGACTATAAGATCGGCGACGGCCATGGTTGCCATTTCATGTGCAACGGGTTTCAGATCTGCGGCGGTTACGGTTCTGTTCCGAGCGGTTATGTGGTACGCTCCGGCGACGCCTACGACGACCTTCGCTTCTACAATCGTGCGCTTTCACCCGATGAGGCGCGCCTCTACGCCGAAACGTTCCCACCGCAGCTTGCCTCAGACGATCCGTTTGTGAGCGACGCCGTCTACATTGCGCCTGGTGAAACGAAAACATTCGAGACGACACCGGCGCAGGTCTACAATTTCGGCACGATGATCCTCACGGGAAATGAAACCGTGACAACCCCGCCGCACGGTCCCGGCCTTGTCAAGTACGTTGGCTCGCAGACGATCAAGTTCAATGCCATCGGCAACTCCCCCGTGGAATTGAACGGCGACATCACAATCGGGGCCTCGACCCACCTGATCAACTACTGGTCATCGCCGCTCACGATTTCCGGCGGCACGGTGACGATGCAGGGCACGATGGACGTTGGCACGGAGACGGGGACGATCCCGATTCTCGCGCCCACCTGGGGATCGCGCTTCTTCATGACGGGCGGCGTGCTCAATGGTTCGTTCGTCTACCTCTCGCAATGCTATACGGAAAACGAGATTGTGATGACCGGCGGCGAGTTCCGCTCGGGCTTGCGCGCCTGGGGCGGTGGTCTGGACAAGGTCTTCGAAAACCACCGCATGCGCGTGGAGGGCGGGACGTTTGCACCGGCGCTATTGACGAACTCCGGCGGTACGGCGGGAACGAACGGTCATCAGTTCATCGACATTCTGTCGGGCGGCACCTACGTTCCGTTGCCGGGGGCTGTGCCAGTTCCGTCCTACGTCAAGCTGACGTGCAAGGGGCGGATGCTCATTGAAGAGGACGTCACATTGCCCGCCTATCAGCATGCGGGTACGCTGGAATTCAGGCCCGGCAAGAAGCTTTCCATCAACATGGCCGCCTACGCGGGCGAGAACGTGATCTTTACGACGGACAACGGATTCGTGTTTCCGGAGGGAAAGACCTTGGCGGACATCGGCGAATTTGTCGAATTGCGGGATACATCCGCAACGCTCTCCGTTTCCGACGACGGCAAGTCGCTCATCGCGGTGCCGCAGGTCTGTCTCATCGCGCGCCATCATGCGTTCCCCGGAACGAAGTCCAACGCGAAGGATCTGCCGGTATCCGCCTATGTGAACGGCGTGTTGCCGCGTGACGGACTCAAGTTCCTCGGCAATACCTACCAGACGGGCGACAAGGAATTCGCCGCAGAGTGGTTTGCCGGTTCGCTCTGCCGCGTCGACGGCTGGTTGTTCGTGACGTCCGAGCAGGCGGGCGAGTGGGCGTTCAGCGCGTGTTTCGACGATTACGTGGATATCGCGATCGACGGCACGTGGATCATCGTCAACGGCGTGTGGAGCAATCTCGCCACAGCCGCCGTTGAGATGACTGAAGGGTGGCATCGCTTTACGGTGATTGTCGGCGACGGCGGTACGGCCACGGGTGCCTTCGGCGCATCCACGAATTCGCCGTTCCCGCTTGCGGGGGCCGATCCGTTCCCGATCGGCGTTTCGGTGAAGGGCGGCGAAATGGTGCGTTTCACGGAAGACCATTTCACCTTCGGCGATCCGACTCAGGGTACGACCGGCGACTTTGTGATGAACGGTGCCGGAGCCTACCACTTCCTGACAATGAAGCCGGCGGCAACCTGTCGCGTGGTGATCGATCCGGTGAAGAGTGCGGTTCATCTGTACAATGCGCCGACGTTCACGGCGGCGGGGCAGCTCGCCCTCGCGGCGGATACGGCAGCATCAACGAATGGACGCTTCCTCCTGATGAGCTGGGAGGCGGGCACCCTCACGTTGCCGGCCGGCGTATCGCTCAACCAGCTTTTCGATGCGTCGAGCTGTGCGGCGGGCTGTACGCCGCAACTGTCCACCGAGGTGGTTGACGGTGGCGTCACGCGCCTCTGGCTCGATCTGGCGCCAGAGGCCACGAAGCGGGCGGTGCGCGTGTGGGCGACGGGTGACTCGATCACGCAGGGCAGCGATGCGACGTATGGCAACTGGCGTATTCCGTTCGCCAAGAAGATGCTCGCGCAGGGCTACGAGGTGACGGCGATCGGGTATCGTAACGACCAGTCGATCGATGCGAGCGGTTTTGCGATGCCGGCAGCCTGGACGGGCCATTCGGGTATCAGCGGCCAGCGCGTGATTTCCTCTGTGAATGGCGCTGGTACGCTTGACGCGATCGAAAACCTCATTGAACAGGCGGGCAACGACATCGACCTCGTACTCCTGCAGCTCGGCGCGAACGATTTCAACGGCGACGGCGCGACGGCGGAGACGGTGTTCGAGGCCTGGAAGGCGCTCGTCGCGAAGATCATTGCGCAACTGCCCACGACCAAGATCGTTTGCGGTGCGGCGCTGAACAACGCCGATCCCGCGAAGAACGCCCAGGTGACCGCGTTCAACGCATTGATGGCCGCGGCGATTGAAGGCGGCGACTTCCCGGCGAATCAGGTCTATTTTGCCGACCTCTACGCGGCGTGTCCGCGCGGAAATCAGAACTTCTACTTGGCTGGCCCGGACCTTTCGGATGCGGCGGATACGGATCTTCATCCGTGGTGGCGCGGTGCCGACGGCATCGCCGAAGTCTTCGCCAGCGTGGCCAAGCGTGCGCTCGAGGAAGGGGCGGTGACGGGTGCCGTGGCGCCTGCGGTGCCTACGACGAGCGGTAGTGCTGCGAACGTGCCTCCCGCCTATCTCGCGGGCTTCAAGCGAGCGCGCGTCTTTGACGTCGCCGCCAAGAACGGAACGGTACTTGCGGTGAACGGTACGGTTCCCTACGAGGACTTCTCGTCCGAGACGGGTGCGACCGACCATCTCACCCGCGTGGGCTACTATGTTGAACTCAAGCGGAAGAATACAAGCGACATCGACTACCATGATCGCGTTCGCTGGCTCTGGGTGGATATGGATGCCACATTCGGCGAGTATCCCGGTCGCATCACGATCAAGGACGTGGGTGTGCCGATCAACGGGTTTACGCGTCAGGGCGTGGTGAATCGTCTTCATGTGGTGAGCAACATGCCGGGCATTGAAACGGTGGAGCCGACAGACGACACCCAGCGCGGTTTTATCGAGTTCTGGCCGTATGCCTACAGCAATACCAAGAGTGCCGTAGAGGGCGCACCCGAAAGCGTATACGCATATGACTGGAGCGACACGAGCTCGGGGAGTTCGACCTACGGTTCGATGCAGGTCCATCGGCTCACGCCTGGGGCGCGTAACCCGGCGACGACGCTCTTTGTGTTCAACCGGTTTACGTCCGGACCCTACGAAATCGGTCTCGGCAACTTCGCGAACAACGTGTTCGGTTCGACGGACTGGACGTTCTCCGCATCCTCCGATCGCGCCGGTTATGAGAGGTTCTGGGCCGAAGCCTATGAAGTGGCAAAGATTGAAATCTGGACGCAGTCGTTCGCGGACGATCCGGATTCGACGGTGGTCGTCAATGCCCATTGGACGGGGGCGGCTGGAACGGACGATGTGACCAATCCCGCCAATTGGGCCTGCTCGAACGCGGCGAACCGCGTGGTGGCGAATGGTTTGCCGGGCGTGCATGCTACGGTTCATCTCGCGGGGCCGCTCTGCATTTCCTGCCCTGTGGAAACCGACTGGGTGAGCATTGTCCTTGATAGCGACGTACAGCTGACGGGCGACTGCGACTGGCGGGGTATCCGCGCGTTCACGGGCTTCGCCGGCCGTGCGGTCGATCTCAAGGGCTACAAGCTGTTCATGATGGGGCCGAACGAGACGACCTCGGTGGCATGGACTTGCACGGACACCTCGGCACACGAGCCAGGTGAATTGCACGTCGACGTGCCGACAGGGGCGACCTTCAACAACACGCAGATCCTTCTCGACGGCAACCTGAAGCTTGTGAAGGAAGGCGCAGGGCTCTTCATCGCCACGCGGGCGAACCAGCCGTACACGGGCGGCACGACGGTTCTTGCCGGTACGCTGCGCCCGAATACGAGCGGCATGACCAACAACCCGTTCGGCGGCTACGGTAAGAACTTTGTCGGTGGCGTGGGAACGCTCGTCATCGAAACCGGCGCTTCGCTCGACATCAATACGAAGAAGGGTTGGGGCTGGCATACGGTGGATCTCCATGGCGGTGCGGTCGTGGGCCTTTCGGAACAGTTCAACTGCGTCCTTGAATTGACGGCCGATTCCGTCTTCACCGGCGGCGATGGAACGACCCAGATTCAGAACTTGAGGAATCTGAATGGACATACGCTGACGGCGACGATTCGCGACACACGGTATTTGATACTGACGTCGGTGGCGGCTTTGGATCCGCCCAATACGGGTAAGATCGTTGTGTTGCCAGGGCAGGGACGATTCCAGATTCCGGCCAATTCGACGATTACGGCGCCGGGTATAGATTTCGACCTCGGCGCGAATCTCGAAATCAAGGGCGATCTTAGTTGCCGCGATCTCATTACGCGGAATACGGGCCTCTGGGGCTGGAGCAGCGCGACGACGAAGGTGTTCGGCAAGTTTACGCCGATGACGGACTACTTCCCGCCCGTTCAGATGCAGAATGGTTCTATGCTTGATCTTTCGGATCGTACGGTGTTTCCGTGGTCGACCTTGAGCTTGGACAATCTCAGGTCCGATGGAACCCCGGTGACGTTGCAGACGACTTTCTCCGAAGGGGCGCTGGTGACCGTCGATCTCGGGACCAACACCAAGTTCCCCGAGCGTAAAGTCATTTCGTGGAATGAACAGCCGACAGGTGTGAAGTTTGTGCCGATTCGTTTTGGACGTCGGGATGGACGTCTCGTTTCGAAGTCGGACGGTCTCTACTTCTACACCGGCATCTCCATTCTGTTGAGGTAAACGATTTTAAGAAAGAGAGAAGAATATGAATGAAGCAATTGAGAATGTGGCAGCGGCGCTTGAGCGTCGTGGATTTACAGTGACGTGCTGTGCAACGGGCGCGGAAGCGAAGGCGCATGTGCTGAAGGTCGCCGAGACGGCGACGACGATTGGCCAGGGTGGAAGCGCGACGCTGAAGCAGCTGGAGATTCCAGAAGCTCTGGCGGCACTCGGCAAGGCGCCTGCACGTCAGACGATGGTGGACCTTTTTCTGTTGAGTGCGAATGCGATTACGGCCGATGGACGCATTGTCAATATCGACGGTAACGGCAACCGTGTCGCGGCGTCGATCAACGGTCCGAAGAAGGTCCTGTATGTCGTCGGACGCAACAAGATCGTGGACGGCGGTCTTGATGACGCGATTGCGCGCATTAAGCGGTGCGCCTGCCCGCCGAATGCGCGCCGACTTGGTAAGGATACACCATGTGCAACAGGCGCGTGCGCGGACTGCGATTCCGCTGGCCGCATGTGCAAGGTGACGGTCATTTTCGATCGCAAGCCGACCGGGATCGATGCGGAAGTCGTCTTGGTGGACGAGGATCTGGGATTTTGAGGTTTTAGGTTTTAGGGGTTAGGTTTTAGGTTTTACAGGTTAGGTGTTCGTTTTAAAACATCAAAGAAATAAAGAAGGGCTTAATCATGAATGTTTCTCGTCGTTTCTTTTTGGCCGGTGCGTTTGGCGCTTTAGGTGCGTTCAACGGTTGCCGGTTCATGCCGGGTATTGTGTGCGGCAAGCCGAAGCTTAAGTTCGGCGTGGTGAGCGATGTGCATATTCGTCTTGGACTTGATGCCAAGGCACCATTGAAGAGCCACGATACGACGACGTTGCAGCACACCTTTGAATGGTTCCGCGACCAGGGTGTCGATGCGGTGATGATCGCCGGCGACATGGCCGATATGGGTCTGGTGAAGGAATTGGAAGCGGTCGCCCAGACCTGGTGGAAGGTGTTCCCCAATGACAAGGCGCCGGATGGTCGGACCGTGACGCGGCTTTTCGTCACGGGCAACCACGACTGGGAAGGTTTTACCTACTCCAGCGCGTATATCAAGAAGATCTTCTCGAAGTTGAGCGCGGATGAATTGAAGAAGGAATATCTGCGTACGAACTACAAGGCCAACTGGGAACGCATCTGGAAAGAAGAATTCAATCCGATATGGATGAAGGAGGTCAAGGGCTACAAGTTCGTCGGTGCGCACTGGGTGGCAGACCGCTGCCGCGGCGCCGAAGAGCGCGGCATCGTGGGCGTCGAGGAGTTCTTTGCCCAGCACGCGAAGGAATTCGACCCGCGTCAACCGTTCTTCTATTTCCAGCATCCGCATCCGAAGAACACGGTGTGCGGTCCGAAGCAGTGGGGACAGGACGATGGTCGTTCGGCAAGGGCACTGACGCCATTCTCGAATGCGATCGCCTTTTCGGGCCACTCGCATACGCCGCTGACCGATGAACAGGACATCTGGCAGGGCGCGTTCACGTCGATCGGTACGGCGTCATTGCGCTATTCGGGACCCTACGATGCACGCCAGGGCATGCTGGTGTCCGTCTGCAACGACCACGTGCGGATCGAGCGCCGCGAATTCATCCGCGACAATTCGCTCGGCGACGACTGGGTGATTCCGCTGCCGGCGGCCGAAGCGAAGCCGTTTGCATTCAAGACCCGTGCCAAGGCATTGGGCGCGCCGGCATTCGCCGCAGGCACCCAGGTTTCGCTTGTGTGCGATCGTGACGTGTTGGTGCCGGAGAAGCCGAAACCGAACCAAAAGCAGACGAAGGGACTCTTCAAGTTGAAGTTCCCGACTGCGACGGCTGCCAAGGCCCGCGCCAACCGATATGACATCCAGATGGTCAACCGCGTTGGACAGGTCATTCGCGAGGAACTCGGACTTCGTGCGCCGGATTACGCCTACGAGCCGACGCATAAGCTGCGGACGACGCCTGTGGAAAAGAAGATCGCGTTCTCGGCGGTACCGGCCGGCACGACGGAAGTCGGCTTCCTGGTGACACCCGTCTCGGCGCATGGCGAGCGCGGGGTGCCGCTGGCCACACCGTTCGTGAAACTCTGATTTCATTCCTGTCAACCACCCATCAATACAAGGAGGACTCGCCATGAAGGTTACATTCTACGGCGCGGCTCAAACCACAACGGGATCGATGCATCTGATCGAAGCGAACGGGAAACGCATTCTGCTCGATTGCGGCCTTTACCAGGGTCACCGCAAGGAGGCCTTTGAAAAGAACCGGAACCTGCCGATCGATCCGGCGACGATTGACGCGGTCATTCTCTCCCACGCGCACATCGACCATTCGGGGAACTTGCCGCAACTCGTCCGTCATGGTTTCCGTGGCAAGGTCTTTGCCCGTCAATCGACGGTTGATCTTTGTGGTGTGCTGCTGAAAGACTCGTGCTTCCTGCAGAAGCGCGATCTCGAGTATGTGAACAAGAAGCGGCGCGCACAGGGCAAGCATCTTTTTGAGCCGCTCTATGAAGAAGACGATGTCGATGCGCTGATGGGGCACATGGTCCCCGTTCAGATGAAGGCTCCCCGTGAAATCTTTCCCGGCATTACGCTCACGTTCTATAACGCGGGGCACATTCTCGGGTCGGCGCTGACGCAGCTCGATTTCGACGGTGGCAAAACGGGACATCGCCATCGTCTACTCTTCTCTGGCGACCTCGGCCAGCCCAACCAGCCGATTCTCAAGCACTACGAGTATCCGCAGGATGCGGACATCGTGCTCATCGAATCGACCTACGCCGACCGGTTGCATCCGTCGGCCGACGACGTCGAGGGCCGTCTCAAGGCGTTCTACGACCAGATCGTGCGGCAGAAGTCGAAGCTCATCATCCCGGCATTCTCCGTGGGTCGTACGCAGCAGATCCTCTATTATCTGAACCGTCTGCTTGCGGCCAAGCGTATCTATCCGATTCCCGTCTACATCGACTCGCCGCTCTCGCAGAAGGCGACGCGCATTTACGAAAATCACCCGGGCTGCTACAACGCCGAAGCGCTTGCGCTCATCAACAACGGCATCAATCCGCTCACGTTCCCGGGACTCCAGTTCGTGGAAACGCCGCAGCAGTCGATGGCGCTGAACGATCTGCGCGGTCCGATGATCATTATTGCCGCGAGCGGCATGTGCGAAGGTGGACGCGTGCTGCATCACCTCAAGGCGAATGTCGACGATCCGCGTAACATCGTGTTGATTGTCGGTTTCCAGGCGGAGAATACGCTTGGACGTCGTATCATCGAAGCGGAGTATGGCGACAAGATCAAAATCCTTGGCGAAGAGGTCGAGCTCAAGGCGAATGTCCATACGATCAACGCACTCTCGGCGCACGCCGACAAGAACGGTCTGATGGACTGGTACGACGGCATCAAGAAAAACGTCAAGCACGCCTTCGCGGTGCACGGTGAACCCGAAAAGGTCGCGGCAATGGCGGTGCTGCTTAAGGAGCACGGATGTCCCGACGCGGTGGCGCCCGTTCCTGGTCAGTCGTTCACGTTCGACTGAGATAGATTCCGTTTAATGCAGGTAGGTCATATGAACACGAAGTGTGATGGTTGGTTGCGTTTTGTCGCGGCAGCGGTTCTCGCAGGAACTGCGGTGGTGGCCAACGCCGATGCAGTCTGCGAGGAACGCGCGGCGCAAGTGAAGCTGATGAACGCCGCGGCGCTGACGCGCCTCGCCGACGACTGGGCAAAAATGCCTAATGCCAATGCCGTGGCGTTGGCGGCGTTGCGCCAGTTCGCGGTGGAAGTGGAAGGCGCGAAGCGGGCTGCGCTGGATGCTCTCGGCCGCGGCGATGCGGCGCCCGCCGCTGCGCTCGTCGCGCGCCAGCGTCGTCTGATGGCGGCCCATCCGCGTCTCCGCGGCATTGAAGTGCTGGCCGTCAAGCACGCCGCTCCGGGCAATCCCGGGGCGGCGCGACGCGAGGGCAATCCCGCCCAGCCCGGACTCTCCTGCTACAACCATCTCGACGTCTGGAAGGGGCGTCGGGCCGGACTCGTCGCCTATTCCGGTTTCGACGGCGAAACGCCCGTCGAGCGGAAGGTCATCGACCATTCCGGTACCATCCATGCCGTCGACCTCGAGTTCGACGGTTCGCGCATCCTCTTCGTGGGACCCGACCGTGCCCGTTCCAACCAGTGGCGGCTGTTCGAGACCGACGTGAAAGGTACGACGCCGAAGACGTTGCTGCCGACGAATTTCATCCACGAGGTGGCCGACTGCTGCTGGCTTCCCGATGGACGCATCGTTTTCACTTCCGATGCAGGCGAACAGGGGCTGCCCTGCGAAACCGGACGGGTGCGCATGTCCAACTCCTATCGTCTTGATCCGCGTACGGGCGTCGTGGAGCGCCTGACCTACGATCAGGACTCCAACTGGTACCCGAGCGTGCTCAACGACGGACGCGTCCTCTACGTGCGTTGGGAGTATTGCGATCTGCCGCATTTCTTCAGCCGGTTGTTGATGACGATGAACCCCGATGGCACGCGCCAGATGGGATTCTACGGCTCCAACGACTACTGGCCCAACCATTTCGGCAGTCCGCTCGCGATTCCCGGCGACAACGGCAAGTTCATCTGCGTGGCGACGGGACATCACGCCTCCAAGGCCGGGAAACTCGTCCTCTTCGATGCCGAACGCGCGAGCGCGGGTCCGGCCGGAGCGGTGCAGATGCTGCCCGGCTGGGGCAAGCAGCCTGAAGGCCGCATCGAGGACGGGCTCTACAACGGCCAATATCCACGTTTCCTGCAGCCGTTCCCGCTCGGTAGCTGTCCGGACGACGGCGCGGGCAAGTTCTTCCTGGCGGCAATGAAGGCGTCGCCGTCCGCACTTTGGGGAATCTACCTCGTGGACATCTTCGACAACATCACCCTGCTCGCCGAGGTGGAGGGCTGGTGCCTCAACGAACCCATTGCCATCTGCGCGCGGAAGCGTCCGCCGGCAATCCCCGACAAGCGCCGTGTCAATGTGCCCTACGCCACGATCTACTGTGGCGACCTCTACCAGGGCGAGGGCTTGAAGGGGGTGCCGAAGGGTACGGTCAAGGAGGCGCGCATTTTCGCCTACCACTATGCCTTCAACAAGTCCGGCAGCCACGAGGCGGTTGGACTGGAATCCTCCTGGGACATCAAGTACGTGCTCGGTACGGTCCCGGTGACCGAAGACGGCGGCATCCTCTTTGACGCGCCGGTCAATACGCCCATTTCGATCCAGCCGCTCGACGAGAACGGTTGCGCGTTGCAGCTGATGCGTTCCTGGACCGTGGGCATGCCGGGCGAATACGTGTCGTGTGTCGGTTGCCACGAAAAGCCCAGCGTGGCGGCGCGTCCGCTCAAGATGGTCATGCGCGCGCCGTCGAAGATCAAGCCGCCTGAAGGACGCGACAAGCCGCGCACCTGGAGCTTCCTGCGGGAAATACAGCCGATCCTGCAGCGTCGCTGCTCGGGCTGCCATGACAAGGACGCCGATCCGATGGTGGCATCGCGCAAGCCCGACTACCAAGGCGTAAAGGTGTTTGCGTCGAGCGAACATGGTCCGTTCCTGCGTGGCGACAAGCCCAACCTTGCGGACATCACACCGATCGCAATCCAGTGCAAGAGCGGCGGCGGCAGCCGCCAGGGCGGGGTGGACGTGCGGGCCGACAACAAGGACACCGACTGGTCCGGTGCCTGGTCGAAGAGCTATGTGGAACTAGTCGCCTATGTGCGGCGTCCGGGTCCCGAATCCGACTACCGCCTCTTCAACCCGATGGAGTACCACGCGAATACGAGTCCGCTCGTGCAGCTCCTCAAGAGCGGACACCACGGCGTGACGCTCACGGACGACGAATGGCGTCGCATCTACACCTGGATCGACCTCAATGCGCCTTTCTGGGGCACGTGGAAGGATGTGGCGGAATGGTTCCGCAAGCGCGGTGACCGCGCCTGGGCGGGATCGGGTCGCAACCACAATGAACAGCTGAGATTGCTCGAAGCGTCCCATCAGCGCCGTCAATACGGAGAAAGCCGGTTCCAGGGTTTCTGGGATCCGAAGAACGACCCCGAACTCGACCGCTACGGCATCGATCAGGCCCAGAAGGATTTGGCGCTGATCAAGTTCGAGCCGCCGAAGCGGACTGCACCGCAGTCTCCCGCGAAGACGCCGGTCGTCCTCGATCCGAAGTCCGTGGCGGGCTATGGCACGCGCATGGAAATCGATGCGCCGGGAGGTAAGCTTGTGTTCCGCAAGGTCGAGAAGCGGCTTTGGATGTGCGAGAGCGAGTTGCCGCTCGCGAACTATCTCGCATTCAAGCCCGACCACTACAACGGCGTGATCGACTGGGTGGGCAAAGACCACCAGAACGAAGGCGAACGTGTGCTGCGCGGCGACCAGAGTGCCATCCGTGTTTCCTTCGCCGAGGCGAAAGCGTATGCGAAATGGCTTTCCGAGAAGACGGGCTTTGCGCTGCGTCTTCCCACCGAAGACGAGTGGGAGCGTGCGGCGCGTGCCGGGCGGAAGGGCGACTATGCATGGGATGGCGAGATGGCTGAATTCGCGAAGGTGGCGAATCTGTCGGATGTTTCCGTGGGACGCCTGCCGAACCAGTTCAATGTGATGAATCCGCATCAGCGCTTCGAGGGTGCGAACGATGGCGAGATGATCGTCGGTTCGGCGCTCAAGCATCGCTACCAGCCGAATGCGGCGGGATTGTACGACATGATCGGCAACGTCGAGGAATGGTGTGCGGGTCCAAAGGGCGAAGCGGTGGCCCGCGGCGCGGCCTTCAACATCCTTCCGCGGCGTGCGACTTTCGGCCGCCGTAATCAGTACCTCGAATGGCAGCGGGTCTTTAACGTTGGCATTCGCCTTGTGATGGAGCGTTCCGAATGAAAAAAATCCTCTGGATTGGGTTGCTCTTCGGGGGAGGTTGCTGTTGGGGTGCCGTGGCACCTGCGCGTGCGGCGTTGATGCACCGTTGGACATTTGACGCCGGATCGTTGATTGATGTCGTCGGACATCACCGTGCGACGGCGCAAGGTGCCGTGACGGCTACACCTGATGGAAAGGGTATTGAACTCGCCGGTGGGTTGAAATCTCGTGCGGCCATGATCTTTGAGCCGTATCTTCTGCCAGATGACGGTGCGCCGCTCACCGTTGAGATCTGGATGACAGCGCGTGACATCCAGCACTGGAATGAAATTCTCGCCGTTGGTTCGGGCCCTCAAGACTATCTCGTGCTCGGGGGAAGTCTCGCGATGAGTCAAGCGCCGTTTCTCGGTATCAGCGGTCAGAAGAATACTTCCGGTTCGCTGGCGCCGTTCAAAACCGGTGAACGCTGTCATCTTGCACTTGTGGTACTTCCGCGCAAGGAAGGCGGTGTCGTGGCACGACTTGAAAAACGCGATGTCGTTACGGGCGCGGTGGTGGGATCTGTGGAAGTGACGGCCCCGAACTGGACGCTGCCGATGTTGCCGCAGGGGAAATGCTATTTCGGCCGATCGCTTTTCCCGGCCGACCCTGATTGCGGATTCCGCTGCGACGAATTGCGCATTTGGCGCGCGGCGCTGACGGCTGAAGAACTCACGGCGAGTGTAAAGGCGGGACCCGACCATCCGCCGACCGGCATTCGTCCGGGAGCTGCCGATCCCGCGTGGGCGAAACGTACTGCTCTGCGAGAACTGCTTAAGCAAGATGAACTTTTGTCCGACTGGCTCACGCAGGATGCGGGCGTACCGGCCGGTGCGACATTTCCTGGTACGAAAAAGTCTTTTGAAAAGGCCTTCGCGAAGGTCGGAATTCAGCCCAAGGCCAATGAGGGGCTCTCGGCGTGTCTTGCCCGTTATCGTACGGCCTGCGTGGCGCGTCGTGCGGAGCGGCTTGCGCCTGTGAAGGCGAAGGCAAAGACATGGGTCTATGCGCGTCATTATGTGATGGGCGGTGCGCACTATGCCTACTCGGAAGGCATTTCGGATGCGGTCTATAAACCTTATACCCATTGGGCGCCGATCGGCGGCGGCCTTTATCTCGCCACGTTTACGCCGGACGGCCTGTGGCGGGAAACACCGCTTCTCGAGACGGCGCAAGGGGCCTTCCGCGATGTCGATGTTTCCTTTGACGGAAAGCGCATCCTCTATGCCTACCGTGCGAGCTGGCTCGAAGATGATTTCCACCTCTATGAGATGGACCTTGCGACACGTCAGGTACGCCAGTTGACGTTTGGGAAAGGGTTCGCCGATTTTGAAGGGTGCTATCTGCCCGATGGGCGCATCCTCTTCAGCTCCTCGCGCTGCAGCCAGATTGTGGACTGCTGGTGGACGGAGGTAAGTACGCTTTTCCGCATCGATGCCGATGGACAGAACATGTGGCGAGTGACCTTCGACCAGGTTCACGACACGTTCCCGACCCTTTGCGAAGACGGGACGATTCTCTATACGCGCTGGGAATACAACGACCGTTCGCAGATGTTTCCTCAGCCGCTTTTCCGAATGGCACCGGATGGTACGAACGCGCGAGCTGTCTACGGAGCCAACTCATGGTACCCGACGACGCTCGTACATGCGCGTTCGGTGGGGACAGGCCCCTTTATTTTCGCGGTCGGTACAGGCCATCACACCTGGCAGCCGGGCGAGCTCCTGCGCATTGATCCGCGCGAAGGGCGTGAAGAGGGGGTGGGCGTGTATGAACTTGAACCTCTGCGCAAGGCGAAACCGGTGAGAGAGGACATCTTCCGCCAGACGGGTCGTATGGCGATGTACCCCTATCCGGTGGCCGAAGATTCGGTGGTGCTTTCGTTCCTGCCGGAAGGTTGGACGCAGTCCAATGGCAATCCGCAGTTCCGCGATTTTTCGGCACCGTTTGGATTCTACTGGACGGATGTGACGGGTGCGCGCGAGTTGTTGGTGAGCCGCCGAGCGGGTCGTGCGCCCTGTGGCCGCCCGATCCCGGTGTGTACACGCCAGGTGTTTCCGCGTCCGTCGTCCGTCGCGGACGAATCGAAGAAGACGGGACACGTCTATGTGCGCGATGTCTACGAGGGCGTCTCGATGAAGGGTGTGCCGCGTGGTTCGGTGAAGAAGCTGCGCGTGGTTGAAATCGACTATCGCCATGTGGGAATCGGGATGACGTTCAATCGTGGACGCGGGGGCAGCGGCCTTTCCTCCACGGGGCCCGCGATTGGCGGCGGCACCTGGGATGTCAAGAAAGTCTGGGGCGAAGTGCCGGTGGAAGACGATGGCAGCGTTTCTTTTGAAGCGCCAGCGCGTGTGCCGTTCTATTTCCAGCTGGTCGATGCGAAAGGGTATGTGGTACAGACGATGCGCAGCTGGACGACGCTGCAACCAGGTGAAACGGCCTCGTGTGTCGGGTGCCATGAGTCCGCCAATATGGCTCCGCCCAATATCCGCGAAGCAAAAGGGAAGGTGCGAACGGGCCTCTTGAAAGAGCCGCCGCGCGGATTCAGCTTCCCGCGCGATGTCCAGCCGATACTCGATCGCCGCTGCGTGTGCTGCCACAATCCGAAGAAGAATGCACGCATTCCCGATTTGACGGCAGCACCTGTTCTTGATGCCGTGGCGAAACGCAACTGGACTCGCTCATATGTGAACCTGACTCACGCGAAACCTTCGCAGGCCCAAGGCGGCTATCTGGGGAATTCGGACCATCCAGGACTCAACTGGATCAACTCCGGCTCGGAGCCGACGTTGCTCGCGCCGAGATGCCTGGGGGCCGGTTCGAGTGCCTGGTTCACGAATCGTCTGGAGAAGGCGCATTGTCCGGCTTTGACAGATGCCGAGCGGCGAACCCTGGCGCTATGGGTCGATCTTGGCGTGCCTTTCGGCGGTGACTATCTTGAAGGAGCTGCCTGGACGCCTGAAGAACGAGCACGATGGGACGCCGCCGAAGAAAAGCGCGCGCGTGCTCTCAAGACCTTCCGATAATCGTGGTCAGAGTTGAATGGATTTAACGAACAAACCGGAAATTTAAATTGAAAGGATGAAAATGGATTTTTCACGTCGTGGATTTCTTTTGGCAACGGCCGCTACGGCCGCAGGGCTTGCTGCTCAGTCGGGTGAGCAGGCCCAGACCGATCTCTTTTCGGATGGTTCGGTCTTTTCGTCCAAGAGCGGCATCAAGGTGCGCTTCCTGGGGAGTGGTGCGGCCGGGTGGAAAAAAGAGTATGCGAAAAACCCCCATGCACGTCGTCAGTCGAGTCTGCTCGTCGAAAACAAAGTACTGCTCGATTTCACGGACTGTTCGTTTGACTTCCTGCCGAAAGACTGCCATCCCTACGCGCTCTTCCAGACCCATTCCCATGGCGACCACTATAATTCGACTGCGGCGGTCAAGTCCGGCGTCAAGCGGATGTATGTGCAGGAGTCCTGGGCAAGTGCCGCGCGCAAGGAAGTCAATGCCGCGGCGGCGAAACTCGGCCTTCCCGCACCGGAAGTCATCGGTTTGCCGTTCGGGAAGCCTGTGACGGTGTGCGGTCTGCGCATCACGGGCGTTCCGGCCAACCACTGTACAGGGCGCATGACGGATGGCGTACTGGAGCGGACCTCTCTCTACCTCGTTGAAAAAGGTTCCTCGCGCCTTCTTTATGCGACCGACACGGGCGGAATCCCCGGTGAGGCGTCATGGCTGGTCGGCATCGACGCGCACATCTCCGAAGCCGGTTATGTGAAGTCCTTCGTCAACAATCCGATGGTCCACAAGCCGCAGGCGCTCACGGCGTTGATCATGGAGGCGACGAACGGAGACGGCGACGAAGACTTCCGCATCTTCGTGCATTCAAGCGCCCAACTGGTGGCGCGCACGGTCAATGTGCTGCTCAAGACCAAACGCCTGGTACCGCCGGCGACGGGCCACCATGTCTATTTGACGCATCTCGGCATCAAGTATCGAAACTGGCCGGTTGAAAAGATCAACGCCGAACTGCCTCCCACGCTCCGTGCGGCGAATGACGGGCTTGAGGTAACGATTGGATAGGATTGGACGTACGGCCTCTTGGCGGGGTTGCCGCCGGGGGCTGGTTATGACAACGTCACCGATGAGGAATTGATCCGTTGCCGCTTCCGATGAATTGAACTCGAAAAGAAGAACCAAAAGGAGAATGAAGATGGCAATTCAGCGCAGAGAGTTTTTGGGAATCGCCACCATGGCGGTGGCGGCGGCGGCAGTGGCGGCGAATGAGCGGGTGAAGACCGAGGGCATGCCGATGCGCGGCTTTGTGGATAAGCCGTTTGACAAGATCAGGGTGGGTGTGATCGGCATCGGCGGACGCGGCCGATCGGCGGTTGCGCGACTCTGCAAGGTGCCGGGCCTTCAGGTCACTGCGGTGTGCGACCTCTTGGCGGATCGGGTCCGATGGGGACAGAACACCGTCAAGCGTGCGGGCTTCCCCGAGCCGAAGGGCTTTGTCGGTCCGGAGGGCTACAAGCGGCTTGCGGATGCGGGCGTCTGCGACGTGGTGCACATCAACACGAGTTGGGTCTCCCACACCGAAATCGCGCTGCGCACGCTTCAGGGCGGACTTCACACGTTCATGGAGGTGCCCGGCTGCCGCACGGTCGAGCAGGGTTGGCAGCTTGTGGAGGCTTCCGAAAAGTATCGTCGCCATTGTTCGCTCCTCGCCAACTGCTGTTATGGCGATGAGGAGCAGATGCTCATCAACGTGGCGCGTCAGAAGGTGCTCGGCGAACTTGTGCACGCGGAAGGGTGCTACCTCCACAACACCCGCATGCCGGCGCCCCACTGGGACCAGAGCTTCCTTTCCCCCACCGACATGCACACATCGCTGCGGGCAATGATTGATCACACGGGGATGCAGTATCCGATCCACCAGTTCGGACCGCTCGCGTTTGCGTTCAACATCAACCACGGCGACCGCCTCGACCATCTCGTTTCCATGGGCAACAAGCCGTATGCCTGGCAGGAGGTCGCCCGAAAGACATATGGCCCGAATGCGCCGGTTTCGAAGCTCAAGTTCGAGTGCAACGACTTCAACACCACGATTCTCAGTACCGCGCAGGGCAAGACCGTCTTGCTGCGGCAGTGCAACAGCATTCCGATGCCCTACACGCGCGAATACAAGATCTATGGTTTCCACGGCACCTTCCATGCCAACCCCCTGGAGGTGGCGCTTGAGAAGCAGTTTCCCCGCGGCGCGGGCCGGATGGGCGAGGAGGAACTGAAGGCATTTGCCGACAAGTACCGTTCGACGATGTGGAAGGTCAACGCCGACCGGGCGAAGATGGGTGGGCACGGTGGTATGGATTATTTCATGGACTTCCGTTGGAGCTACTGCCTGCGCAAGGGCCTCCCGCTCGACGTCGACGTGTACGATCTCGCCACCTGGAGCTCGATCTTCGAGGTTTCCGAGCGCAGCGTACGCACCGGTTCGCAGCCCCAGAACCTTCCGGACTACACACGCGGCGGATGGAAGACCTCCAAGCCCGTCGGCGACATGTCCGTTCCCGCCGGCTACGTCTGAAGTCGTCCGACAAGTGTGACGAATATTGGTGCGTCGGCATGGCCTCCAAATTCTACGATGGAGTTTCTACGAGCGTGCTGCGTTCGGTCGCGGTTTCGCGCGACGAAGGACGCGCGTTTGAAGAACCTGTATCGGTATTGGTAGTTTGAAGGGTTAGTGAGAAGACAGGCATTGTGAAAACAATTTGTGCCATTATATTAACTGGGTGGCTGACAAAATAACCTTGATTTCGTCTTGTCATTTAGACTCCCGAT
>JAKSOY010000056.1 GCA_024405255.1 Kiritimatiellia bacterium
GACTATCATCTCTACGATGAATTCGTGAAACGGGAATATGTGTTCTTGGGGAAGAAACGGCAACATTATAAAGACTACCAAGACTATTCGATTGGGTTCCTGACACGTGGTTGTTTCCGGCGGTGTTCATTTTGCGTAAACAAACACCACAAGTATGTTCGGCCACATGCGCACCTTGAAGAATTCTTCGATCCAGATCGGAAATACATTTATCTTTGGGATGATAATTTCCTCGCATTGATAGATCATGCCGACCCTAATTCAAAAGAAGTAAAGAACGGAAGTTTGACATGGCAGTCGCTACTTGGAGAATTGAAGGCGTCGGGACGTGCCTTTCAATTCCGTCAGGGGATGGATATTCGATTGGTCACACCTGAATTGGCTCGTACATTGGCAGACTGTTATTACCATGGTGATTACATTTTTGCGTTTGATCACGTTCAGGACGCCAAACTGGTTGCTCGTAACCTCGACGTCTGGCGGCAATACAATCACAAGCTCACAAAATTCTATGTCCTTTGTGGATTTGACAGCATTGACGAGGTTGATATTGCAAACACCTTAGAGAGGATTAGAATCCTGATGGAACATGGGGCCATTCCCTACATCATGCGTCATAAGAATTACGAGAACAGTCGTTATCGTGGATTGTACGTGCAGCTTGCCCGTTGGTGCAATCAACCGCAATTCTTCAAGAAGAAATCGTTTCGGGAGTATTGCGAGGCGTGCCAGGATTACTACATTGCGAATAGTAAGAATCCACGAAATGAGATCTGTGCACCGCTAGCAGAAATGCGATTGTTCGAGTCTGAACATCCTGAAATCGCAAGAAAATACTTTGACATTCGCTTTGACAGACAAGGACAGTAAGGAGAAATCTCATGGAATATGTTAAACTTCCCGTCGAGAATATTCAACTCGACGTTGATAATCCTCGTATTCGCCACTGGATGGAATTGCATGGTGGGGAGATTACTGCTGAGGATCTCGCGCTTGCTTTGTCAGGAGGTGACAGCAATGGTTATCGTGCTTTGCATGAGTCAATTGTTGCAAACGGCGGAATCATTACACCGATCTTAGTCAATCGGACGAAGGATGGAACACACGTTGTTGTCGAAGGCAATACCCGTGTTCAGATTTATAAAGAAATGTTTGGACAAACCTACGATCCCAAATGGGAGACTATCATATCGGTAGTGTATGAAGATCTCCCGAAGGAAAGCATTCATGCGATCCGCCTGCAATCTCACCTCGTAGGTGCACGTGACTGGATTCCGTTCTCGAAGGCGAAATACCTCTACTACTTGAGTGAAGAGAAGGAAATGCCATTGTCACAAATCATTTCTATTTGTGGTGGAACGGTTAAGTCGACTGAGATCAAGAAATTAATTGAGGCATACAAGGATTATACGAGTTATTATGTTCCTGCGGCGGAAGCGGTTGACATGGATCCCGATCCACAAGAGTTTTCAAAGTTCGTTGAATGTCAGCGGCAAACTGTGCTAGATGCGCTTTTGAAAGGTGGATTTAACAAGTCAAATTTTGCGAAATGGGTTGTTGAAGAGCATGTTGACACGGCTATGAACGTTCGTCTTCTTCCTTCTGTTCTTGCCAATAAAGATGCTCGGCGACAGTTCCTAAAGACGAATATCAAGGATGCTTCGGATTTACTTGTTCGTGCGAATGTAGTACAAACGGACCTTTCTTCGTTCTCGCTTTACGACCTTTCACAAGAGGTTTACAAAAAGTTAAAAGCCCTACCTTATGAAGAGTTCAAGTTGTTGAAGTACGACCCAACCTACGTGCGAGAACGTGACATACTACACGTGCTTGGCGAACAACTTCAAGATAAGCTTGCTGACATTGATGACGAGGATTGAGAATGAGTGAGTCGGCAAAGCATATCGAGCTTGTTGAGATGATCCGGCGTTTTGCTGTCGGTGTCGTAACATCTCAATATGCGTCGCTGATTCTTGTTGACAACCAGGAGTCGACAGAAAGGATTCGGATTGGAAGATATTATCCTGATGTGTATTTCAACTATAGTGGGATGCTTGTTATAGGAGAGGCGAAGACACTTGAAGATTTTTCGAGAAAGCATAGTCGGGACCAATTTGAGGCGTATCTTGCCGCATGTTCTTCGTATCAAGGTGAGGCCACGTTGATTGTTGCGGTTCCCTGGATGCTTACGGCCACGGCGAAGAACTATTTTCGACATTGTGCTTCAATTCGCGGAAATACGAATATCGTCATTATTGAAGATTCCGGAAGGTGGTGTGAACTATGAGCATTGTCTTCCATCATCCTGGTAGGCTCGAAGCCAAGAAGACGGCCTTCCCGTACCAGGTACAGGCTGTTGAGTCCGTGCGAGATTTACCGTATGCGGCAATTTTCCATGAACCGGGACTCGGAAAAACCAAGATTGCCGTTGATCTCATGTTGTATTGGCTTGCGATGGGACGCGTTGATACCGTTCTCGTAATTACCAAAAAACAACTTGTCGCGAATTGGATAGGTGAACTTCAAGATCATACATTCCTTCGTCCAACCATATTGAATGCGGATAAGCGGAATAACTTCTTTGTGTTGAATGGAACTGCGCGGGTCGTTGTCACGAACTTTGAAATGGTCTCAACTGAGAAGAGGCGCATTTTGTTGTTTGCGAAGACTCGAAAGGTTGGTGTCATCATAGATGAATCAACCAAAATCAAGAATCCCGATTCGCGATTGACGCGAGATTTTTTCGACCTTTCACCGCTTTGCGCCGTGAAGGTCATTATGACGGGGACACCCGTTGCGAACCGTCCTTATGATATTTGGGCACAGGTGTATTTCCTAGATCAAGGAAAGAGTCTTGGTACGGATTTCAAGGCGTTTAAGAGAGAGACGGATCTCTCAAACGAACTCTCGTCAGATCCGATTGCGAGTGATGCGTTTGAGGATGCGGTTGCGTCAATCTTTGATCGCGTCCGTCATTTCTCGATCCGCGAGACAAAGAAGACGGCTGGGATTGTTTTGCCGGATAAAGTATATGAGACTGTCGTGGCGAAAATGGAGCCATTACAGCGTTCCATCTATGACAAAATTGTCCAAGACATGCAACTTGAAGTTGAACGCGATGGGGCGGTAGTGTTGGATGATGATAGTGCGGCCCTTAAACGGTTACTTCGTCTTGACCAGATAGCATCAAATCCAAAGCTTGTTGATGAACGATACAATAAAGTACCTTGTAAGGAAAAGCTTCTTGAAGATTTGCTTTCAAAGATCATCGCGGAAGGCGAGAAGTGTATCGTGTGGAGTTGTTTCATTGAAAACGTCGACTGGTTTTGGAAAAAGTATGCGCAATACAAGCCGCGGCGTATTCACGGCAAGTTGTCCATAGATGATCGTGACATGGCTGTGAAGGTGTTCAAGACTAATCCTGAATGTAAGGTCCTGTTTGCGACTCCCCAAGCGGCCAAAGAAGGGTTAACTTTGACCGTCGCGAATCATGTTGTTTTCTACGATCGAGGCTTCAACCTTGACGACTACCTTCAAGCGCAAGATCGTATTCACCGTATCTCGCAAAAGAAGGTTTGTTATGTCTATAACTTGATGGCGGCCGACTCGATTGATCAGTGGGTCGATCAGCTTCTTCAGGCCAAACAGCGTGCGGCGTTTCTTGCGCAAGGAGATATGAATCGAGAGGATTATGCCAAGGTCGCGGATTACAGCTACGGAGATTTGATTAGGCAGATTTTGTCTGGTAGAAATGGTATTTAAAGGAGAAAACATTATGGCTATAACTGATACGTACAAGGTAAATGGCAAGGGAATACCCTTTGAGGTACGCGATATTCCTCAGGACCAGCTTCAGTTCTATCCCGAGAACCCTCGTGTGTTTAGTATCATTGCGGCGAAGGGGATTGAGTCTCAAGATGAGATTGAGAATTGCATGCGTTCAATGGAACATGTCAAGCTACTCAAGACACAGATTCAGACACATGGAGGGTTGATTGATCCCATTGTGGTACGTGATGGGGACTTTGTTGTCCTTGAAGGTAATAGCCGATTGGCGGCTTACCGTATGTTGCATGACATTGACCCGATTTCATGGAATTACGTCAAGTGCCATGTCGTTCCGGCGGACATCAGTGCTGACGATGTCTTTGAACTGTTGGGCAATTGGCATATCAGTGGAAAGACAGCATGGACGCCTTACGAACAGGCGGCGTTTTTGGTTCGCCAACTCAAAGCGAGTAAGAAACCGTTGCTTGCCCATGCGAAGTCACTTGGATTGACGAAGGCAATTGCCGAACAATATGTTGAAACCTATGAGTTTATGGTCGAACATGGGGACGACAATGCGCATCACTGGAGTCACTATCTTGAGTTGCACAAGAACCGTGCTATTGACAAATTCGCTGAACAGGTTCCCGTACTTAAGGAAACTGTTGCGGGGCAGATCAAAAGTGGTGCAATCCGTGATGCTAAAGACATCCGCAAACTTGGGGATATGGCCAAGGTTACATCCAAAGCAGCTAAGAAAATCATGGCCAAGGTGGCAGAGGGTGAATTGTCAATTTATGAAGGCTATGAGCAGATAAAGGATTCGGGAGCCCTTGACGATGTCCTTAAGAAGATTGAGAAATTCAGAGTTGCGATCAATGAGGAGACCTTTGAGGTTCAATGTGTCACACACAAGGACATTGCCAAGATTCAGTACGACTTGAAGAATATCAATAAGGTCATTGTCAAATTGATGGAAAAACTTTCTAAGGTCAAGGATGCCAAAAAGTAATGGACTCGAATCTCTCGACATTCTTCCATCGATCCTTTGAGGCATCGCTCAACGAGGCGCTCTTGGAACGAGACTTTGTATTGAATCGAAAGATGGTTAGAACATATCTCACTACAATATCGGAGATTCCTTGTTCTGCGTTTGTCGACTTTGCAATCTACAAAATGGCCAGGGATGGCCTAACGACGAATGATGTTCCTCAGTTCAGCGATTGGAGGGATGGAACGGATGTTATCTGCGATAGGATTCGTGAGGCAGGTGATTCGGGGTTTGATCATTTTGCGATAGGAAAGTTACTTCGTGGTTTGGTTGCTGCGGAGGAGATGACGAAGTCACAAAGGTTTGTGATTGCTTGTCGCAAGTATGGAGAAGGGCACGCGAAGCTAGCACAATCACTTGGGCTACTGCAAGAATGCGAGAGGTTGTATTTCTTGAGTTGCATCGGGCAGTGTTGGCATGAACTCTCTGATGAGTTTCAAAAGAAGCTTTACACGCGATTCCTTCTTCGGACACGATTTGTTCGTGCACTTTTGCAACGGGCCGCCTTAGGATCGGTCTCGGTAAAGGATTTAGCGCTCCAGCTTGGATTGAGCAGATGGTCTGTTTACCGGCGTCATAGTAATGTAGTCTGTCTCTTGCGAAAGCTTTGCTCAACGGACGAGTATGACTTCTCGTTGCTGGTGGGGAGAATCAATACTGAAACGATGCTTGAACGACCTGATGATCCCGTTGGAAAATTACGTTTACGGCGCGGGACCGATGGGGGTTTGGGTTTTGAGAAGTAATCGGTCGGTGCGCGGGGCTGTGAGGACTCATAGGGTGGTTCTCAATGTTTCATCGTTAGATAATAGACCGCATCGCGGGATCTCATTCAAAGGATGCCGTTCCGATAAGCTTTGGCCCATTATCCAAATCAATCCCATAGAAACTATCCGACCTATCATTAATCAATCCCATCAAACCTATAGTACCTATCACAGGAGATCGGTCCCATCGGTCCGATCCGTCCCATCAGTCCCAAGACAAAAAAACAGGCACTCTGCATTGCGTGATGAATGCCTTGGTTTTTTCGTTGGGACGGATGGGACCGATTCTTTTTGTTGATAGGCTTGATGGGGGAGAAGGGATTGATTCTGATCGGTCTTATAGGCTTAGGATGGGATTGATTTCCATAATGGGGTCGTTGAGTTTGCAATGGACGACCGTTGGCCGGTTCTCGCGACGGTTGAGCGCAACGCATTTGATTTCGCTTCGTGTCCGGCAAATACCAGTCACGCCATCATCCCGTCACTCAAGGTTGCGCAGTCACGACGTCACGCGGTGAACATCCGTGGAATCCGTGTCATCCGTGGACAAGATTGGCCTGGCTCTGCGGCGCGGCCTCGGGGTTGCGCCTCACCTGCGCGTAGAGCGCGCGGATGGCGTCCAGCGACGGCCGCGGGTTCGTCGTCGCGCGGCGGCCCTGCCGACGGCGCCCGCGCGCACTCTCCGCCGCGTAGTAGGAGGGGCGGCTCTTTTGAATTGAAAACGGAAAATGTAGAATGAAAAATGCCTGGTGGACTACGAAGGCCGTTTTACATTTTCCATTTTAAATTTTCCATTCGAATGGATCTCGCCCGGACGCGCGGCGGGATGGACGCCCCGCTCTCGCTGCCAGCTCTCGATCGTGCGCGGGGTGCGGCCGATCGAGTGGCCCGTGCGGTTGACTTCGCGCCAGAAGGCGCGGCGGTACTCCTCCGAGTCGAGGCCGAGCACGTCCTGCTCGAACCACGCGAAGAAGGGCTTCGCGGGCGGTTCGTCCGGGGCGAGGGCGTGGCCGGCGGCGAGGAGGCGTTTCTGGATTGTGCGGTTCATCGGGTACGAGTATAGCAAAGCGGGCGGGATGGTTCAAGGAGAAAGTTTGATTTTGTTGCGGAACGGTTGAAGTGTGGCAAACGACGAAGGGGAGACCGCTGTGAATCATTCAGATGTGCCCAGTGAATTGTTTGGAAGTTGATATCGCTTGAAAAAAGTCTGCCGACAAGGTATACTAATCACCGATCTCCTTTGGAAAAAGAGGGGGCGGTGATTTTATGGCACAATTCAAAGACGAGAATTTTGTTTGGAACAAACTTGAATTCCATTATGCGAATGGTTTACATGAAGGATTGAGGGTCAATCAACATCTTGCGCGGATTGGCGGGTGATGAGTTGAAGGAGGTGACTTGAAAAGTCGTGAGAGGCCAAATGGTAGAAGGCGTTGAGGAAAGGAGTTTAAGGTGAAAGCTAAAGTCAGATGGATTCGGATGGTGTGCGGGTTGCTGCTCGCTGATGTCTATTTGCTCGTTCCTTTGTTTCTTTTTGCCGGTCTCAGGTATGGCGGGTTAATGGGAAGTACAAAGAACGGCGCGGGATTCCATGCGTTCATGACGAACTCGGTCCTCATTCTTTTGGGGTTGAACGCCGTTGTCGTGTTGTTCGCGCATGGACTGCGATGGTTGTTTGTAATGACCACCTTTGTGCTGGGTTTTGTGTTTATTCCTTATCTCGGGGAGGCCTTCCTGGACATTTTCAAGTACGACAACAATGTCTTTTCCGAGGCCGTATTCCTGGTTTTGGGGATGTTTCTCTGGGGACTCACTTTGTGGTGGCTGGCCACGGGTGTCGAATCCGGTTCCGACAAGGCCCCGAAGGAATGAGGAACGGATTTCGAACACGCCCTGTCAGCGCCGTAGGCCGTAGGCTCAAACGAGAGGAGAGAATGGCGAATGACTCAGATGCGCCCCCCTCAGGCAGGTTGTGAAAATAGAATTGTACGGAGCGGGCCGATTTGGTAAGATTATACTGAAGCGCTTGGAGGGCGCTTCGATGGATCGTCAGAAGGAAAAGGACAAATGAAAAACTTGGTTTCTCGAATCGGTGTGGGCTCGGTGGCGGGTCTTGTGGTTTTGTGTACGGCTGTTCAGGCGGAGGGGGCGGCGTTGAAGCCGAAGGCGCTCTTGATCATGCTGGATGGTTTTCGGGCCGATGTGATGCTTAACGGGTCGATGCCGAATGTGGATCGTCTGCGGGAAGGCAAATGGCAGCCGGGCTACTCCTGTGCCTGGTCGGCGAACGGCCAGACGATTGTCGACGCCCCCACCGTGAGCGCCCCCAACCACACCGCCATTGCAACCTGTGTGAACGCCCAGAAGACGAAGGTCTTCGACAACGGTCAAACGCAGAAGGGGCTTTTCGACCAGTGGCCGACGTGGCTCATGCGCCTTGCTCGCGCGAATCCTTCTTTCAAGGCCTATTCGGTCTACTCCTGGAACGATGGCGACAACTATCCGCGCCATCCGCAGATTACGCACATCCGTACGCCTGAAGGCGTCCATTCCTGCGATGCCGACGAGAACAATGCGGCCGCGGTGGCGAAATTGCTCGCGGCGGCGGATGGTCCGGATGCAATTCAATACTTCGTCAACATGCCCGATTCCTATGGCCATCGTACGGGATACTATCCCTACGGTACCGGCTATCTCAATTCGATTGCCACGTGCGACCGCTACATCGGCGGCTGCCTCAAGGCGATCGCCTCGCGTCCCACTTTCGCCGAGGAGGATTGGGTGATTACGCTCACGGGCGACCATGGCGGCTATGGTCGCGGCCACGGACAGTGCGGCGGCCACGCCTCCACGGTTCCTGTGGTGATTACGAGCCGCCATGTGCCGCAAGGACGCATCCCCGGCGTACCGCGCCACTACGACCTCACGGCCACGGTGCTTGCCCACTTCGGACAGGATCCCGTGAAACTGAATCTCGACGGTCGCCCCATCACCCGCGTGGCGCCGCAACAGCCGGCGCGCGCCCTCACCGATTCCCTCGTCGCCTATCTGCCATTTAATACGCCCACGCCAGAGAATGCGATTGCAGGTGGACCGGTGGCCAAGGCGATTGGTCCGCGCGTGGTGATGGGCGACCGTTATTCCGGTTTCGCGAAAGGGTGCCTGTGCCTGCGAGACGCCAAGGGACCTGCAAGCGCCGTCCTGTTGGAAGGCAGCGACAAACTGCCTTTCGAGAACGGCAACAATTTTACGGTCACCCTCTGGGTACGTCATGGTGCCATTGAAAAGGACATGGGCGACCCTGCGATCTTCGGCAACAAGGATTGGAGCAAGGGTGTCAATCCCGGTGTCGTTCTCGCGGCCGGACGCCGGGCCTTCGGCGCGCATCGTCCGGGCATCTGCTTCAATACGGGCGTGACGGGTAACCGCGTGCAGCGCATCGACCTTGGAACCTACGATGTCGTGCCGGGTAAATGGACTTTCTACGCGGTGACAATGGACGCCGAAGGCACGCTCACGTTCTACCAGGGTGCGCCGGACGGCTACCTCTACTGGTTGAGCGACCGTGCGCCCGACATGGCCCTTCATGCGCTGCCGTTCTGCATTGGACAGGACGGCACGGGCCACTACGCGAAGACGTTCAACGGCGACATTGACGACTTCGCCCTTTGGACGCGTTCGCTGACACGCGACGAAATCCGCCGCATCTTCGACGCCGGCCGTCAAGGGGCCGAACTCGGCGATCTCTTGAAGTGACAGGTCGTTGCTTTGACGGCCTTGGATTTCGTGATTCGACATTCCTCATTGGATTGTGGGAATAGAGCCGAGTCGTCAAGCCAACGGAAGGGGGACGGACAATGGATACTTTTGCGGAATATGATTTTCTCGTGAGGAGCTACGAGTGCGGTCCCGAGGGGGCGGCCTCGTTCTCTTCCATCTGCAATTATCTGCAGGAGGCGGCAAGTCGGCATGCCGAGAAGCTTGGGTTTTCCAAGGCGAATTTCATGGCGGATGGCGAGAACATCTCCTGGGTGCTGACGCGGATGCGCGTGAAGATGGTGCGTTATCCGAAGTGGGAAGAGACGGTTTCGGTGATGACTTACCCGCGGGGTGGGCGGCGGATAACCGCACATCGCGACTTCGTCCTGCGCATCGGCGACGAGACGATCGGCTTCGCGACGAGCGAATGGATGATCATCGATCTCGCCACGCGCAAGATCGTTCCCGTGCCGGCATCCGTCTATGCGCTGGCCAATGACGTGCGTCCGCCGGTGATCGACGGGGAGCCGTTTACGAAGCTGCGTTGGTCGTGTCAGGAGACGGCGGGCGAAATGTCGTTCCGTGCGCGGCGGAGCGACATCGATCTCAACGGACACGTCAACAATGTCCATTACATCGAGTGGCTGCTGGAGACGTTGCCGGAGGGAACGGCGCCGATCCGCGATTTCGAGATCGCCTTCAAGTCCGAGACTCTGGCCGGCGATGAGGTCTGTGCGGACAGCGTCGAAGTCGAACCCGGCGTCTGGGCGGCGCATGTCGCCTCGCCCGACGGACGCGACCACGTCGTCGCAAAGGTCGTGACCGCAGATCGTACGGACTTTTGACGGATGGGCTGGAAAATGATAAAATAGGCAGCGTCGTTTTTTCTAAGGTCGTCTGTCGAATCAGGAGAGGAAGAAGATGAACAAGTTTCTGCGAAGAGGATTCCTGCGGCGTCTTTGGGCGCTCGGCGGGGTGTTCGGCGTGTTTTTTGCGGCGCACGCCTACGATGTGCGAATTGAAGCGCCGACGGTCTGGTACAGTTTCGATCAGGACAAGTCAGCTAACGACCTGCATTCGCTCGGCCTGACCCCCTTGACATTCAACAATGGCGTTCTAAAGGCCACCAGTGTGGTGTCCGAGGCCTCGCCGAACGGCAAGGCACTCAAGGGGGCGGCCATCATTTACGGGTCGTCCTTCCCCTACGGCGCGGGCGATTGGACCACGGTGACGCGCATCAAGGCGCGGCCGGCGAGTTCGACCTCGGTCGACTATCCGGTGCTCTGGAGCTACGGCCGCATGACCGATGCGAAGCTCGACAACTTCGGCCTCTACATGAACGGCAAGACGGCGGGCCGCATGCGCTGGGCGATGGCGAAAAGCAGCAAGTTTACGGCCGGCCAGATCATCGACTTCGACGTGCCGACGGCGAACACGGCCTACCACACCTACGCCGCCATCTATCGTTCGGCGCGCAAGCAGGTGGACGTCTATTGCGACGGCGTGAAGGTGGGAACGCTCAATTGGACCACCTGCAGTTCGAGCAACGCGAACTGGTGCTGGTATACGAACTCGGGCGCCAATGCGGCGGGGAGCGGGGCCGCCTTCAATAGCCCCATGGACGACTTCCGCCACTATCAGCGGGCACTGTCGGACGAAGAACTCGTTCTCCTCCACAACCAGCTTGATGCGGGCCACGTCTATGGCGGACCGCTCGGCATGACGAGCCTCCTCGTGTGGAAGGACGTGCAGCTCGCGGACATCAAGAATTTCCAGGCGCTGACCTTTTCGAAGTCGTTCTCCACCTCGGTTGACAATCTCTGCAGACCCTGGACGGCGCACGTGCTTTCCAATAACGGAACGACGGCGAATGTGCAGTTCCAGTATGGCGCCATACGTTGGGTGCGCGTGACCTTCACCCAGCAGGGGGACGATGTGTATGCGAGCATTCCCGCCAAGGGCGTGGGCTATGGCAGTTTCACCGCCGGTGTGGATGTGACCACGAAAACGGCCACGGCTACGTGGGATCCGCTTACGGGCGATTTCTACTACAATGTCGTGGGCCTCACCTACGATACGGTCGGCCGTGCAGATGAAGAATCGTACTTCACCTGGTATGCCCCCGAGGGGGGCGTTGCGTCGGCGGTCGGCAACTATCGCCAGTACTGGAACACGCCGGCGAATCTCGCCACGGCGAAGCTCTATTTCCCGTATGCGGATGGTTTGCGACACACGGTGACGGTGCGCAACCGGTGCGTGCTCGGCAATGTGGCGGTGGATGGCGACTACGTGTTCACGGAAGGAGGCGGACTCGACTGTGCGGCGCTCGACCTCGGTGCGACGGCGCGTCTCGAATACGATCCGGCGGCCATTCCCGTGCATCTCGCCACGGCGCCGACAATCGCCGAAGGGGCGAAGTTCGCGTTGCCGGCTCGCTACGCCACGGCCACCAAGGGACGGCTTCTCGTGATGAGCTGGAACACGGGCACGTTCCCCGCCGAGCGCCTCGCCGATTTCTTCAATGCGGCAAGCTGTCCGGCGGTGCATCCGGTTCTTTCCGTGGAAGGAAATGCCCTGTGGCTCACGCTTGATCCCGACTGGCAGCCGCCGAAGGTGTCAGTGCTCGCGGTGGGCGACTCGATTACGGACGGTGTGGGCGCGGCGCCGTGTCCGAACTGGCGTCTGCCGCTCATGAAGAGGCTCACCGCGCTCGGCTACGAGCCGACGGCGCTCGGGTTCCGCACGAACAACCACACGGACGCCTCGGGCGTTGACGCGCCGGACGCGTGGCGCGCGCATTCGGGCGTGGGCGGGCAGTTCGCCCACACGTCGGCGGCGCAGGGCGGCGTGGTGGACACGATCTGCCCCTACCTCGAGCAGGCGGGCGTGCCGGATGTGACGGTGCTGCTCTTCGGCTACAACGACATCAACGGGTCCAACTACACCGGCGAGCAGCTCTACAACGTGTGGAAGGAAACGCTCGACCGTGCGATCGCGTACCGTCCCACGACGAAATTCGTGTGCGGCTCGGTGATCCCCAACGTTTCCTCGGGTTTCGCGGCCGCGAAGAAGACGGCGATTCAGGATTTCCGTACGCGTATGATGGCGCAGATCGCGAAGGCGCCCGACGAGCCCGGTGCGTTCCCGGCGAACCAGGTCTTCCTCGCCGACACGTATCAGGCGATTCCCCAGACGACGGGGTCGTATTCGTCCGACGGGTGCCATCCCGACTGGTACGGACACACCGTGATGGCCGACTGCTTCGCGACGGCGATCACGAATGTGCTTGCGGCGCCGCAGCCGGTGGGCGTGGTGACGACGAATTTGCTGGAAGGGGCCGTGGCCAACGTGCCGGCCGCCTATCGCGCGGGCTTCAAGCTCTGCCGCACGCTCCATGTGGCGGAGACGGGCAACTTCACGATGGATGTGCCGCCGACCTACGATCCTGTGAATGAGACGATGGACGGTCCGACCGCCAATATCTCGCGCGTCGGCTACTATGTGGAACTGCGGCGCAAGGGACGTGCCCACCGGCGGTTCGTGTGGGCCGACATGGACGCCTTCGGGGCGCGCGACCTCGCCACCGTGGGCGTGCCCACGATGTCCGACACGGCCTTCCAGGGACTCGCCACACGCCTTCACGTGTATAGCAACGATCCGGGTGTGGACAACGTGGACGCGACCAACAACACGGTGAGCGCCTGGCTTGAATTCTGGCCGGAGACGAGCGAGAACCGTGCGTGCGGCCTGCCGGGTTCGCCGGTGAAGACCTTCACGACGGGACTCGACTGGAACGATTCGCGGGGGACGAATCCGCGCGGGTCGATGCAGGTGCACCGCCTGTGCAATGAAGGTCCGTTCGCCGCGAAGACCGTCTTCGCGTTCAACGCGTTCGCGACGGGGCGCAACGATCCCTACGAAATCGGCCTCGGCATCTTTCCGCAGCAGTACTATGCGGTGGAGCAGAATCTCATCGACGGGCACTATACGGACAGCTATCGGTCGATCGACTGGACCTGGACGCAGAACACGCCCACGCTGAGTTCGCGGGCCTATGACGAAATCGTGATCCAGATCTGGACGAAGGCGGCGGCCGACGAGACCGACGTGGCCTATGACGCCTGGTGGACGGGCGCAGTGGACGCCGACGTGACCAATCCGGGCAACTGGGCCTGCACGAACGTGTTCGGTTCCGTGGTGTCCGGAAAGACGCCGCAGGAGTTCTCGCGCGTGCGTCTGGGCGGCTCGGTCGCGCTCGACATCCCGGCGGATTCGCCGTTCGCGTATGCGATGCTGGAGTTTACGAAGACGGTCACGCTGCAGGCGGACTGCGACTGGCGGGGACTTGACCTCGACGACGTGCAGACGGGCGGCGTGATCGACCTCAACGGCCACAAGCTGTTCGTGCGTGGGCGCGACGGTACGAGCGTGGCGGTTTTCACGGTGACGGATTCGGCGACGGGCGGCGAACTGCATGTCGACGTGGCCGAGGGCGAGACGTTCGTCAATGCGACGATTGCGTTCACGGGGAATCTCAAGCTGGTGAAGGACGGTGCGGGCACGTTCATCACGATGAAGAAGGCGCAGCTCTATCGCGGCGGCACCGACATCGTGTCCGGCAAGATGCGCAACGGCTTCACCTCGTCGATGGGCGACAATCCTTTCGGCGGCAGCGGCATCAGTGTGAACGGCGCCATTCAGGTCGTCGTGCGCGCGGGCGCCACGCTGGACCTGAACGGGTCCTACTGGTGGGGCTACCATACGATCACGCTCGACGGCGGTACCCTCTATGACGCGACGGGGTATGCGAGCGGCAAGACCTTCAATGCGTTCCTCACGCTCACGGACGATTCGTTCCTCGCGATTGCCGGCAATGGCAACTACAGCCTGTATTTCGAGGGTGTTCTGGATTTGCAGGGCCATCGTCTGACGGTGACGATTCCCGTCGGTACGAACTTCCTGAGGTGGCGGGGGAAGCCGATGACATGTTCCGGCACATTTGATGTCGCGAGCGGCGGCGGGTTCACGACCGAGCTGCCGTTCGATGCGCCGAATGTGGATTTTCGTATGAATGCGGCCTTCCAGCCGTCGGTACCGCTGACGGTGAAGGGGTATGAAGCGGTGTTCAACGGTGGCGACTACAATACGGGCACGACGAACATGGTCGTGAACGGCGTCTTCAAGCCGATCTCGCCCAATTTCTACGGGTGCACGATGGCGAGCGGGTCCACCATTGACATCTCCGGCAAAACGGCGGCGTGGTCCACCTCGGGCATCTCCGTGAAATCGCGCAACACGGTGGATTTTGAAACGGATGCGTTGGTGTGGATCGATCTCGGCGAGCGGCGTGTGCCGCAGGTCTGGACGTATTTCGTCACGTGGAAGAATCCGCCCGAGAACCTGACGACGCTGAAGTTCAAGGTGAAGGGGCTGTATGGGGCCAGTTCGATCGCCGTGGCGGATGAAACCGGCGTTCGCATTCTCCGCCAGTCGCAAACGATTTTCCTCCGCTGACCGAACGGCGGACAGAACTTAAAACAATCAATCAGGAAAAGAGAGAAGAAAATGAAGACGATGAAGATGACGAAGCAGTTTTTGTTCGCGTGCGCGTTGGCGTGCTCGCTCGTGGCGGGTGTGGCGCAGGCGGGCCAGGAAGAGATCGCGAAGTGGGATCCGAACATGGCCGAGACGAAGGCCGTGGTGACGGCGGGCACGAAGTGGATCGACGGCCAGTACCTGCCGATCGAAGGGCGCATGTTCAACAACGTCGACCACTATTACGACCGTCTGCCGAAGACCGTGACCACGGCGGTGAACGGGGGCGTGCGTTCGATGAAGCACCATACGACCGGCATGCAGTTCCGCTTCGTGACCGATTCGACGCGCCTCACCTTCAAGTGGGTGCCGTACAATGCGAATCTTGCGATGGACCATATGCCGGCGACGGGCGTTTCGGGCATCGACATCTACCGCTGGGACGCGAAGCGCGGCCGTTGGCTGTATGTGAAGACGGGCCGCATCTCGAATGCGAAGGCAGGGGGAAGCATCTCGGTCGACTGGACGCCCGGCACGCCGTGCATCGTGAATCTGCCGCTCTACAACGGCATCCGCAGCTTCCAGCTCGGCATCGATGCGAAGGCGAAGGTGGCGGCGTATCCGCATCCGAGCGGTGTCACGAAGCCGGTCGTCTTCTACGGCACCTCGATTACGCACGGCGGCTGCTGCAGCCGTCCGGGTCTGTCGTTCGTGAACCGTGTCGGACGCGACCTCGACGTGCCGGTGGTGAACCTCGGCTTCTCGGGTTCGGGCAGGGGCGAGCTTGAGATGAGCGAACATCTCGCGGCAATCGATGCGAGCTGCTATGTGATGGATGCCGTGTGGAACATGGTGCCGCAGCACATGACGGAGCGTTACGAGAAGTTCGTGCGCAATCTGCGCCGTCTGCGTCCGAACACGCCGATCATCCTCGTGGAAGGGTGTGACGTCTACTGCAAGACGGCGCAGAGCAAGGGCATCATGGATCGCAACACCCTGGTGAAGCCGACCTACGAGAAACTGCTCAAGGAAGGCTGGAAGAATCTGTATTTCCTGTCGTCCGAAGCGCAGATGGACGACGACTTCGAAGGTACGGTCGACGGATGCCACCCGAATGACCTCGGCATGGCTGCGATGGCGAAGGCGTTCGGCCAGGCTGTACGCGAAGCGCTGGGGATGAAGAAGTGATTAGGTTAAAGATTAAAGGTTAAAGGTTAAAGGTTAAAGATTAAGGGTTGAAGGGTAACGGTTTGAAGGGTAGGGGAAAATTGGAAGGAGGATGAGAAGATGGACTTTGACGTGAGTGAAAAATGCGTGGGCTGTGGAGCCTGCGTGAAAGAGTGTCCGATGGGCGTTCTCGCAATGGAAGCCGGACGGCCGACGGTGCGTGCCGAGAAGGCGGCGGGCTGCATGGCCTGCTCGCACTGTTTGGCGGTGTGTCCGGAAGGGGCCGTGACGCTGAACGGCGTCTCGGCGGCGCAGTGCGAGGCGCTCGCGGGTCTTCCCCTGCCGACTGGCGAGATGCTGACGAATCTGCTCGCCAGCCGGCGGTCCGTGCGCCAGTATGCGACCGAGGGGATTCCGCGTGCGCGCCTTGACGAACTGATGGAGACGTTGAAGGCGGTGCCGACCGGCTGCAACATCCGCAATCTTACGTTCAAGGTCGTGGCGACGCGGGCGAAGCTCGATACGCTGCGCCAGGCGATGGTGGACATCCTGCTCGCGAAAGAGGCGACGTTGCCGGAGTTCCTCAAAGGCGTGGTGGGGGCGATCCGCAAGAAGCCGACGCTTGATCCGTTCTTCCGCGGGGCGCCGCATCTGCTGATCGTCGAAGGCGATCCGCAGGCGGTGACGCCGCAGGTGGACTGCGATGCGGCCTGTGCGTATTTCGATCTGCTGATGCAGGCGTCGGGCTATGGTTCGTGCTGGTGCGGATTCCTGCGCATCATCATCGACGCCGTGCCGGAAGTTGCGGACGTCTTCGGGATCCCGCGCGGGGCGCCGTTCTATGCGATGCTCTTCGGCGTGCCGACGGTTCGTTTCGCGCGGACGGTTCCGCGGGCTGCTGGCGCGAAAGTGGAATTCATCGGCTGACAGACAACGAGAAGAGAGAGGGATCATCCGTGAAAGGGTTGAAGTTCATCGGCGTGTGCGCGCTTGTGGCGGTGGTGTTGTCCATTGCGCATCTCATCAGCGCGGGCGGGTATGACCGTCCGGACAATTTCACGAAGCCGGAAGATCTCAATCGGCAGGACTGCCGTGTGGGCGTGTTGGCGGGGTATGATTCCGAAAAGGTGTCGCGGCGGGCTTTCCCGCGGGCGCAGATCGTGGGGTTCCACGAATTCGACGATGCGTTCATGGCGCTTCTGGCGGGGAAGATCGAGGCGTTCGTCTACAACGAACACGTGCTCAACGTGGCGCTCAGGGCGTATCCGCATCGACTGAAAATGCTCGACGAGCCGATTACGCGTTCGGCGGGGGTGGTGCTCGTGTCGCAGAAGCGTCCTGATCTGCTGAACCGGCTCAACAGATTCATCGCGAACTACCGCAAGTCGGGCTACTATGACGACATGTTCGTCCGTTGGTGCCAGAGCGACGTCTATGTGCCGATGCCGAAGATCCCCGTGGACAATACGACGACAAATGTGCTGCGCATCGGTACGAGCGGAACCGAGGAACCGTCCTCGTTCTATGACGACCAGGGGGAACTTGCGGGGTTTGACATCGAGTTCATCCGGCGCTTTGCACAGGTCGAGCATCTGCGTCCGCAGATCGTGTGCCGGTCGGACGAGGAAATCCTGGGCGAACTCGCGTCGGGCGAGCTGGACATCGTCATTGACGACTACAATGCGAACGAAGTCGAAGCGGGAATGCTGGCCTCCGACAACTACTTCGATTCCGACGTACGCGTACTCGTGCGCAACGGCGACGCGTCGGGGATGATGCTGGGGTCCACGCGCCTCGGCTTCAGCAAGACGCTCATCAAGGATCCGCGCGTACGTCTCTTTACGGTCGGATTCTTCACGACGTTGGCATTGACGGTGCTTTCGGCCGTGTTCGGATTCTTGTGCGCGGTGGTCCTGCGGTTCATGATGCGGCATGTGCCGGGATTCGTGCAGAAGGGGATCGACGGTTTGCTCGAAGTGGTGCGGCTCCTGCCGCCGCCGGTCGTGATTCTGACGTTCAGTTGCCTGCTGCTGACGACGGCGTCGATGTGGACCGTTGCCGTGGCGGCGTTTTCGTTCTGGTTTGCCGCCTTCCTCGTGCCGGCGGGCGACGGGGCGAAGGCGTGGCTGCCGGTCTCGCGCGTGAAGCTCGTCGAGCTGATGCAGTGGACGAGCGTGGTGGGGTCCATCAGCGTGTGCGACCTTACGATGGCGGCGGATATCGTGTGCGGGCGTACCTTGGCGGCGTTTGGTCCGCTGCTCTCGGTGGCGGCGGCGTACTGTCTGATGAACTGGATCGTCGACCGGGGCGTGGCGTTCATTGAAAGGAAGCTCGCGTGAAAAACCTTTCGATCTTGGCGGTCCTCGGATTCCTGGCGATCGTGCCGGTGACGATCTCCTTCCTGACGACGGGAAAGAACGAAGACCGCGTGGCGCCTCCGCCCTTGACGGCCGCGGAAGAAGAAGAGGAGACGGCGGGTCCGTCGGAGCCCGAGACCGCGTCCGTGGAGACGCCGGGGACACAGAAGGAAACGGACGCGGCACCGACGAAACCGATTCCGCTCTCGGCGGCGAAGACGGTGAAGAAGGGCGTGCCGGTCTTCAAGGGATTTGAGGACAGCCGCTATCAGATGTACGACAGCGAAATCAAGAAGTTCGTTGAAGACTTCAACAAGAGCCGTGCGCGCTGGGCGGGTTCCACGCCGGGACAGGCCGAGAAGATCGAGGAACTCACGGCGGCGCAGATCAAGGCGCACATGATCCAGGAGACGGGCGGCGGGGATCTGAATTCCCGTACGGCGTGGAAGCACGATCCGCTGCAGGTCAATGTGCCGGGGGACTGGAATCACTACAAGAAATACCTGGGGCTGCGTGAGCCGCGCCGACGCAACGAGGGGTCGGGCGCCGGTAATCTGAAAGCGGGACTGATGCTGCTGGTGCGCAAAGGCTTCGGCGTTTCGGGGCAGCCGGCCTCGAACCGTCCGGACGGCGCGTTCGACGGCTGGGCGCGGGCGTTGCAGCGTTACAACGGACGCTCGGACAAAGCCGCGACGGGCGAACGCTACAGCGAGGCCTATGCCGCGCGAATCTGCAAACGTGCGTCCGATCCGTCCGTCGAAGTCCCGATTCCAATCCCGACCAAGAAAAAATAGCCTTCTACTATTCCCTTCATCCCCCTTAGAATCCTTATTCTTAAACCCTCTAACCCTTTAATCTTTAACCTTTAACCCGCTCTCCCCCCTTGGCGTCCGGTACCTCTAACCCTCTAACCCTTTAATCTTTAACCTTTAACCCTTTAACTTTTTTTCACATCTGCCCTTGCCTTTCGTCCTTCATTTTGATACAATAGTCGGGCTTGTCAAAAAAAGCCACTTTAGCTCAGTAGGTAGAGCACATCCTTGGTAAGGATGAGGTCGGCGGTTCGATTCCGCTAGGTGGCTCCAGTTTTGACGAACAAGGTAACACAACTCACAGGAGTCCAAAATGGCTAAGGAAACATTCGATCGCGGCGGTAAGCCGCACGTGAACGTCGGCACGATCGGCCACGTCGACCACGGTAAGACCACTCTCACGGCCGCCATCACGCACGTGCAGGCGCTCAAGGGCCTCTGCAGCGAGATCAAGTACGACCAGGTCGCGAAGGCTTCTGAGTCGGCTGGTCGTCGTGATGCCACCAAGATTCTTACGATTGCGTCCTCGCACGTCGAGTACGCTTCGGAAAACCGTCACTATGCGCACGTCGACTGCCCCGGTCACGCTGACTACGTGAAGAACATGATCACGGGCGCCGCGCAGATGGATGGTGCTATTCTCGTTGTGTCCGCGGTTGACGGTGCGATGCCGCAGACGCGTGAGCACGTGCTTCTCGCCCGCCAGGTCGGCGTGCCGAAGATCGTCGTGTTCCTCAACAAGTGCGACCTCGTTGACGATGCCGAAATGCTCGACCTCGTCGAAATGGAAGTCCGCGACCTCCTCTCCAAGTACGAGTACGATGGCGACAACGCCCCGATCGTTCGTGGCGCCGCCTATCCGGCCACGCAGGCCGCCAGCCTCGACGACACCGTCAAGTATGCGACGGGCGAAGAGAAGAAGAGCTGCGACTGCATCACCGAGCTCCTCAGCCAGCTGGATACGTACATTCCTGAACCCGAGCGTGAACTCGACAAGCCGTTCCTCATGCCGATCGAAGACATCTTCTCGATCGAAGGCCGTGGCACGGTGGTGACGGGCCGCGTCGAGCGCGGTGTCGTCAAGGTGGGCGACGAAGTCGAGATCGTCGGTCTCAAGCCGACGGCGAAGACGGCCGTCACGGGCGTTGAGATGTTCCGCAAGCTCCTCGACCAGGGCCAGGCCGGTGACAACATCGGTACGCTTCTCCGTGGTACGAAGAAGGAAGAGGTCTGCCGCGGTCAGGTTCTCGCGAAGCCGGGTTCCATCACCCCGCACACCGAGTTCAAGGGCCAGGTCTACGTCCTCACGAAGGAAGAGGGCGGCCGCCACACGGCGTTCATGAAGGGCTATCGTCCGCAGTTCTACATCC
>JAKSOY010000057.1 GCA_024405255.1 Kiritimatiellia bacterium
AGGCGGCGCTCGCGCTGCGGCTCGACCCCGATTGCGTCCCCGCGCTGGCGGATCCCGCGGCGGTGCGCACGGAGAGGACGCCGCGGCGGCTCCTCGGCTGGCTGCGACGACGACGGTCGGCGTGAATTCCCGTGAAATGTTTTTCCAGGAGAGCGATTCAGGCGATGTAATGTTTGATTTTAATACGGAGCAGATCAGACTGGATGGCTGGAGAGTAACAGGGACGGACAACCCACTTTCGACTGCGGCATTCATGGGGCAACCGCCGTACTGGGTTTTGTAATTGCCCCATATGACAGTGTTCCGCAACCCCAAAAGATGGGACTTCCGGTATGATTGTGAGCCTCTTCCGTAAAACATTTGGTCTCCTTGATAATTATCCAAGGGATACTTGGGCAAGTTCAACTCCAGGTAACCGCCACAGTACTTCATTGATGTAACACTCGCGGGCAACGGGGGTGTCAATATTCATTAGTTGTTGCAAGTGGGACCACGGCAGATTTTGCACACGCGTGTGCAAAATCCCGAAATCAGGGGAAGCCCTGTAGAATCTCCTGAATTCAAACAACGCGATGGCAGATGAATCATGAATGGCGGCGAAAGGCGTCCACTCATTCTCTCCGTGCCACCGTGTCTCCGCCGCGCTCCGTGTTTGTACGCCGCAGGCCGTTAGCTCGAACACGTGTGACGCGTGGTGAATTATTCAGATGCGCCCGTGTGCTATCGGTGAATCAAGCACATTCATTTCCCCGTGATGGTTTCTGCATGTGGGCAGGTGAGATGTTGTTTCCAATTCTCAAGCGCCTCGGCATTGTTGGCGTTGGCGTAGCAGTAGTGGCAGAGGTGGGGGCAGGTGTTGTATTCGCCGATGTCTTTCGATTGGATGCAGCCGCAGGTCTCGCGTTGGCCTTTGTCTTTCTTGTAGGCATTGAGCGTCCAGGTGTCTGGTTGGCCAAAGAGCGAATCGCCTGGCACGCACTTGGCTCCTATGAATTTCATCAGCTCGACATCGTGTGGGAAGCACTTTATGATCAGACGGTCGTCGATGCAGCGGTTGTGTTCGATGCCGGGCAGGTCGGCGAGTTCACCGCATGTTCCCACCGACATGTTCCACTCCTTCGTCATCGCTGCGATACCCTCGGCGACTTCAAGCATTTCCTCTCGCGCAAACTCACGCGCGGCAATGCCGCCTCGCTTGAGGTTCTTCGCCACTTTCGCATAGGCGTTGATGTCGACGAAGCTGAAGACCAGGCGCGACGTGTAAGGCGCGATTCGATCGCCGATGCGCCGGATGCGTTCAAGCAGAATCTTCGGCGTCAGGGCATCTGTGAGAATGAGCGGTTCGAACCGCCAGACGAGGCGCTCGCGCGCGTGATGACTGATCCGCTTTGAAAGCTCGATGAAGGTCCGGATGCGGTTCTCGAGCGGCGGAACCTTGGGCTCGATCTGTTCCGCATCATAATCGTTCATCGTAAACTGGAAGTAGTAGTTCCGTCCATCGCGCTCGAGAATATCGATCGGCGACTCGTCCAGTTCTGGCAACTTCGCCAACATCGGCGCAGGGTTCTTCGACCAGAAAACGAAAAGCCGCGCCTTCGCGAACGACACGTAAAGCGGTACGCCGTTGAACGGATTGTACCACTTCACATAACCGGCCCGAAGACGTTCCATAAACCAGCCCGAATAGAACGCCGGCACATCCGTCGCCCGACTCGCGGATATAATGACAGGCATCTGGGCGGCGACCCTCTCGCCGCTCTCGATCTCAATCGCATTCTTCTGCCATGTTGTTGTCATAGACCTCTAGCACATCTTGCGCCAGGAAGCGGCGAGACCGCCGTGGGAGGTTTCCCGGTAGATGGCTGGAAGATCACGACCGGTCTCCAGCATCACCTCGATGGTACGGTCGAATGAAACGAGGTGACGGCCATCGCTGAGCATCGCGAGTTCTGCGGAAACGAGCGCCCGATTCGCCGCGACGACATTGCGTTCAATGCAGGGGATCTGCACAAGCCCGTTGATCGGATCGCAGGTCATCCCGAGACAATGTTCCAAACTCATCTGAGCAGCATATTCGCATTCAAACGGCGTACCGCCCATCAGGTAGGCCGCCGCACCGGCCGCCATCGCGCACGCGACACCGACCTCGGCCTGACATCCCGCCTCCGCGCCGGAGATGGATCCGTTCTGCTTCGCGACATTGCCGATGAGCCCCGCCACCGCGAGTGCCTTGAGAATCTCCTCTTCGCGGCTGCCATACTGTTCGCTCACATAGCGTAAGACGGCCGGCAAAGTCCCGCAGCTCCCGCACGTCGGCGCCGTGACGACGCGTCCGCGCGCCGCGTTTTCTTCATTCGACGCATAGGCGTAGGCCGCGATGAGACAGGTCCGCTGCGAGGACGCATTGAGCTTGCGCGCGAGCAGATGGAGCGATCGCGCCTTCCGCGGCAGGTTGAGTCCGCCCGGCAGCACGCCATCACAGTGAAGACCACGTTCGATCGTTGCCAGCATCTGCTGCCAGACGCTTCGCAGATAGTCCCATCCGGCCTCGCCTTCGACTTCGGCGAAGTATTCCCACAGATGGCGCCCCGTCTCCTTGCACCAGGCGAGCAGCTTGTCCATCGTGTCAAGGGCGTAGATTTTCACGACCTTGACTTCAGCTGTCTCGTCCGAAATCTTTCCACCGCCGATCGAGTAGCACAGCCAGCGATCAAGCCGCGTCCCGTCGGCGGAGAAAGCCTCCAGTTCAAGGCCGTTCGGATGAAAGGGTTTGACCTCCTCGCTCCAGACGATCTCCGTACGATCGGCCCCGAGAATGTCGGTAATCGCCTGATCGGTGAAGTGGCCCCGTCCCGTGGCCGAAAGCGATCCGTAGAGCGTCACGCGAAAGCGCGCAGCCTTTTCGTTGCGCGCCAGGAAGATCTCACTCGCCCGCGTCGGTCCCATCGAGTGGGAAGAAGACGGACCGTTTCCGATACGGAACAGCTGGTCCAGCGCCTCCATGCCCGGCGTTTTCGTAACAAGATTCAACCCCATGCGCGTCCCCTTTCAACCACCTTCCGTTGCGATCAGCGTTCCAGCGAATCGAAGATCGCCTGGAGAAAATCGTCGTAGGTATCCATCGCCGGGATGTCGGGATTCGCGGCTTTGATCGCCTCCGTGGAACGGAAGAGGAAACCCGCCTTCGAAGCCCGGATCATCTCCAGGTCGTTGAAACTGTCGCCGGCGGCGATGGTTTCAAATCCGCAACTCTGCAACGCGCGCACGGTGGTGAGTTTCGTATGCGGGCAACGCAACTTGTAGCCCGTGATCCGGCCATCACGCGACACCTCCAGCGAATTGCAGAACAAGGTGGGCCAGTTGAGCTTCTTCATCAGCGGACGCCCGAACTGGTCGAACGTATCGGAAAGGATCATCACCTGCGTCCGTTCCCGCAGTTTGTCGAGAAACTCATGCGCGCCGATCAGCGGCTCCATGCCGCCAATCACATCGACAACTTCCTTGAGTCCAAAACCGTATTTATCCATCAATTCGATGCGATAGTGCATGAGCTTGTCGTAATCGGGCTCATCACGCGTCGTGCGCGTGAACTCCTTGATTCCCGTACGATGCGCAAACGCAATCCAGATTTCCGGCACCAAGACCCCCTCGAGGTCCAAACAGACGATTTCCATTTTTCTTTCCGTGTTTTTCTTTTTAAACTGACCGTGAGAACCCGGCCGTGGCATTTCCCGCGAACGAGACCTCTCGGCAGCAGTCCCTCCACGACAATCGGTTCCTCGCCCTTTATTATACCATATTTTATGCCGATATGGTACAATAGGGACGTGACACGCGAATCTAAAAACATCCTCGCCTTCTGTGCGCCCTTTGCGACGTGGATCGGCCTTCAGACCCTTCTGCCCGCAACGGCCGGTACTTACGCCCTGCGCAGTGCGGCGACCCTGCTCGTTCTGCTCACCGTCTTTCTGCCGCGGTTCCGTCGCCAGGCGGAGAGTCCGTCGCCGCGCCCGAGCCTGTTCGGCGCGAGCCTGTGGGGACTTCTGGGCGGACTTCTTGTATTCATCCTCTGGGTCGTTCCCGAAAAATCGACTTTCTACTGCACCTGGTGCTGCTGGCCGCTCGGCTCCCCTCCGACGCCTTCAACGGAACCATCGCCCTACGACCCGGCGGTCTGCGGCTGGACACTGACCCTCGCCAAACTGATCGGCAGTGCGTTCATCATCGCCCCGGCGGAGGAGATCTTCTTCCGGTCGTTCCTCTACCGCTGGCTGCAGAAACGCGACTTCCTCGTCGTGCCGCGCACGAACTTCGACGCCTCGGCCTTTCTGTGGATGATCTTTCTCTTCCTGCTCGAACACGACCGGCCGCTGGCGGCGGCTCTTGCGGGCGCAATCTATGGGCTCCTCTACATCCGCTGTGGCCTTTTTGCTGCGATTCTGGCGCATGTGCTCACGAATCTGCTCCTTGCCCTCTATGTGATCGTGTACGGACTTTGGAACTTCTGGTAATGGACGGCGAAATCAAGGAATTCATTGTACCGCCGGACGGCATTGACCGCCTCGACACCTGGTTGACGCAGGCCTGCGAAGGATTTTCGCGTGCGCGCATCCAGGGATTGATGAAAGCCGGTTTCGTCAAACTGAACGGCACACCCGTCCTGCGCGCGAACACGAAGACCCACCCCGGCGAATTGGTCACAGTGGAAATCCCGCCGCCTGTTCCCGCCGAACCGGAACCGGAGGACATCCCGCTCGACATCCTGTTCGAGGACGACGACCTGCTCGCGCTCAACAAGCCGGCGGGACTCGTCGTGCATCCGGCGCCCGGACACCTCAACGGCACGCTCGTCAACGCGCTGCTGCATCATTGTCCCGCCCTCGGCGGCATCGGCGGCGTCGCACGTCCCGGCATCGTCCATCGTCTGGACCAGGACACCTCGGGCGTGATGGTCGTGGCCAAGTCGCAATGCGCGATGGACGTTCTCACGAAGGAATTCGCCTCCCACGCGAACATCCGCAAAACCTATCTCGCGCTCGTACACGGGTGTCCTTCCCCGCGGGAAGGACGCATCGAGAATCTCATCGGTCGTTGTCCCTTCGACCGCAAGAAGATGGCCGTCGTTCAAAAGAACGGCAAGGTCGCCCTCACCGATTACCGCACAACCGCGTCAACGGGTCCCCTCTCGTGCGTTGAATGCACCATCCTCACGGGTCGCACCCACCAGATCCGCGTACACATGGCATCGACGCTGGGCACGCCCATCGCGGGCGATCCGCTGTACGGGCGCCCCGGCTGGGACAAGCGTCTCACCCCCATCCCGACGCGGCAGCTGCTGCACGCCTGGCGCCTCGCGCTGAAGCATCCCGTCTCGCGGGAGCCTCTCGCCTTCGAAGCCCCCCTGCCCGACGACTTCAAACCCTTTCTGCCCGAGGTCTGACTGCCGTGAACAGGAAAATCCTTACATTGGGTTTCGCCGTTCTTGCCTTGGCTACGGCCTGCGTTCTGCACAACCGGCAGACGCGCGACGACAGCCGAACCTTCCGGTGGCCTTCCATGGGGACGATCGCGCAAGTGACGGTACGGGGGAACCTTGCGCATGAAGACGACCTGATCGCACGCGTCCGCGACAGCTACACCCACCTGGAATCGCGCCTCTCCGCCTGGGACCCGACATCGGAACTCTCGCGCCTCGCCGCCGACGGCTGTACGAACTGGCTGTCCGCCGCCTCGCCCGATGTGCGCCCCTGCTATGCGGCAGCCCTGCGCCTCGCCCGCGAATCGAAGAACGCCTTCAATCCCGCTGTGGGACGCACTCTGCGGACACTCGGCATCGGACGCCGCGGCACCTATGCATCTTTCGACCTCGGGGCCATTGCAAAGGGATTCGCCGTCGATTTCGCCGCGAAGCAGATCGCCACGGGGCCGTCGGAATCCCTCCTGCTCGACCTCGGCGGCAACTTGCGCGTGCTGGGGGACAGACCCTGGCGGACGGGCATCCGCAATCCGTTCTCCTGTCGCGACGCGTCCCAGCCCGCATTCTGCGCCGTCGTCGTACTCACCAACGGCGAGTCGGTCGCCACCAGCGGAAATTACGAACGTTTCATTGAAAAGGACGACAAACGCCTCTCGCATATCCTCGACGGACGAACAGGAGAACCGACGCACGGCATCGCCGGCGTCACCGTGATCACGCCGTCCGCCTACGGAGCCACCCTCGCCGACGGACTCTCCACCACGCTCTTCGTCCTCGGCCCCGACGAAGGTGCAGCCTTCCTCGCGACCTACTACCCTCAAGCCCTCGCGCTTTGGATTCCGGACACGCCCTCTTCGCCCCGTCTCATCGCCACGCAGGCAATGGCCCGCCGTCTGGAACAGGCCACCGCCCCAATCGAGACCCGTTAATCCCGGGGACAGGCCCCCTTTGCCTGCAAACGTCGGATTCGCGCGACGACGAGAACGACAAGGAAACCACCGAGGAGAAGCAACAGACCTGGCGCATCGCCCGAACTCGGTTCCTCGAAGTCGAACGACTTGTTTCCCATCAGCGCCTCCATCTCCTTTTGCTTGAGGGCCTTTTCCTGTGCCGACGTCTCGACGGCCAAATAGGCGCTTTGCGTCGTCAACACGCCCGTCCGCCGCGTACCGTCCAGCAGCTCTTTCCGCACGTCCAGCGCCGGTTTGCGGAATGCCTCGTTCTCACGCGCCCAGAGCTTCGCCCCGTCGGACCACGCGCTACTGTCCTCTTCTGCGCCTTTCACTTTCGCGAAGACCAAGGCCCCCTCGCCCCTGCGGTACGGCACCGCCACCTTACCGCCCGCCTCCGTCGTCCAAAAGTACCATCCGTCGACCGGACGATCCCCAAACGCCGCCACGCCCGGGAATTCGCGTCGAAGCGTCGCGAGGAACGACTCCGGCACATGCTGCGCCGTCAACACGCTGAAGACCTCATTCGTGGCGGGGGTCCGCGTATGCTTGCCGTCCTTGTACACATGCCGCTCGGGCACAAAGCGCTTGAATTCAAAAGTGGGGACCCGAACAAGCGCATTCGTCGTCAGCGCATTGGCCTGCGTACGCACAAACCGGCGCAGGTCGCTCTTGAATGTCGGGTCGTCGAGCGAAAAGCGTTTGACCTCGCGATCCTGCACCACCTTGACGAGTTCATTCGTATGGGAGTTCATGCAATGGGACGAAAGGAGCGTCACCGCCGCATCCTTCGCCGTCACGAGTCCCGAGCACAGTCCACTCCACACCTGAAAAGTGCCCCCCACGGCCTTCTCGCCGATCCAGATCGGCCCGTCGAGCGGGCCACACGCCGCCGCCGTACGCAAGGTGATCTCCACATCACGGCCCTGCTCACCCACCGGGAAGATCTTGAGCGTGCCGCTCGTCGGCGTATCGAGCGTGATGATCGACGGATCGCGCCGTTGTTCGGTAATGTGACGGTAGACGAACTCCGCCGCCTTGCGTTCGCTCGCCCGCGCCGTCTTCCACGTGCCGTCGTCCATCTTAAGGCGCATTCCTTCGATCCACACGCCGGCCGGCAGACGGAACGGTGCGATGAATTCCTGATCGCGGGGAGGCGACATCTTGTCCGTCAAATCCTGCTGGGCGTGGACCTTCAGGAGATACAGTCCCTCTCCCTTCGAGTCGCAGGTCGCCGAGAAGAGCCGCGTCGTGGGCGGGCGTCCCATCGAACGCAATTGATTGCGGTTGCCGCGCCGCCCCTCGTTGGCGCCGAACAGGCCCGCCGCGAAGAAATTGCGGCTCCGATTCCAATCGAGTTGCTCCTTGGTGAGCTTCTTGTGGAGGATGCGCTGATTGAGTTCCTGCCGTAGCGCATCGGCCATGTAGAGGCCGTCGTAGACGCGGAAGGTCCGCCACGCCGAGAGGAACGGGATTTCCGCGCCCTCCGCGAAGTCGTTGGCGTTCTTGACGATGCGTTCGGCCTGCCGCTGCGAGACGGGGAGTGGCGCCGGCGGCGCGTCGAAGTCCTCCTCCGTGTGCCATTTGACGAGCGCCTTCAACCCGGCACGCTCGATCTCCACGTCCACCACGAACCCGGTCGGGATGACCAGGAAGCCGAGTACGGCGAGAACCAGCAGCCGCCCTTTCGAATAGGCCCCGCGAAGAACCTTCCACGAATTGTAGACGTCGGCCGTATAGTACCGGAAGAGCAGCGTCGGGGCGAGAATGAGGAACCCCATGCCCATCGCCAGAATCGCAATGATCGCGAGCGGCAAGAACGGAACGAACAAAAGGAAGAAATAAAGAACAAAAGGCGCCATCGACAATTTCAGGAACCAGAGCGCCAGCCCGGCGCGCGTCGGCTTCGTCGGCAGCAGCATCGCCACCGTCGTCACCCCCGAGAGAATCCACGGCAACGGATTCGCGAAGTCGGCCGGGAACGGAATGCGCTGATTGAGGGCGAGTCCCAGCCACGGGAGAAGGAGTCCGAAAATGAGCGCCCCGACAATCCGTTTGGCATCCGCGTTCCGATTCCCCAGCCGGGTGCCGATCAAATGAAGGAGACGGCAGAGACCGACAAACAAAACCAGCAGACCGACGACGACGCCGACGGCCATCAGATGGGCCAACACGGCCTCCGCCGTCTTCGAAGCTGTCCAATCACCCCGTCGCGACAAAGAGTGCGTGAAATTCAAGGCTTGAACAATCCCATAGACAACCAGCGGCCCGAAGACGACAAGACCCGCCGAGAGCGCGATATCCTCCCCTAGCCCCATCTTCCAATTCGCCGTCGCCAGCCGGGCCACGCCGGCGAAGATCGGCGGAACAATGCCGATGAAGTACGAGAGGAAGGCGGTCGGGCCGATGATCCAGGAATCGACCTTGCCCGTCGCTTTTCCGATAAGCGGACACGAGAAATAGGCGAAGACAACGAGGAAGAACGCAAAGGCGAGCTGCGTGCCCACGCCGATGCGTTTCGGGCCGACCATCAACCGCAACGCCGCCGCCACGGGAATCGCCACGGCGGCGCCCAGCGCCACCAGCATCTGCGTGCCAAACGGCTTATCCAACGCCTCGACCGTCAGCCAATAGATGTAGCCGAGCGCCCCGATCGCAAAAAACGGGAACACGATGTGCGTCAATACGAAAGTGAGCGGATGGGCAAACAGATTGACTTCTTCAGTTTTTTCTTCCATCTTTTACCTCCCGAAAAGAATGATACCAAATGTACGCAAAAACAGGCAAGAAAAATGCGATACCCACGAGCAGATGGACGACGGGCGCCTGGTTTTTGGGGAAGACCGACTCCACCGGCACGAGGGCGATGACGCGAAGCGAGTTGACAACGAGCGCAAGGGTCCAGGCCTCGACTGCGGAAAGGACCACCCGGAGCCACCCGCACGGGCGAAGGAGCCGCGCCGTGAGGAGAACCGCAAAAACGAGCGAAAAGAAATCAGTCGCGGCGCACGCACGCGTCACAGCCAGCGTCACGCCTCTTGCCGTAAAAACAAGCGTGCCGGTTTCCAGCGGCACGCCATAGTAGAACGCGGCGACCTCCGCAGGAACCCGGCAGAACGATACAAGCACAACCGAATCCGGCAAAAAATCCAGAATCAATTTCGTCGTCAGGCAAACCGTAAAGAATATCGCCAACCGTTTCATCTTACCGCAGAAGTAGTACCCATCGTTCCATTTGACACACGCTTCCTTGTCGAAGGCGGCCGTGACTTCATTCTGACCCAGCGGCATCGAATCATTGGTTACGGTCACCGCCCCGATAGAGATTCGATAGCCGGCTTATCCAGGCTACGCGTTTCGGGATTGTAGTTGCAGCCGATCAGCCACACTGGACGCGAATCATCTTTGTAGGCGTCGGCATAGCCACGCGATTTGATCTGCTCGAGCGCCTCCGCGGACGACTTCGCGTACTTGAACTCGAAGAGATAAACCCCGTTCGGCAGCTCCAGGACCGCATCCGCCCGCCCGAGGTGGTTTTCATGCTCGCCCTTGATCTTCGCCCCGAGGAAGTGGCAGTAGAGCTGGAAGAACCGCTTCGCCTCGGCCTCGCTCGCGAGCTTCCACTCGTGCGGAATGCGAGCGAAACAGGCAACGAGCGACTTCTCCAGGACGAAATCCATGCCGTTCGCCAGCAACTCCTCCCGCGCCATGTCGGCATCGGCGACGAAGTCGTCGCATTTGTTGCCGAGCAGGTTGGCGATCGTCCCGTTCAAGACGGAATCCATCACCTCCTTGTTGGGCACGCGAAGAACGATCATCCCGCTGGACGTCACCGTGTCAATCGTCAAATAGCCCGTCTGATAGAGCAGCGACACCAGGCTCACCGTCGGCTGGTCGGACGAATCAAGCCGCGAACGCACCACGCGCACACCGTTCCAGTCGGTGATCAGCTCCTTCGACTCGCGGATCTCCCGCACCGCCGCCGAGGCAAGCCCTGTCGACTCCCAGTAGTTCTCCAAAGAATGGTTGACGAGGGCCTTACCGAACGAAACGGGATTGCAGACCCGAATTTCACTCAAATGCGAGAACCGGTACGAGTCGTACCAGTCGAGAAGCTGCTTGAACATCGCCTCGTAAGTGATGCCCTTCTTGTCCGCGAACGCCTGGATGTGCTCGTGGAAGTTCGTCTCGATTTCCTCCGGCGTGTAGCCGCAGAGTCGCGCCGCACGAGAGTCCATCGTCAGGTCCGTCGGATTGTTGAGGCACGAGAAGAGCGAAATCTTCGTGAAGCGCGTCACCCCCGTCGCCATCAGAAACCGGATGCGCTTGACATTCGCCTTGAGGACGAGGAAGAACTGGTGCATCACATCCCGGAACGCCATCAGCTTCTCGGGGTCATTGATGAATCCGTTCACCGGCGCATCGTATTCGTCGACGAGCACGACCACCTGCTTCTTCTCGGTTGTCTCCGCGACATGATTGATCAGATTCTCAAAATTGTCTCCGCTGGGGATGGATCGATCGAACGGCACGCCGAAATTCTGTGCAAGGTTCGAGATGATATCCTCGAGCTTCACCTCCAGAATCTCGGGCGTGGAGGCGACGACCTTGGAAAGGTCAAGATGAATGACCGGATAAACGGGCCAGTCATAGTCGCTCCGGCCGATGAAAGTGTCCTTGAAGAGCTCGCGCCGCCCCTGGAATATCTCCAACAGCGTGTCGATCATGAGCGACTTCCCGAAGCGCCGCGGACGCGACAGGAAGAACTGGCTCGCGGCAGGATCGGAGATAAGCGCATAAAGCGCGTCCGTCTTGTCGACGTACACAAGACCTTTTGAGATCAGGTTCTCAATGCCTGGATTATCTGTACAGATGCCCTTCATTTGCAGACATTATACCAAATCCACCGCCCTTTGACCACGAGCAAATCTAGGTTTTAGGTTTTAGGTTTCAGGTTTTAGTCCGCACGACCGCCGCGAACGAACTACCCCCTAAAACCTAACACCTAAAACCTAACCCCTAACCCCTAAAACCTAACTCCTAAAACCTAAAACCTAATCCCTAAAACCTAACCCGTACTACCGAACGATAATAAGGACTTCCGGTTGCTGTTTGATAAAGATACCGTCCGTTCTTTCAACCAGGGCAAACCCCTTGAATCGCATCGCCGGCGACAAGGTGAACGTGGTGTTCGCGGGACGCGTCTCCCACGTGAAGTAGTACCCATCGTTCCATTTGACACCCGCTTCCTTGTCGAAGACGACCGTAACTTCATTCTGGCCCAACGGCATCGAATCATTGGCACTGGTGACGCCCTGGTCGAAGGTGCCGTCCGCAACCCGGGTACCGCCCGTGTAGGTCTGGTTCAGGACCATCGTCCGATAGACGCCCTTGCCCGACTTCACCAGCTTCGCACTTCCCCCAATCACCACACCCGTGTTCACGCATGTCACGCCTTTCGGGACCTCCACCCACAACTCGCCCGACGTCCCCGACGCCGGAACCACCGCGCCCGCATTGAATGAGCCCGTACCCTGCTTCTCATGGAAGTTTCCATTCACCTTGTCGTAGAGACCGAGGACACCATCAGAGGACCGCTTCGCCGGCACGAAATCGCGCACCAGCTGCGCCCCGCCGCCCGTCCAGAACCGGGCCGCATACAGCCGCATCCTGGAAAAGTAATTTGCCGTGCCATCGTAGTTCATGGAGAAAATATACATGTTCAATCCCGTATCGTATTCGCCGGCAATGTCGCCGTGATGGGCATGCAGACCGTTCATGTACGTGTTCTGGATGCCGTCGCGCATGCGATTGTAGCCGACATACCGTTTATTTTGCACGAAACCGTCGTTCGCGTGATGACCGTAGTTGTCGCCACCCTTGAACGCATTGTAGCCAAAGCAAACGCTGTTGTGGACCGCCCAGAACGGCAGGAAGCGCATGCCCCCCTTGCGGGATCCCACCACGCACAAATCGTAGGCCATGGATTGAACCCCCATCATGTCGATTTCCACCGTGGCACCCGGAGCTCCGGTCACGCCGGTATTGATGTAGTTGCCCCCAGTCGACTCGATGTAGTCAAGCGCCTCGTAGCCGGCCACGGCGAACGGACGATCCGTGATCGCACCCGTGCCCGTCAGTCCCGCCAACTGCAGCTTCCAGCCATTCAGATTGAGATTGCCCTCGAACGGCACCGACCCGAACACGCGCCAGTCACAGTTACCAGCGAGATGCGCACCATCGCAGACGATCTTCGCCGCACCGAGCGTATCGGACGCGTTCGCCCAGCACGCATTGACTGTTCCGCTGAAATGCACCTCGGTGGTGCTGACCGGCACCGCCTGCACGCCAACGCCAATGACGTTGGTGGAACACCAGTTGGCGGCGTTGGCGAGATCCCCGTCCCCGCCGACCCAGTAGGAGACGACCGGAATCATGAGTACTTCCGGGGGAAGAAATGCGTTCACCTCCGACATCGCCCGCACTACGCCGCTGCGTCCCTGTTTCGGTTCTTCGAACTCGCCCACATCGAACTTGTACGAACTACCATTTTTGAAGACTCTCCCCGAAACTTCATCATAGAGCGCGCCATCGCCATCCACATAGACTGGGCGATAATTACGCACCAATACGTCGCCGTTCCCGTCGTCCCGCCAGATCTTCATGTCGAAGAGCTGCATCTTCCCGCCGCTACTCGCGCTACTACCGTCATGGTTGCAGAAAACATACATGCTCCGTCCAGTAGTGGCACTCGAATTCGAAGTATTAAAACTGCACATTTGCGTACCATTAACCACGACTTGCCGCAAGTTGTTTTTCATTGCAGAGACAACATGGAAAGGAGTGTGGGAAGCTGTTTGCCATTTAGCTGCAGAATCGAAATAATTCCAGTAATCCCCCAAACCAAAGCCAAACGATATATAACCCGTTCCAGCCGAATGCACATAACCTACATGGAATCTGCCGTTTGTGCCGTTACGCGCCCCTAAAAAAATACTGTCAGCTCCTTCGAGCCAGACAATGTTGCACTCCATTGTGATTCCCAACTTGCCTTCGATCTCAGTGTCGATGAACTGTCCACTAGTTCTATTAGAGGCAATGTACTTTAATTCCCGTGCGTAGGGCAGATTCTCGGTCTCGAGCAGGTAGAAGCGATAGTACTTATTCGAGAACTTGTAGCTCGGCATGGAAAAGGTGTAAGTCGTCTGGTTATCAGCGATCGGACCTATCTGCTCGAACGAATCCCAATTGTACTTGTCATCGCCGCCGTTGGTACTACCGTAGGCCACGCAGAGCGTGTAGTTGGTGCCGTTGGGCTCACCAAAGGCCAACGTCACATCTGCATTAGCGCCAATCGAGACCACGGACACCGTCCGCGCCCATCCCGTCGCCGCGGTCGCGCAAACCGCCGCCATCGCCAACTTCTTTATCGTCTTCATATTCATAAACAACTCTTTCCTTTTTCCAATCGTCCGCTCACCGTGTTGGGCAGTCGGACACTAAAAGCTAACACCTAAAACCTAGCCCGCGCTATCGCACGAAAATGTAGAATTCCGGGTGGTTGATGTAGATGCCGTCCGGTTTCTCGGTCAGGATGAAACCTTTGGCTTTCGCTGTCATATCCAACTCAGCCCGAACACCCGAACGCGCTTGTACGCCCGTGTCGATCCAACATTTGTAGTTGGACCGCACGAATGCACAACTTTTCGTGAACGGCAGATCCGTGTCCAACAGAAAGAACCGCGCGTAACGGTACTCTCCTTTCGGAACCGTCCAGGTGGCCGAACTCTGGTCGACGGCGACATCGCCAATGATCTCGATGGCATCCCAGTCCGCACGCACATCGCCAGCATCATACGCGCCGCGAGCCACGGCGAGCTTGTAGGCCTTGCCGTCGCCCGCGCCGAAGTTCAGTGTAACCACGTCGTCCGAAACGGACACCACCGACACTGAACGCGCCTGGGCACCCATACTGACACCAAGAACCAGCAGTCCCGCGATGAAACCGCCTTTAAAGAAGCGTACTTTCATTGAAATCCTCACTTCTTTTAAAATTATTTTCATCCGCCTCAACGTCAACTATTACCTCACAAACAAGTTTGTCGGTCATTATCTCAACAGGATCACGCTGCCGGGCGGAGGCGGAACCATCTCGAATCCACCGAGGGACGCCACTTCAAACGGCGTCAGCGCATCGTTGTACACCGTCAGACGCGAGACAGTGCGGCCAAATCCCGAAAGGAATGTCATCGTCGCCGACGGCATCGCAGAGGCATTTGCCGCCGTGGGATCCTGCTGGCAGAGAAGCTTTCCGTTCATATAGTAGCGCACATGGCCCTGTCCATCCCAGGTAATTGCCACCCGCTGTTCCAGACCACGGCGGAGCGGTTCGTAGGTACAACCGCCCCAGTCGGCGGTACCGGCATCACCCGTACCCGCTGCGAAGATCGAAGGCGTCGTCGTGGTCGCAAGGCAGCCGTTCAGGTTGCCGGCCGTACCATAGACGCCCGTCGCCACGCCGTCCGCATTCGCCATGATCACACAGCTCTTCGATTGTACGTATGACGGCTTGACATCCACGACAACCGTCATCCCTGCGGGCGCGGTCGACTGGGTCAACGCATAGCCACCGTCGGCCTGCACGGTCAAAGCAGGGGCATCGTCGACACGCGAAACGAGCAATCCGTCCTCCCGCTCCCACACGCCCACCGGCGAAATAAGGGGCGTTACTGCATCCGTCGGCCCCGTATGCGCCGTCGGATGCGAATGGAGTTCGGCCACTTCCGCATCCGTCAGCACGCGGCTGTAGATGGCGGCGTAACCGATGTCAATCGGATTGTCCTCAACCGTGCGGCCAGTAAGGTTATTATCCAAAGCGAACCAGAATGCGTCATTCGTGACCTTCATCCGATCAAACGCCCGTGAATCAAGTTTTCGCCCGTTAACGTAAAGCGTCTTGTTTCCGCCATGCGTGTAGGTGAGCACACAGCGTACCCAGGTACTGGGGCCGACCCCAGTATCGATCCAAGTCCCGCTGCTGACCCAGGCCCTCGTCTTTCCGGACTCCACCCGAAGGAAGAAAGCGCTGTCAGTGGTGTGATAGGTACTTGGATTGAAAACGGAAGCAAGGGAACTCGTATTGACGCGTGCATCCACCACCACCGAGTAGCTGGCATTGAGCGGCAATCCGTGGTAGCAACGGTAGCCATAATAGGCAGGCAGCCGCACACCGGTGTCGCCCGAAAGAACACCGTCGGTCACAACCGTTTCCGGAATGGTGCCGTCAAAGAGCCCGCAGCTGCGCTCAAGATCGCGTCCCTTCGCCGCCCGAAGGGGATTCGCCGCGGGGAACGTCCATTCGCCCGTCAGGCCGTCTTTCGTGAACTGTTCAAGCCGCGCTTCGCCCGCGCCGCCTGCTTTCCAGATTTCCACAGACGAGAAAACGAGTACCGCATTGCTATCGGCCGTATCAGCTCCGATGATCACGCTGCCGTGTCCATTGAAATAGGTCGTTGCGTCAACATTTCTCGAAGCGACACATGTACCGTCCAAAAGGGCATCCCAGCGAGCAGGGCCGCCCGAGACCGTCAGCGTGTGCCACACATCGGGCGTGACGGACAAGGTGTAGTCGTCCGCGCCGAAACCGATCTTCTCAGACTGGTCGATGAACAACTCGTCTCCGTCAGCATCAGCGCCATCGAGCTTGAAGATCGACCGTTGCGTACCACTTCCAGCGGCGGGCGCCATAAAGCGGATTTTCATCGTCCAGGAGCCATCCGCAAGCGTCCCTACGGGGAGCGGAAGTCGGACCTGGCTCAAGTTCGGGATCTGAACGCCCCAGTCTCCCGTACCAAGTCCCGTATTTACCACCGAAATGCTGCCGTTTGCCACGCCATCCGAACCCACCGTCGCCTGGAGGATTCCCGCGTCATCGGCCGTCGCAGCATCATAGTTGTTGAAATCCCATTTCCCCACGAGCGCACCCGGCTCGCGAATCATCACGAGGTCCGTCTCTGCAACGGCCGGAAAGAGCCACGGTTCAAACGGGAGTTCCGTCCCCTTCGTGAAATCGGCGCCCGAGCCGCGATTCTTGTAGAACGTGTGCGATACCACGTCATAGAGGCCCGCCTTGCCGTTCGCGTCTTCCGCCGGATAGTAGTCACGACGCAACACGCCATCTTGCCAGATTTTACAACCATAGAGACGAATACGGCAGAGCTGTTTCGCGCCGCCATAGTTCGCGCCGAACAGGTACATGCTGATCCCAAGATCGACAGGACTTGAAAAATCGCGTGCGGTATCATAATGGGAACTATCGCGAATATCAAGCGTTCGCTTGGGAGACCCAATGTACGAATCGACATACTGGTGGCGCTCTCGGTGATACAGCCAAGAGCTACCTCCCGGCGCGATCCAACCACCCACCTCCTGACAGAGAGCGGGATCATACGTACCACCCTGCCACCAGATATAGTTTCGATGGACCGGGAAGAATCTCGTATTGCCGTTACGGGCGCCGATAACCGTCGTGTCTTCGTACTTGGTGGTTTTTCCGTGTTCTTCCGGCGTCGCCAGATCCAAAAGCACGCGTACAGGCGAACGGGCCTGCACTTCCGTATCGATCCACTGGGTCTGCGTGGATTCAACGAACGTGAGCCGCTTCGCAATCGGCAGCGCGGTATCGACGAGGAAGAACCGCCCGAAGCGGTGTTCGCCCTCGGGAATCGCAAATGTCATAGAGGTCGCCGTCGCCTCGACGTCGCTAAAGACATCAAAGGTATCCCACGCCTTAAAGTCGGAACCCGCATCGGCCGCGCCCCGCCCCAGCGCGAGACGATATACCTTACCGTCCGGCTGTCCGAAGGACAATTCGGCGATACCGTTTGTACAAGCCGTCACATTTACCGTGCGCGCAAAACCGGTGACCCCCATCGTCACCGCCAACACAAAAAGACTCTTCCCAACTGTCGAACCCTGCATTGTTTGCTCCTTTATTGACAAGTGACCGTTCCAACCTCCCCGTATTCACCTATCGGAAGAAAATGTAAAATTTCGGTTTCCTGATGTAGATGCCGTCCGACTTTTCAATCAAGACGAACCCCTTGAACAACATCTTCTGCGACAAGGTGAACGTCGTGTTCGCGGGACGCGTCTCCCAGGAGAAGTAGCACCCGTCATTCCACTCGATGTCCGCTTCCTTGTCGAAGACGACCGTGACTTCATTCTGGCCCAACGGCATCGAATCATTGGTGCTGTTGACGCCCTGGTCGAAGACACCGTCCGCGACCCGTGTACCGCCCGTGTAGGTCTGGTTCAGGACCATCGTCCGATAGGCACCCTTACCCGACTTCACCAGCTTCGCCCCTCCCGCGATCACCACACCGGTGTTCACGTTGGTCGCGCCTTCCGCGACATCGATCCACAACTCGCCTGCCGGACCCACCGGTGCGGCCACCGCCGCACCCGCATTGAACGAACCCGTCCCCTGCTTGGCGTAGAACGTCCCCTCCACCTTGTCGTAGAGGCCGAGAGCACCATCGGAGGTCTGTCTCACCGGCACGAAATCACGCACCAGCTGCGTCCCGCCGCCCGTCCAGAACCGCGCCGCATACAGCCGCGCAGGGGCATAATAATCTGCTTTGTCATCGTAGTTCATGCAGAAGATGTAAATGCTCTTACCCGTATTATATTCACCCTCAATGGTACCATTGCAGGTCCGTATGCCGTTCATGTACGTGTTCTGGCTGCCGTCACGCATGCGGTTGTAGCCGACATACCGTTTTCCCTGTGTGAAATCGTCATTCGGAAAACCCGGGGAGGAGACGCCACCACCCTTGAAATCCCTATAGCCGAAGCAAACGCGGTTACGCAGACCCCAGAACGGCAGGAAACGCGTACCACCCGAGCGGGATCCCACCACGCAACTGTCGTAATACATGTTAAATCCCATCACGTCGATTTCCACCGTGACACCCGTGGCACCAACCACGCCGGTGTCGATATGGGTCTTCAGATCTGTCTCCTCGATGTAGTCAAGCGCCTCGTAGCCGGCCGCGACGAGCGGACGGTCCGTGATCGCACCCGTGCCCGTCAGTCCCGCCAGCTTCAGCTTCCAGCCATTCAGATCAAGATTGCCCTCGAACGGCACCGATCCGAACACGCGCCAGTCGCAGTTGGTGGCGAGGTGCACGTCCTCGCAGACGATCTTCGCCGCGCCGAGCGTACCAGACGTACTCGCCCAACTCGCATTCACCGTTCCGCTGAAATGCACAACAGTGGTGCTGACCGGCGCCAACGCCACTTCTTCACCGGCACGGTTGATGGAACGCCAGTTACCGTCCTTGCTGAGATCCCCGTCCACACCGCCTTCCCAGTAGGAGGTGACCGGGATTTTAGACTCTTCGTCGGTCAACACTTCGAGCACCGGCGACATCGCGCGGACAATGCCGCGACGATTCTCCTCGTCCGTCGCGTCACCTAGGACGAACGGGGTCGAACTTCCATTGGTAAAGATCGCATCCGTGACTTCATCATAGAGTGCGCCATCGCCATTCGCGAGGACGACCGGACGATAACTGCGCTTCAAAACATCGTCCTGCCAGATCTTCATGTCGAAGAGCTGCGCCTTGATGCACACTTTCGGCACTCCGTTATAGTTGCAGCCGAAAACATACAGATTCAACTTGGTGTCGTAAGTGTCCGAAAACGTCGTATGGTACAACTGCTGATCGTTGACCACCAGCGACTGCACGCCCTTCTTCAGTTCGCAGACGACATGGAAGGCGTCGCCGGCTTTATAACCTACATTATTCTTGGCACACACCCAGGCATTGTAACCCACATACCAGTCTGAGTTCCAGTACATATGACTCAGGTAGTATCGGGTGTTATCCGCGCGCGCACCCAGGATGGTGCTGTCGTTGCCCGCGAGCCAAACATAGTTAGCGTCCATTTTGGTGCCACTCTTGCCGACGATCCCGGTGTCGATAAACTGCGTACCCGGACTCGTACCATACGCGGTCGACGTCGAGGCGATGTACGCCAACTCCCGTTCGTAGGGCAGATTCTCGGTCTGCAACAGGAAGAAGCGATAAAACATGCCCGAGGTAAAGTCACTCGGCAAAAGATAGGTAAACGTCGTCTGATCAGCTGCAATCGTGGCCACGTTCCGTCTGAAGGAAGCCCACTTGTACTTGTTCTCGCCGCCACTGACATCGCCGTAGGCCACGCAAAGCGTGTAGTTCGTGCCGTCGGGCTGGCCAAAAGCCAGGGACACCATGTCCCGGTTATTGGAGGTCACGGTCATCGTCCGCGCCCATCCCGTCGCCGCAGTCGCACAAACAGCCGCCATCGCCAACATCTGTACCGCTCTCATGGACACCTCTTTCCTTTTTGCAATCACCCCACCAGCCAATCCCCATCACAACACCCGTTGCCGATGTCTGTCTGGCAAAGTATTCCTGCGATGCCCCCTCAAGGACAACTTCTGCAAGACACAAATAGTATATTATATTTTCGTTACCGAGGGAAGTTCCTTTTCTAAAATTCGTTTTCCCCCAACCGCCCCCGCGCACGCCATTCTTTTCACGGGACATGAACGAATGACACGATCCCCAACCACTAAAACCTAATCCCTAAAACCTAAAACCTAATCCCTAAAACCTAACCCAACCGCTCCATTGCCGGCTTGTCGAGGCTGCGCGTTTCGGGATTGTAGTTGCAGCCCACCAGCCACACCGGACGCGAATCGTCTTGGTAGGCATCGGCATAGCCGCGCGATTTGATCTGCGCCAGCGCCTCTGCGGACGACTTCGCGTACTTGAACTCGAAGAGATAGACGCCGTTCGGCAGTTCCAGAACCGCATCCGCCCGCCCAAGGTGGCTTTCATGCTCGCCCTTGATCTTCGCCCCGAGGAAGTGGCAATAGAGCTGGAAGAACCGCTTCGCCTCCGCCTCGCTCGCGAGCTTCCACTCGTGCGGAATGCGCGCGAAACAGGCAACGAGCGACTTCTCCAGGACGAAATCCATGCCGTTCGCCAGCA
>JAKSOY010000058.1 GCA_024405255.1 Kiritimatiellia bacterium
GCTGAACGATCTGGCCGATGCTTTCCGGCGCGAAAGACGTTTTAAGCGCCTCGACGTTCACCGCCATGCCACCACAGGCGGCACACGACTTGCAACTGCGGCGCGACTTCATCCAGGCGACTTCCAACTTGCCGCCACATCGCGGGCAGATCGGTTCCGCGACCGACGGGGCCTTCTTCTGCACGGGCTTCGCCTTGAACGACATCTCGAAAAACTTCGTGCAGACCGTCCGGAAGCTCTTCGGCGTCTTCGCATCGCCAATGCCGTACACCGACTTCCCGGCCTCACGGATCTTCGCCGCCAGAGCCGTAAAATCGCTATCGCTCGAGACGATGCAGATACCCGCACACGAACCACGATAGAGAAGCTCCATCGCATCAATGACAAGCGCGATGTCGGCGACATTCTTGCCCGACACGTTGCTCGTTTGCGGACGCGCCACAATGCCGTACGCCCGCTGGACTTTCAACCACCCTTCCGGACTCGAAAAGCAGTTGACCATACCATAGGCACGACGAACGATCGGCTCACCCAGCCGACACACCGTCGCAAAAATGTCCTGCGCCGCAGCCGGACTCACATTGTCCGCGTCAATCAAAACAGCCAGCGTCTGTTTATCCATCAACAACCCCCTTCCGTAAACAACTCGCAATCGGCCGGCGACACCGATGTTTCGACGGCCCGGCCGACAATGTCGATATTCAAAACGATCGTCGCCTGCGCGCCCTCGCGACGCACGAAGCCGTCCATTCCCATAAAGGGGCCCGCCTTCAACCGCACGTGGTCGCCGGCCTTGAACGGATTGACGACCTTCAACGGGGCCTTGGCCCTCATGGCACGCGCGATCTGGCGCAGCTGGTGGACGACTTCGCGCGGATTCAGAATCTCGATCGTGTGCACAATCAGATTCGTCTCGAGCATCTTGCGCCGATTGTTGCCTTCCAGACAGGCAAAGACGTAGCCGGGGAACAACGGCAATTCACGCCGTACCTTCCGACGCTGCACCTTCGTCACCTTCTCGTACAGCGGCAGATAGCGCGGAAGACCATAGCGTTCCAGATACGAGAACACCTTCTTTTCCGTACGCGGCTTCACATGCAGCACATAGCACGTATGGTACATGGCTTTCCGTTCCTCCCTTTCCGTCCTGAATGAAAAACGCCGTCCCTCCCAGGAGGGACGGCGCTTCTTGCGACAGACGTCGCCGACGCGCCAATTACTTGTCGAGCGTACGACGGCCCTTCACGCCCGCGGCGGTCGCCGCGTTCGCCTTCGCCTTCTCATGCGGACGCAGCGAGCGGACGGCCGCACCGGCCTGCCACATTTCGCTGTCGTGCATCGCCTGCAGCTTCGCCGCCATGAACTCCTTGTAGTCCGGACGGCCCGTGTCGCGAATGACTTCCTTCGCTTCCTTCATCGCCTTCGTCGACGCATAGAGCTTCTTGAAGACCGGCTCGCACGCCTTGCGGAAGAACGGACGCCACTTGAGCGCACCATGCTGCGCCGTCTGCGAGCAGTTGGAGTACATCCAGTCCATGCCGTTTTCGTCGACGAGGCGGATGAGCGACTGCGTCAGCTCTTCGCACGTTTCGTTGAACGCTTCGCTCGGCGAGTGGCCGTTCGCACGCAGGGTGTAGTACTGCGCTTCCATCACGCCGCAGAGCGCGCCCATGAGGATGCCGCGTTCACCGACGAGGTCGCTCGTCACTTCGTTCTTGAACGTCGTCGGGAAGAGGTAGCCCGAACCCACGCCGATGCCGATCGCCTTCGTCACTTCCTCGACCGTCGCCGCATCCATGCCGTTCGGCTCGAACGCGTACGAGCTGTTGATGCCCGCGCCGTTCAGGAAGTTACGACGAACCGACGTGCCCGAGCCCTTCGGCGCGACCATCACGATGCCCACGCCTTCCTGCGGCTTGATGCCCGTCAGCTTGTTGTACACATAACCAAAACCATGCGAGAAGTAGAGATACTTGCCCGGCGTCACGTACTTTTCGATCTTCTTCCAGACCTGCGGCACGGAACCGTCGGAAACGAGCATCATGATGATGTCGCCCTTCTCCGCGGCCTCTTCGAGCGAGAAGAGCGTCTTGCCTTCGACCCAGCCATCCTTCTTGGCACGCGACCAGCTGGAGTTCGCCTTCGTGTTCTTGCGCTGGCCGACAATCACGTTGAAACCGTTGTCGCGCATGTTGAGCGCCTGGCCCGGGCCCTGAATGCCATAGCCAAGAACCGCAATCGTCTTGCCCTTGAGAACCTTCTGGGCCTTCTTGAGCGTGAATTCCTTGCGCGTCACGATGTTTTCGACAACGCCACCGAAGTTGATGTCCATCTCTTTTTTACTCCTTAGTATCTGCGAATGCAGAAATTGAAAAGATTATATCACAATCCGCCGATGCGGGCAAATGAAAACGAAGCCCCTACACGAGAGGCTTCGCCTTGTCCCACAGTTTTTCGAGCGCGTAGTAGGCACGCGCCTCGGGCGAAAACACGTGGACGACAACATCCACGTAATCCACCACGATCCACCCGCTTTCGGGATCGCCGCTTGTGCGGTACGAGTTCTCGCCCGCATCCTTCATCGCGCCCTGCACGCCCGAGATGATGCCTTTGAGGTGCGGCGCGGCAATGCCGGTCGCCACGACAAAGACGTCGCAGAGGCCGGAGACACCGCGCACGTCGTACGTGCGGATGTCACTGGCCTTCTTGTCTTCAAGCGCCTGGACGATGAGTTTGACTTGTTCTTCCAGTGTCATTGTTGCTTACTTCTTCTTGGCCGCGACAACCGGCGCCGTCTTCACCTTTTCGACGATTTCCGCCGCGATGTCCGGATGGTCCTTCAAATACTGGATCGTCGCCATCGACCCCTGGCCGAGCTGGCTCGAGCCGTAGGCAATCCAGCTGCCGCGCTTTTCGACGATGCCGCGCGCCAGCGCAGCATCCAGAATCGATCCTTCCCACGAAATGCCGCAGGTGTAGAGGATGTCGAATTCCGCCTCGGTGAACGGCGGCGCGACTTTGTTCTTCACGACCTTCACGCGCGTACGGTTGCCGATCACGGTACCCGTCGGATCCTTGATCGCGCCGATGCGCTGCACCTGCAGACGGCAGCTCGCGTAGAACTTGAGCGCCTTGCCACCGGGCGTGGTTTCAGGATTGCCGAACATCACACCGATCTTCTCGCGCACCTGGTTCGTGAAAATGCACAATGTCTTCGTCTGCGCCAGAACGCCCGTAAGCTTGCGCATCGCCTGCGACATCAGACGCGCCTGCAGGCCCATGTGCGAATCGCCCATGTTGCCGTCGATTTCCGCCTGCGGCGTCAGCGCCGCCACGGAGTCGACGACGATCACGTCGAGCGCGCCTGACTTGCAGAGCTGCTCGCAGATGGACAACGCCTCTTCGCCGCTGTTCGGCTGCGCGACCAGCAGGTCGTCGAGATTGACGCCGATCTTCTTCGCATAGCCCGGATCCAGCGCGTGCTCCGCGTCGATGAACGCCGCCACGCCGCCCGCCTTCTGCGCATTCGCCACGACATGCAGCGCCAGCGTCGTCTTGCCGCTCGACTCCTGGCCGTAGCATTCGACGATGCGCCCGCGCGGCAGACCGCCCACGCCGAGCGCGAGGTCCAGCGACAGCGCCCCCGTGGAAATGACAGGAATGTTCGCATGCTCCTGGCCTCCCAGGCGCATGATCGAAAGTTCGCCGAACTCCTTCTTGATCTGGCTCAACACCGCATCCAGCGCCGTGTTCGACTTCTTCGGCGCTTCAATGTCCTTCGCAACCGCCGTTTCAGCGGGCTTGTCCTTCTTCTCTGCCATCTTCTCTTTACTCCTTCTATCCTGTCGAACGGACATTATACCACAAATCTAACATCCTTCGGGAAAAAATTAAGAATCGAATGGGGATTCCCGATCTTTTCCCGAAGGTCTCCCGTCACTTGACCAGAATCGTCAGCTTGCGGACGCGGTAGCTGCCGGCGTTGTGCGCGAAGGTCCAGTCGGGGTTCCCGCCGGCTGCCGGATTGTTGCCGAGGCCGATGTCGGGAAGACCGCCGACCATGCCGTCGAGGTTGTTGTAGGCGAAGATCGTCGTCTTGTTCTGGACATCGTGGATCTGCATCGCCCCGTAACCGGGATCGGCGGCCTTGGCGGGCGAGTCGTTGTAGTCATAGAGCTTGTCGTTGCCGCCGACACCCGGAATCGCGCTGCCCTGTCCGTAGTTGGAGCTGTAGAACTCCATCACGCCACCGGCGGCATCGGTCAGCTCCTTGATCGCGAGCAGGTTGGACCGCACGGTGAGCTTCGCGACCGGGCCCTGGAAGCAGGTCCCCTTCGCGCACGGCACGCCCAGATCGGCGGGCTTCTTCGAGAAGGCGTCGAACGAGGCCATCGCCCAGTCGACGAGGCCCTTCTCGTTCTCGAGTTCCATCACATACGCGACACGCGTGAACGCACCCGCGTCCTTCGTGCCGTCAAACGTGTAGCCCGCGAATTTGCCGCGCGACGGCAGATCGGCGGTGTAGAGCGTACGGAAGCCGGCGAGCTCGGGAAGCTTGAGCGCATCGCCGAACTTGCCGAGCGAACGACGGGTGTCCATCGGATCGGAACCGTCGATTTCGAACGGCCCGAGCGGCAGTCCCGAATCGCCGGAGTAGAGCGTTCCCGTGAACGGCGAGCTGTAGAGATAGCGCAGGCGACGCGGCTTTGTCACCTGCTTGCACGCGATCACGAGTTCGCGGTCCTTGACGATGTCGCCGCCCGTACGGCGGTTGGCAATGAACGCCGGATAGAAGACGCCATCCGGTCCGGCCACTTCGAAACCCTTGGCGGGTGCGTGGTCCGGATTGTACCAATACCAGGAATTCGCGTCGTTGAACGTGAGCGCGAAACGGCCCTGGTTGTCGATGCGCCAGCTCTTGAGCGTGGGCGAATCGGCGACGATATCCATGAAACCATGGACGTCCTTGAGCGCGTGAAGCGCGAGGCGGCGGCCGATCGGTTCCTTGTTGTTCTGGTGGATGTCGACCATGTTCGGCAGGTCGCACGTGACGGCGAGCGCGGCGTTCTTCTCGTCGGCGGCGTACTTCGCCTGCGCCTGCTGGATCGCGAACCAGCTGTTCTTGAACGGCGAGAGCTGCACGATGTAGAGCTTGAGCGCGGGATTCTCGAATGCCTTCGCCCAGCTGTCATGGAGGCGGCGCAGCTTCGCGTAGTAGCCCATGCCGTCGCGTGCGTTGGTGCATCCCTGGTACCAGATGAAACCGCGATTGGCCATCGGCGCGAAGGCCGCCACCATGCCGTTCCACATGCCGCCGGTGCCATCGGCATACCACGGTTCGATCGCGGACCCGCCCCAGTTGACGTCCACGATGGCCACGGGGATGCCCGTCGCATCGTGGATGGAGAGCGCATAGTAGAAGGCGACGGCGGACATCAATCCCTTCGTGCCCAGGCAGATGCCGACGCGGATGGATTCATCCTTGAAGTTCTTCGCGGAAAAATCGTGCCAGGCGACCTTGCGTTCGAGCACCGGCTGCTTCGTGTTCGTCTGGGGCATCGAGGTGAAGCGGATGCCGGGCCGGCGCGCGAGCGCGGTCATCAGGAGGCCGTTGCCGTCGCGATAGCGGGTGTGGCCGCTGAGGATGGACTGTTCCATGTTGCTCTGGCCGGAGGCGAACCACACTTCGCCCACCAGCACATCCTTGATCGTCACCTTCTCGGCGCCGCAGGCGACCACGAGTTCACGTCCTTGCGCGCACGCCTCGAGCGAATCGAGGTCGGCCCGCCACGCGCCCTTCGCATCGGCCGTCACGGACTTCTGCTGTCCCGCGAAGCTCACCGTCACCTGCGCGCCCGCATCGGCCTGTCCCCACACCGGCACTTTCATGCCGCGCTGCAGCACCATGCCGTCGGCAAACGGCGACGCCGTCTTAAGTGCGGCTTCAGCCGCGAAAACGGCAGCGCACAGCGCCACCAGCGAAACAACTTTCTTCATTTCCATGAACTTGAACCTTTCGGTTTGACTTGATTAAATCACAACAATCTCTGCATCGGGCACAACACCCGATTTCGTCTTCCCGCAACTATTATACCACAGCAGGACACGATTGAGAAAGTTTTCATTTCTTCTCGAGCTTTTCGGCGCTGAACGGCTCGTTGTGGAGTCCGCTGATCCACGCCGACTGGGTCGCGTAGGTCTTGACGATCTCCTCGCCCACCGAGAGCTGGATCACACACCCGCTCATGCGCTCGCCCGTCGTCTTGCTCGTCGCGCCGCCGCCGCGACGGCGACTCTGCTTCGTCGTCGTGGTCTTGACCATCACGGCATCCGGCGAGACGATGTCGATGTCGTTGCGCTTGCCGACTTCGAGGTTGGTCGTATACTCCTTTTCGCCGAGCACGTCGAGCTTGCCGTCCGTGTAGCCGATGAAGAAGACTTTCAGCTTCGCCTTTTCCGGCACGTTCTTGCCCGAACACGACACGTGCGCGACCCACTTTTTGTTCCGGACGGTCGTCTTCTGCGTCGTACGCGTCGTCTGGCGGTTCCAGCGATTGCCCGTGGTCTTGCCGCCTTTCGACTTCTCGGTGGTCTTGCTGTCTCCGGCTTTGGCCTCGACGGACAGACTGACAGTCCACTCGCGGCGCGCCTCGGCGGCCTGTACCGTATTCCATCCCGCGAACGCGAGAATCGTCATCATCAACAACATCCATACTTGTTTCATCGTTTCTACCTCTTATTCACAAACATTCCAGTCGTTTTCTGCAAAGACCGGACCAGAAAAAACGAACGAGCAGATACCAGACAACCAAGGGAACCGTCAAAACGGCAATCACAAAATTCCGTTCCGATTTTTTGAGCGGATGCCGCTTGAAATGCTCCTTGACGTTCAGCCCAAACAGGACTTTAGTTCCCAAAGAACGACTCATAGCGGCATTTGTCCTGACTGGCAACCGGGACTCAACGCAGGAACAATGTCAACCCGGTGGTGGCGTAGAGTCCGTCGTCACGTGCAATGAGGCCGCACGGCATCGATGCGACAGCGGTGAACTTCGCATTCGGCTTCGCGTCCCATGTGATGAGCGGCTCGTTCTTCTTGATGTTCGCCAGATCGAGCTTCACCTTCACGCGCGCACCGTCTTCGCTCGTGAGCTGCGACCCAGCCGGCAGCGGCGACGTGCGGCCCCTGAGGTCGATCGTCGAGCCGTCCATCAGGTTGAAGTGCCAGAGATAGTCGCTGACCGGCGTATAGGTGCCGTGGATGTTGATCCACGACGCACCTTCGAGATACTGCGCAGTACCCCAACGCATCGTGAGATCATGTACGTCAACCGGGCAATTGAGGGTGATTGCGCAATTCAAGTCGAAGTCGGTCTGGCTCGCGCGCACGGACGTCTTGTCGAATGTGATAAAACCTCCCGCCGTCACGGTGATCTTCCCCTTCGTCATTTCGCAGTTGTCCACATAGAACCTCTTGCCGACGCCGATGTTCACCGTGAGTTCGTGTCCGGCAAGGTCCAGCAGCGTCGGAGCATACCCTCCACCGACGAAGCCCAACGAGAACTGGGCGTCCAGTTTCGAATCCGCGGTCAACCGCACGGTGCCGATACTCGCGTTGCCGGCCCCGCAATCGCCCATCAGGTTCGCGATCGTGCCGCCCGCCAGCGTGAACTTCGTCGACGGGCTCACGCAGTCGCCGCCGCCCCACACGTTGAACACGCCGTTCGAATTGATGACGACTTCGTCCTCCACCCCCGCCCAGGGGTAGCATTCCTTCTTCGCCATGAACTGGCCCGCATCGACGACGGTACCGCCGCCCCACGTCTGACCGCCCTTCGTCGAACGGAAGGTACCACCGCCTTCCTTGACGACTTTGATGCCGCCCGAAATCGCCACGGTCGCATTGTCCACCGTACGCGGCGCCGGCACATTGATGTGAAGTTCGGAAAGTCCGACCGAACCCGTGTAGGTCGAGATCGAACCCTGGAACGGCTTCGTCCCCTTGTTCGGATAGAAGACGCACCCGACTCGGTCGAAGAGACCCGCCATCCCGTCGCCCGCGCGCCGTGCCGGCACGAGGTCGCGGACGAGCTGCTTCCCGGCGGCCGTCACATCCCAGAACTTGAGACTGTACAGGCGCATCTTCGCGCACATCGCCGTGCCTTTGCTGTTGTTCGCAAACACGTAGATCGTGCGGCTCGCGTTGGGCGAACCATTCGCATTGGCCGTCTGTTCGCGCGAAAGGGATCCGCCGTTGATCCGGTTGTAGATCTTCGATCCATCCGTACCAAATTCCGCCTTGTAACGCGTACCGAGCGTGACGATCGCCCCGTTCGAGGTCGCACCCGCACGCGCATTGCCGCAGTCGAAGAACGCACCCCCCGAGAAGTCCGCAAAACGCCAGTCATCGGTATCGGCATTCGCATAGACGCCCACGAGCGCCTCGCCGGTATAGTCGCGCGGAATGAAATCCATCTCGGCCTGCAGCGTCGCCTTCGGCACCAGGCCGATGTCGACGAACTGCCCGCCGTCGGACTCGATCCACTCGATTTCCTGCACGCCCGAATAGAGCGTTCCCGTGCCCTTCAGGTCGCTCACGTAGAGCTTGTGCCCGTTGAGGTTGATCGTCGTGTCGATTGCGACGGACCCCAACCCGCGCCAATCCGAATCACCCGGCAGCGAGCTCGGGAAGTTGATCTTCGCGTAGGCGATCTGCGCCGCATTCGTGCAGGTGAACACCTTGTCGTCCGGAATCGTCAGTTCCGTGAGCGCCATCGGCACGCCCGTGACCGGCAAGCCCGCCGTCGTGCAGGACCAGTTGGCGGGATCGGAGAGGTCGTTCGGATCGTCGCCCGCACCGATGTAGGTCGCCTTTTCGATCGTCGCGAATCCGACCTGCAGTTCAAGCTGCTGCTCGCCGTTCACATAGAGGCTGAAACCTTCAAGCGATTCGCCGTTCGCATCCGTGACGACCAGCTCGATCGCATTGGCCTCGGCCTGCGTGAGCCAGCCGCACGGCGCGATCACGAGGCGCTTCGGCACGGACGGATCGCCCGTATACTGAACCTCGATGCGCTTGAGCGTCTTGAAGACGTTGACGCCCACCTCGCCGATGAACGACACCTTCTCGGTGAAACCCGTATCGTCCGCCTTCATCACCCAGCAGGAATTCGCGCCGCCGATCTGGAAGGCATAGCCCTGGATCGAACCGCTGCCCGAGAGTCGTCCGTTCCACGTAAGCAAGGAGGACCCGACCTTGTTCACCGTTGCCCCCGCCTTGATCTCGAGGTCCATCTGACTCTGTGTCTCGGTCACCTCTTTCTGCGAAAAATCGCACACACCTTCCTCGATGACAACCTTCAATCCGGCCGCATTCACGACATCCCACCAACAGAGTTCGCTTGAGCCAAAGCAATGGACGCCATTGGTAATCGAACCGGTGACGGTCCCTTCGATCCAAAGTCGGCCCCGGTTGTCGATGCGGTCCAGATTCACCGTCGCGCCCGAAAACACAAGGTAGTTGTTGCGCAAGAGCGTCAGCGGCACCGCGCCTTCCAGCACGGCCACGTTGTTCGCCGAACCCGAGAGCGTGCGCATGTCGATGCGGTTCCCCGTCTCGGCCGGACCGCCGATCCGGCCGCCTTCTTCGACAATGACCCGTCCCAAAATCGCATTCGCATCCACCGCACCCACGCCGTCATTGAAGAGACAACCCCGCAGGACGATCGTCTTACCGTGCGTGGGATCGTTGAGGTTGACATCCGTGTAAATGCGGTTCGGCAAGTTCGCATCAAGCATGGCGTTCGAGTCAATCAGGAGCGTCCCCGCACGCGCCGCCCCCACCTGCTTACCATGGATGATTTTCGCCAGGCCGTCCAGAATCTGCACGTCACACGCCTGCGCGAGGACCGTATCCTGTACATCCAACGCCCCCGCACCATCCTTGACGAATGCGATGTTCTCGCCCAGCTGAACCGTCGCATAGTCGGCCGGCACGGTCCGCCCCGTCGGCACCGTCACGCACACTTCGCCCAGCGTGTCGGCAGCCGAATTCACAATCGATCCCAAACCGTTCAGCATACCGAGCGTCAGACGATGGCCGTTCAAGTCGATCTCGTCGACAAAGAGGCCCTTGAGCCCCGCCCAGTCGCAATCGTGCGTCAGCGGACCCGACACCTGGATCGTACGGCACACGAGCGGCGTTTCGAGCGGACAACTGAAATCGGAATTGCCCGGAATCGTCACCGCCGTCACCTCCGTCGGATAGGCGCCTTCGACAAGTCCCATCGCGTTCGAGCAGATCCAGTTCTCCGGCGCGAGCAGATTGTCCGTCTTGTTCCAGCCCTTCCACAAGGCCGTCACCACCGGCAACCCCTGCGCCACGTTGAGGACGACTTTGGCAGATCCCTCGATCTCTTCGACCGTCAACCAACCCACCGCGCATTCACGACCGTCGACCGTATGGATGCGCACCGTGATGAGACTCGCCTGCCCGGATGTCGTCGTTCCGGCCGGACACACCACCAATCTTTCCGGCAACGTGTCGTCTTCGAGTTCGACATCGAACATCTTCAAGTTTGTAATGAACGCCAGATCCTCCTCCGCGACTTTCACAATCGACGTGAAACCCGCCGCGTTTGCCCTGACGCGCCAGCAACTCAAATCGCCGCCCATCACGATGTTGCTACCCGTCAAGCTGCCGTTACCCTTCAACACGCCGTTCCACGTCACTATGGAAGTACAGTCGCCATGGAACGTCGCTCCGTCCTTGATTTCCAGCGACTGATTGATGATGGTGATGCTCTCCACCGGATGATTGAATTCGGCCGTACCTTCTTCAACGATGACATCGAGTCCTTCAAAACGGCCCCCGCTCCAGTAGCTAACCGTTCCTCCAGAGCAGTGAAGTCCGTTCGTGACTGACCCCTTACAGGTTCCTTCGAACTGCACCCAACCGCCGCGGTTGTCGATACGGTCGAGCGCAAATCTCGGTCCATCGCTGAAGACCATCTTCACACCCGCGCACGTGGTCAACGGCACCGCGCCTTCAACGACGAGATTCGTTTCGCTGCTGCTCGCCAGATTACGGGCGTCGATACGGTTCATCACACTGCCAGTCGCGTTGACCGTCCGTCCGCCAATGGTTCCACCTTCTCGCACAACCAGATGACACATGAGAGCGTTGGGGCCCTCCTGGCCGGCACCGTCATTGAGCACCGTACCCGCGAGGACGAGCGTTTTGCCGTGCGTCGACTCGTTCAAGGATAGGCTCTTGTAGACATTGTCCGGCAGATTGTAGTCAAGCGTCGCACCCGCCGCCACGTAGAGCGTACCCGGCACGGCCGCGCCCGCGAGATTACCATGCACAAGGCGAAGTGTACCCGCCAAAATGTCGACATCGCCCGACTTGACCAGCAACTGGTCGTTCACTTCGATCGGATGTTCGCTCGCGCTTTCAAAGACAAACTTCACTTTTTCGCCGGGCACAATCGTGTCGTTGATCGAACGCGCCGTCCGCGTTTCGCCGGATCCGACGACCATTCGCAAGACACCGTTCGTGACCGTCGCCGTACCATCGGGCTGCGCCAGCGTCAACGTGTGTCCGCCCAAATCAAGCGTTCCCGTGAGCGCGAGCGGACAGCCGCTCCAGTCGCAGTCGCCGCCCAAGGTCGACGGCAGCTGGACGGTCTTAAACGCGAACGTCGTCCCCTTCGGCCAGTTGAACGTGCTGCCCGAAGGAACGATGACGGCGGTTTCTTCCGTCGGCAACGCACCGGTCACCACCGTACCCAGCGTATTGACGCAGGTCCAGTTCTCCGGATCCGAGACGTCAAAACTCGCGGGCGAGCGCGTATCGCCCTTCCAGGTCGCCGAAACGATGAGGTCCGTACGCGGGCTCATCACAAGGTTGCCGTTTTCCACGTGGAAAGAGAACGGAACTTCATCGCAACTCGCCACGAAACAGTCGGCGATTGATGCATCTGCCCCCGCCGGCAGCGGCATCAGCGCGTACGCCGTCGCATACTGGTGGTTCGTGTGGGTGGACGTCAAGTCGATAAAGATGGGATTCGTCGCCGAAGCGGTCAGGACAACCGATCCGGCCGTAATGTGGTCGCAGGCCGTATCCGAAACATCGAACTTGAGATGCGTGCCACCGGCAACCGTCAACGCGCCCCTCACCACGTAATCGCCTGTCGCGCCATTCTGAAGCGAGAACGTACCCTCCGCGATGTTCAACGCCGGATAGGAAGTGACACCGCTGAAGTCCGCCATGTAGTGACCGACCTTCGAGACAATCGAGAAATCGTTCACATCCTGTTCGGCCTCGGCGAGCGTACCTTCATGAACGGCGAGCACCCCGCCGTCGTCGGTGTAGGCGATGCCGCCCCATGTAAAGGCCCCTTTGGCCGTATTGCCGTAGAACTGATTCCCGTTGGCGAGATCGCGCAAACCAACCATGCCGCCTTGGATGGCCGGCACATAGTCGCCCACAACCCGACGCGTGCCATCGACAACATCCATGAACTTGACCGACCACAAACGCATCGCGACACTACTCAGAACACCCTTCATGTTACCGCCGCAGACACAGACCGGCTGTGACTCGATATTGTTGTTGCTGCTGGCGGTCTTGTGGTTGACGACCTTCGCCCCGTCCGTCAGGCGTGTCACATCAAGGTAGGCAAGGTTGGGATTGCCGTCCTCGGTACCGAACTTGGAGAGATAGCGCGTGCCGCTCGTCATCGTTCCACCATCGTTGACACGACCGTTGCTACCGCTCCCGCAACCGCAGTCGAAGTAGTAGTGCCAACTCGCATTGAAATAGCGCCAGGCCACCGCATCGCTCGTATCCACATGCGTACCCACCACGATATCGCCCGTGGCTGCGAGCGGAGCCCAGTCAAGTTCCGCCTGCAGCGTCTTCGTCGCATAGACACCGGTCTTAGCATGCTCGTAACCGTTGGCGATGAGATAGGTGACCTTGGTCGCCGGATCGTCCGGGCCCACCAGGTGCCCCGCTCCTTGCGAACCATAGAACTTGCCCTCGACACGGTCCCATAGGCCGACCTCATGGCTGGACGAGCGGCACGGCACGAAGTCGCGCACGAGCTGACGCGTCCCGTCCACCACGTCGGAGAGCTGCAGGGAATAGAGCGTCATGCGTTCGTAGCACATCACCGCCTTCAAGGCCCCGCCGAACACATAGACGTCTTCCGCTTCCGGCGGAGTGCCGCCGGCCGTCTTGACCGCCGGCGCGAGAACGGTACCCGTTGCCACATCCGTTGCTGTCGCATAGACCTGATTGGCATCATTGATACCGCATTCCAATACGTAGCGCGTTGTCGTGTCGAGTTTCTTTGATGCGTCCTGCCCTACGCGGATATAGCTGCCATTGTTCGACGCGCAGTCGAAGATGAAGCCGCCACCATAGTTGAAGAAACGCCACGCCTGAAGGACGTCGTTCTTGCCCGTGCCGAGCATGATGTTACCGGTCTGCTCGTGCGGAATGAAATCCATCGTGGCCCGCAGCGTCTTCGAGGCCTTCCACCCCGTATTGACGTTCTGCTGGCCGGTCGAACGCACCCACTCCAGCTGCGTATAGCCCGCCGGCATCTCAACCGCAACGGCAGAAAATCCCGTCCACCCTGCGACAATCACACCCAACCACTTGATGATTCGCATTTTCATCTCCTTAACCTCGCAATACAACAACAATCGGGCCCCCTATGGTCCCCTCTGATTTCCATTATAACAAATTTAAAACGAGTTGACAAAAAAATCATACACGCCCGCGCGTACAACGAATACAGACGGCAACGCCGCCTCACTGCTTCAGCGCGGCGCGCAGAATCGGTGTCAGCTTCTTCGTCATGTTGGCGAAGGCTTCGTCGTTGGGATGCACGCCGTCCATCGACCATTCGCAGTCGCCATAGAGGTCCTGTCCCGGGACGTAGCGGAAGTTCTTGTACTTGGCGGCGACCTTCGGGGCGAGTTCTTCGAACAGCCGCGTCTTCGCCTCTTCGCCCGCCAGCCGGTCGGGCCACATCCAGAGATTGCACCGATGCGGCGCCCCCAGCAGGATGACCGGCGTCGTCGGATGCTTCGTGCAGAGGATGTCGAAGAACTTCTCGAAGTTCGCGCGGATGTTCGCGACGGACAGGTTGTGGAACGGATCGCACACGTAGACGCTCGCCTCCTTTTCCGCCATCAGTTCCGCCATCGCCGGTTCGAGCTTCGCGCCGCCGGAGAAACCGAGGTTGACCACGGGACGATCGAGGGCACGTCCCAGACGCGACGTCAGTCCAAGTCCCGCGCGGCACGCGAACGCACCGTGGATGATGCTGGTGCCGTAGTAGATCACAGGCTTGTCACGACGCGGCGGAATCAACGTCGTCTTCGCCCCCGCATCCGTACCCAACGCGACGGACTGCAACCGGTTGCGGAGCGGCAGATAGAGGCGGAAGCGCCGCTTTCCGGCCGGGAGGTTTTCCAGCAGCGGATAGGTCATCTCCACCGCCCACTTGGTGCCGTGACCCATTGTCGCCGCCCAGCGCCACTTCCCCTGATCGAAGATGTAGAGGTCGAAACCCGAGAACGCGACATAGTTGAAGTTCAATTCGCCGAAGCGGTTGCTGGCGTATTTCACCTTCACGGCGATGTTGCGCGAATCGCTCTCGAAGTCGACGAGCTGGCCCGTGGGCGTGACGCCGTTGCCCCAGACGCCCGGAAGGGTCCGTTTCACACGCGCGGGAATCCGGTCGAACGGACGCTCCACGTCATCCCACAACCGCCCTTCCACATCGGCCGGACGGATCTCCGTCCATTGCGCATTCGGCGCCAGTCCGGCAATCAGGGCCATCGACAGCGCCCCCATCAAGCAAACCAAAACTTTCTTCATCTTCGTTTCCTTTCTCGTCAGATCTCAAAATGTCATACCACTCTTCGTCCCCGCCAATCAAGGTCGAGGACGCGATCATTACCGTTTGCGGCGCGCGCAGAACACCCAGTCCTGTTGATCGGGCTTGGCGGGGAGGTTCAAGTCGCCCGCCGCCGTAGCCCGCAGCACGAGAACCGGCAGCGTCTCGCCCGTGCGCGGATTGAACCAGGCCCCCGTATAGTCGGCCCCGGGCGTACAGCTTTTGAAACAACCGGTCGCCGTAGCTCCGCCGTTGAAGTAGCCCACATACAACTCACCGACCTTCGCCGCCACGGACGCGACGCCGTTCGTCGCCGGCGCGTAGTACCTGCCCATTCCGAGATCGGGCGTCAGCTCCCACCACGGCAGCTTCTCGAAGAACTGGCGCATGAGGCCCACATGCTTCGCGCTCGGGAACTCGATCGCCTGGCACCACGGCACCGCCTTGTCGGCGATCGTGATCCGGTCGACGCCGTCATGCGATTCGCGGTCGATGTTGTAGGTGCTCTGGTAGAGCCACATGTCGATCGCCCCGTAGCCATAGCCGCAGAAGCCGTTCAGGAAGGAGATCCAGCCCTGGGCACGCGCACCGAAATCCTTCGTCCACAAGTAGCAGTAGCGACCTTCGTAGTTCACCGCCGGACGCTCCGACTGCCAGTAGTCGCGTGTGACGCGCGTGTCGGCGAAGCCTTTCAGCGACGGACTCCACTGCGCCGCCCACCAGGAGTGTCCCGTACGCGTCGCCACTTCGGGCGCGACAAACGCCGAGTTGTGTACGACCGTATGGCTGGTGTTCTCTTGATGGGCCGACAACGGATGACCGTAGGCATCGTGCTTGTGCAGGAACTCGGCCACCTTCACCCAGGGGTTGTCAGCCGCCGTGTAGAAGTTGCATCCGCCCTTGCGCTCGTGATAGAAGTCGTTGTCGCACTCCTGCGCAATCGTCCAAATGACGGGATACGCGCCGAAGCGGGCAATCCAGTAACGGCAGAGACGCTCAAGGGCAGCCTTGTCGTTTGCCAATTCGCGCGACATTTCGGACGCGAAGAAGAACTCGGCATTCGCATGCACGAGCCCCGCCTCGGCGATGGACTGGTAGTAGAGGTCGGCATGCCGGAATCCGGCGATGTCGGACGCATCCACCCGCCCGTCGCGCACGTTGAACCGGCAACCGATCGGCTCCGTCTGCATCACCGTGAAGCCCTGTTCTGCACGCCGCTTCACCACATACTTGAAATGCGACTTGGCGCCCGTCGTGCCGGCATGCGGACCCGGCGCGTCGATCTCTTCGCGATAGAGTCCCCAATGCGTATCGCCCAGGTAGAAGAACGGCGTACCGTCCGCATAGGAGAAATACTTCCGACCGGCGGTCGTCTTCACAAAACCGTGGCGATAGAGCGCGAGCGGACCCGTGTAGGGCACACTTTCAAACGCACTGCGGCGGCCATTGAGCGTGGCGTCGTCCGGACACCGCGTCGACCATGTCCACGCGCCCGTCGCGGTGGGGGCGAAGCGCACCTTGAACGTCTTTCCGCCGTCCCAGAATGCCGGACGGACGAGCTTGCGGCCCGTTGCGGCCTGTTCGAAGACGACCTCGAAGTTCACCGCATCCCCGCCGCCGGTCGTGTAGTCGCGCGCCGCCGTGAAGGTCCACTCCGCCACCTGCCACACACTGCCGCGCGTCGGCGCATCCACGCCCTGCGCCGTCACGGCAAACGCCGCGACCACGCAGCCGACAAGACAGAATCTTCTCACCGTCATTTGCCAGTCCTCTCCTTCGACCGCGCGCGCCAGGCCTTGAGACCCTTCAGCCAGATGGCGGCCAAGTCGCTCCAGCTGTCGCATGGCGTGCCCAGCTTGCGGAGACCGTAGCCGTGGCCACCGAACGGATAGACGTGGAGTTCGCAGGGAATGTGCAGACGCTGCAACGCGAGATAGTAGCCGACTGCGGTCTCGATCTTGCAGGGGTCGTCCTGCGACTGGGCGATGAAAGCCGGCGGCGTTTCACGGGAGACCGGGTATTGGGGCTTCAGCTGGTCGACCGGCAAGTGGTCCTTGCGGACATTGTCCGGCAGGAGATCCCAGGGATAGATCGGCATCTGGAAGTCGGGCCGGCAGGAGATATCGTCCGCATCGTCGACGCGCGCATACGCGCGTTCCTTCCAGCAGGTGGCGGCGCGCACGGCGAGGTTGGCGCCGGCGGAAAAGCCGATCACGCCCACGAGCCCCGGATCGATGTTGTACTTCTTCGCGTCGCGCCGCAGAAGCGAGATCGTGCGCTGCGTGTCGCAAAGCGCGGCCTTGCGCTGGCCCGGCACGCGATAGAGCAGCACGGCGGCGGAATAGCCGTTCCGGTTCAGCCATTCGGCGATTTCCGTACCTTCCTTGTTCCAGCCCAACTGGAAGTAGCCACCGCCCGGCAGCACAACCACGACCGGCTTCGCGCCCTCGCCCGGTGCGGCGAAGAACGTGAAGATCGGATCGTTGATCTCGCCGATGACGACATTGCTCTGGTTGAGTTCATGGTTCTTGAATTTGATCGGCCCCTGCCTCTTCTGGAACGGCACCTTGCCATCGGGCCACACCTTCACGTCCTTGGAGGTATCGTGCTTCCAGCAACGCTCCTGCACGGCGGCCATCTTCTCGGGCGTGCTCACATCCGCCCCCCAAGGTGCGGGATACGCCACCACAGTGCCAACGGCAACGAGAGCCGCAACGAAGATTCCATGGAATATCTGTTTATTCATTTTCAAATCCTTCTTTAAGGTTATTAAAATTATACCACGCAAACCCATTCTCCGCAATCCGAATTACCACATCTCGATCTTCTCGGGCGTATCTGAGTCATTCATCAGGCCCTATCTTGGGGCCTCTAGCCTGCGGCACAAAACACGGAGGAGTACGACCCAGAAACGAAATCTCGTTGACACGGCGGAAATACTCGGAATGGCTCATGCGTACGAACCGCCGTGCCGGATTCTCGCGAATGTAGCGTGTAAACAGCGAATAATCAAACCCCATCAACCGAACACCCATATCCAAACACCCTACTTCCCCGAAACCCTAAGAGTCTCGCTATTAAGAATTACACCGCACAACACCCTTTCACGGCCAGAAGATTTTCCCACCTTCTTCGCCAAACACCCTGCGGTTCTTGAGAATGGTATAAATCTTTTCTGCTTGATCATCTGTAATGTCGGCCTTGAAATTGAATGTATTCTTGATTGCATTCAATACGCTGGCCCTCTTTCCTGGGCCAAGTTTGCGAACTTTTGCCTCGCAATACTCAGCACAGTCACTCAAAGTCATCTTAACAACAATCGTCTCTGGCTCTTTGCCTGCAACACCACTCATTTGAATATTCCTTTCTGTTAAGGCCCCGTCTACACGGACCACTCTTTCGTAATGTTAATTCACCTAGCCATTTTTCAATGCCCGAATCAGAATCCTGGCAAAGTCTATTACGACGTCCTTTGCGTCTTCATCTTCACGGATGACACGCGCCTGAATCGGGGCAAGGTCAGGGTATTTTGCCTTCATATCATCGACTGTCAGATTGTAGAGTAACGGCAGAACAACCTTTTCATGCCGTTCGTTCTGACGATTCAACAATTCCTGTAGTTCCTTCGTTGTCCATTCGCGATCAATGAATTGTGGTGACAAGACAACGATTCCAAACCGACTTTTGGCCAACCCCTCCTCAATTTTCGCCTTCCAATCATCGCCCCAGTCAAGAACTGAAGAGTCGTACCAAACCTTAATTCCAAGACGATTCAATCCGGCGCTTAGAGAATCCACGAAAGCCTGCTTGTTGTCGTTGGCATGCGAGACAAACACGTCATATTCATATTCTGCTGCCGCCATATTCCCATATTTCACCGCCATCTGTTCCTCCACAAGTGTTGCAGTCCTGCGAGCAGTTTCCTCTTGGGCGTCTTGCCGCTGCCAAAATGCCTCATTCGATGCGACATACTCCCCAGCCTGCCGTGCGTTGGTCGCGGTTGACGGATCGACATAACGACGGCCAAACTCGGCACCCAAATAGGGATGCTCCGACTCTTCAATCATATCATCAATCCGCGCCATACAATTCTCCCACTTTCACCTGCCCATTCATCAGAAGCGGAAGGAGGAAGTCGCGAAGTGCGGTCAATGACGCAGATTCCTTGAGAGCACATTCTCGCCAAGCATAGAATTTCTCAATTACTTCACCAAACCACCGTACAACCGTCTTGCCTGGCAACAGAATTGGATAGGCCATGATGTGCGCTTTATCCCCTCGCGGCATTTTGCTTCCCTTTGCAGCGGCCATCACATAATCAAAGAAAGCATCTTGCCACACGATTGAATGCAACAAAGGAGCCAATTCATTATTAATCGGATGAAAGACCAGGACATCTTGTGAACACCCTCCGTCCTCCGACGCGTACCAGATCTTCTTCAAATATGGGCGGATATTTGCGACAAGGGTATCCGCTTTCTGAAAAGCAACAAGAGAAACTGGAACAGGAGGCAAATTCGAAGCTTGCGTCCGGCCCAATTTCTCCTGAAGCAGTGAATCGGTTGTCACGTAGTGATCGATATCGATGGTATCACTCCGTACTGTCTCTTGCGGATACTGTGCGATGTCTGCCAGACACCCAACCCGCCACCCTTTCGGGATTTTGCGTTTGAGTTCGGGGGAGTAGACCATTTCGCCGCCAGAGGATTTGTAAGGGCGGCCGTTTGCGTCCGGGAAGTCGTATTGCACGAACCAGTAGTCGTAGATCTCCTTCGCCATCTTCTCCAGCGTCGCGATCTTCCTGCGGTTCAGCGCAATCTTGCGGTCGAGGGCGGAAAAGAATCTGCCGATTCTCGCCTGCTCTTTAAAGATAGGCAGAAACAGCGGCAATTCCTTTATCGCCGTGTCATTCAAGTAATAACGTTGTCCACTTCCACCTGCATTGTTCGCAAAATAATCTGCCGCGTAGCGCGTGCGGAGGACCAAATTAAGATAGCGTCCATCAAGTTCGCCTTGTCGGGGAGTAATCAGTGCGCAATGATAACCCAACAATACACCGTTGAATTCATCGGCAATATAAGTCGGATGCCCAATGTCATCGCGTGTTTCACTATCTTTTGTAATTGCGACCTGTCCCTTTTGCAGCGAGAACTTTTTGATTTCCTCTGGCTTTGCGCTCGCCACCATAAATTCATTATAGAGGTTCTCGGTTACGGCCCAATTGTAATAGACATCCGTGTAATTACAGAGCCGAACAGGGACTTCGCCCGGGTTGGTTTTCTTGTCAACACCACTCACCTTCACATCGGCCACATCGCCTAACAAACACTTCTTCACCTTGTCACCTCCCCTTCAACCACTTCCCAGTGACCGCCTTTGTCTGGGCCGATGCGGCGGAGACGGCCGGCGCGTTTCAGATTGTTGATGTGCTTTTGAACCGTGCTTCTGGTAATGCCGAGCGCGGCGA
>JAKSOY010000059.1 GCA_024405255.1 Kiritimatiellia bacterium
ACAGGCATTCGCCTCCGTCTTCAATCTCGTACCGACGGAAAACCAGAAAGGCCTCTGACGGTAGCCGTTCGCAAAGGGGACAGTCCCCAAACCTAAAGGGACAGTCCCTTTGTAATGCGGGACAGCCCTTACTATGAAGGGGACTGTCCCTGTGGAGGCGGGGTGTGAAGGGAACTGTCCCTGATGGGGTTAGTGCCTTAGGAAGAACTAATGGGGACAGTCCCCTTGGGAGGGGAACTAATGGGGACTGTCCCCTTGGGAGGGGGAATTTTCGAATTGAAGGAAGTGATAAATCGTTTACACTTATAAAGGGCTTTTGGTATAATGTAAATATGAAAATTAAAATTTACGATCTTATTTTAGCTTCTCTTTTCGCGGTGAGTTTGTTGGCTGCGGAAGTGCCGGTGGTTCGCTCGACGGATGTAGTTGTCGTGGGTGGTTCGACGGCAGCTGTTTCTGCAGCACTTTCTGCGAAAGCTGCTGGTGCGGATGTGTTCCTGCTCGCGCCGCGTCCTTACTTGGGTGAGGATGTGGCGGGAACTTTGCGGGTCGTTCGCGACCCATCGGACGATCCTCGCGATCCGCTTTTCCGCACTATTTTTGCACCGCAGACGACTGGGGGGTGGCCGTTTACCTATCGGACGGATGTAAGGCCGAATCCGCAAGCTCATTCTGATCGCAGCGGTAAGGACCTTGCCGATGGAAAGTGTCAGGATGCGGCACGCGAGAGCGTGCAGTATCCGGATGATGTCACTGTGACGATGGACCTCGGTGAAGTGCGCGTAGCGGAAGGGGTGACACTCGTTTCGTTCTATCGTTCGGATAACAAAAAGGTCGTACGAAAAGAACTTACCGGCCCTAATGTCGGCTATTGTACGAAGGAGATGTTGATTTCTGTCAGCGAGGACGGCACGCGCTGGTCACAGCCTGCTACCGTTACTAAGTATGATGGTGACGGTGAACATCGCATTTTCACTTGGGACCGTTCGTTTAAAGCACGTTTCCTGCGTGTGAAAGCGATACGGGCCAAAGATTACCCCCGACAGCTGTTGGGCGAAATCGTGGTGCGGCGTCCCGTGAAGGATGATACTGAACTTGCATCGCGTACAACGCCGTTCATTGTGAAACGTACGCTTGACCGCGCGATGCTGGCTGCCGGCGTGCCTTATCTCACGGGGACGCTGGTGTGTGACGTCTTAAAGGATTCCAGGGGACAGTTCGCGGGTGTGGTGATGGCGAACCGCAGCGGACGTCAAATCGTTCGCGCCAAGGTTTTGATTGATGCGACTGAACGCGCCACACCCGCTCGTTTGGCAGGTGGCGTCACGGTACCTTTTATGCCGGGAACCTATGTCTTTCATCGCGTGGTTGTGTCGGGGACCCAGCCGATAGGTGCGGGTGTCACGGCTCAGGCGATTTCGGAACCATTCCGCGTGAATGTCCGCAATCACCTCAAGCCGAAGTTCCCCCTGAATATCGAGGCCCGATTCTGGGATTGTACGATCTCAATTCCAATGAAGGACGGAACCGCCCGGAGCTTTGCCGCTGCCGAACAGCTCGCACGAGATCGCACATTTACGGTTCAACAAGTCGATGCCGCGAATACGCTGACGCTGATGGCGCCGGATCATTTCACGTGTCGCGCTTCTGTGGCGGTCTGGAAGGATGCAGAGTCCTTTGATCTCGATGCAATGCGTCCGAAACAGACAACAGGCGTATGGGTGGTTGGGCCTCTGGCGGATGTTTCACGGCCGGCGGCGTCTCAGCTGTCGAAGCCGGGACATTCGCTTCGGCTCGGCGCGCGTGTGGGACGGGCGGCCGCCGTGGAAGCGAAGTCGTTGACGGCGTGTACGGGCGCTCTCGTCAGCGCGGCCGCAGCCAAAGCCGCGCCTCTTGCGACCGGTGCCAGACTCGGTGAACATCACGGCGAATTGCCATCGTATCTCGTGAATGCGAAGGGGACTGTCCCCGTGCCTGACAATCTGACGGTTCTCGCGACGTGCGACACGTTCGTCGTCGGTGCAGGTACGGGCGGTGCACCAGCCGGCATCGCCGCCGCGCGCCACGGCGCGAAGACGATTGTCGGCGAGTATCTCTACGTGGAAGGTGGTGTCGAGACGGATGGTCTCATCGGATACTACTATTTCGGCAATCGCGTCGGCTTTACGGACGACATCGACAAAGGCGTACGGGCAACCGGCAGCGTGTTCCCGCAGTCCAAGAGCGAATGGTATCGGTCCCAACAGCGCAAGGCAGGCGCGGAGATCTGGTTCGGCGTGTTCGTCAACGGCGTGGTCATTTCAAACGGACGCGTGACGGGAGTCGTTGTGGTGATGGCGGACGGTACGCGCGGACTTGTCCGTTGCGCCAACGCCATCGATGCGACCGGTAACGCCGAACTCCCTGCAATGGCAGGCGAGGAGACCGAGTTCATCACGGACGAGGATCTCTCTGTGCAGGGTGTGGGACTTGCCCGCAATACCATGGGAACCGGCTATGCCAACTCGGACATCGGTTTCTGCGACGACACGGACGCGGCCGACGTGTTCTACTTCGCGTTGCGTTCGCGTTTGAGTCTGCCCGAGGGTACGTGGGACCAGGCTCAGGTCATTAACAGTCGCGAGCGTCGTCGTATGATTGGCGCGTTCTACATGAGCGCGTCCGACGTCGTGTGCGGGCGTACCTATCCGGACATCATCACCCGCACCTTTTCGAACTTCGACTCGCACGGCCAGACGCGCGATGATCTCTTCTTCATTCAGGATCCGGGCCACAAACCGATGTATGTGAACCTGCCGTACCGCTGTCTGCTGCCGAAGAAACTCGAGGGACTTCTGGTGACGGGTCTGGGCATCAGCGCCCATCGCGATGCGATGCCGATTCTGCGCATGCAGCCCGACATCCAGAACCAGGGCTATGCCGCCGGCACGGCGGCCGCGATGGCCGTGAAGGGCGGTACGATGGTGCGTGACATCGACATCAAGGCTCTGCAGCATCATCTGGTGGACATGAAGATTCTCACCCAAGGCGACTTGTCGATGAAAGACAACTTCCCGCTTTCGAACGACGAGATCGACACTGCCGTGGCAGAACTCGCCGACAACTACAAGGGCCTGCCGATCATCATGACAGACCGTGCCCGCGCGCTTCCGCGCATCCAGGGGGCATTCCAGTCCGCCGAAGGCGAGTCAAAGACGATTTACGCGCACGTACTCGCACTGTTAGGAAAGTCCGATGGAGAGGCCCAATTGCTCGCGAAGTTCAAATCGACGCCATGGGATAAAGGATGGAACTACCGCGGCATGGGACAGTTCAACCGCAGCGTGAGCTGGGTCGACAGCTATGCCATCGCACTGGGGCATTGCAAAAGCAAGGCTGCCGTACCGGCACTGATCGAGAAGGCGGCCCAGTTGACAGAGCGGAGCGAGTATTCGCATTTCCGTGCCATTGCGCGAGCGTTGGAGGAGATCGGCGACAAGTCGGCAATTCCCGTTCTGGCCGACATTCTGAAGCGTCGCGGCATCGGTGGCCGCTGGCAGACGATGGGTGCCAATCCGCCCGTTGTGCCTGGCTACCAGAACGCGGCAGGCGACTGGGAGCGCACGCTTTCGCTGCGCGAGCTCTGCATCGCCCGTGCCCTCTATCGCCTGGGCGATACGCCGGACAAGCTCGGGCAGCGCACGCTGGAGGCGTATGCGGCCGATCCGCGCCGTACGTACGCGAAACACGCCAAGCTCGTGCTTGGCAAATAAACAGTTTCCGAATTCAAAACAAACGAGGTAAAACAAATGACAGAAGTTGCATCGAATCCCCTGTTGGGAGGTCTCATCTGCGCGCTCGGCGGTTTCGCCGGTGCCGTGTTCGCCGTGCCGTTCCGCGGCATTAAAGGCGTGAAATACGAAAGCTATTGGCTTTTCTACGCGTTGGTGGGCTTGCTTGTCTTCCCGTTGCTGCTTGCGTTGACGACATGTCCGAAAACGTTTTCGATCATCGGCGGCGGCGATCCGGCCGTGCTTGCGAAGTGCATCGGTTTCGGCGCGCTGTGGGGGCTGGGCGGTCTTACCTGGGGGTTGATGATCCGCTACCTCGGCATCGGTCTCGGACTTGCGATCGGCTGTGGACTCTGCTCGGCGACGGGTACCTTCATTCCGCCGATCGTCCAGGGCAAGGCGCATGAGCTCGTTGCGAACACGGGTGCACTGGTGGTGCTCGCCGGTGTCGTGGGATCCTTGATCGGCATTGCGCTCGTGGGCCTCGCCGGCAAGTTCAAGGAAGGCGAACTTTCCGAAGAGCAGAAGAAGGCCGCTGTGGCGGAATTCGATTTCAAGAAGGGCATGCTGGTTGCGCTCTTCTCGGGCATTGCCTCTGCCGGCATGAACTTCGGCCTTCAGAGCGGCGGCGTGCTGGAGACGGCGGCTGCAAAGGTCGGGACGCCGGCCGCCTGGTGCGGGATGCCCGTTTTGGTGGTCGTGTTGTGGGGCGGACTCGTGGTGAACGTGGCGTGGTGCCTTTGGCAGAATGCGAAGAACAAGAGTTTCGGCGACTATGCGACGATGCTGAAGGGCAACTTCGCGGCAATCGTTCTCGCGGCGCTCGCGGGCGTCATCTGGGCCTGCCAGTTCGCGTGCCAGAAGGCAGGTGAACCGCAGCTTGGTTCGCTCAAGTACATCAGCTTCGCGCTCGTGATGGGTTGCTCGATTCTCTTTTCGACGATCATCGGCATCCTTATGCACGAATGGAAGGGCACGGGCACGAAGACGCGCACCTGCCTTGGCCTTGGCGTGGTGGTGCTCGTTGCGTCCTTCTGCGTGATGAGCTACGGCGGCAAGTTGAAGGGTGACGCGCAGAAACCCTCCGCGCCTGCGCCTGCCGCACAGGTGGCACCGTCAAAATAAAAATGATTTTTCGGCGCGAGATTGGTTGGTGTGTCGCCCAGGCCTATCGTCTGATCGGCGCTCGGCGGCGTGCGCGTGAATGTTGCCGCCAGCCGGGGATGATCCTGCCGATCGTCTTCCATGCGGCGGAACCGGATGAAGTGCGTGGCGTGTTGTCCGCACTGAAGGGGATCCCGCTGGAAGTGACCTTTGATGACGGATGGCGTCAATTGTTGCCGACGCTGTCCGTTCTCGAGGAATTCAACCAGCCTGCAACTGTTTTCATCGCGCCGGGTGAAACCGAACGTGGCGTCGTGTGGACCAATGCGCTGATGCATGCGGGAGTGCCGGACGACGAGTGGCACCCCTGGTATGCGCTTGCCGCCGACGCTCGCTATGCGAAGTGCGACGCGCATCCACGTGGACCTCGCCAGTTGCTGACGTCCGATGAAGTGCAGGAGTTGGCGCGCCATCCGCTTATTCGCATTGGCAATCACACGTGGAGCCATCTCAGTTGCACGCATCGTCCTGTGACGGAGGTCCTGGACGAAATCGACCGGGCACAGGAGACATTGACGAAATGGTGCGGTTCTGCCCCCACGGCATTCGCCTATCCGTTTGGACGCGGTACGCCCGAACTCGATGCGGCCATTCGCTCGCGCGGTCTGACGCCCTATTATACGCGTCAGGGATTGGTCACCGAGGCGACGCGCGGAGCCGCGCGCAACATGGTCTACGAGGGCATGACGCTCGCGGAGAACGTGGGGCGGGTTTTGCAGGCCTGGCCCAAGGTGGGAGAGACGCGATGAGCGAAAAGCCTGAAGCCAACGGCATGGTCGCGGTCGAAGATCTGCTGCGTGCGAACGGGCGGATCCCGTCTGATGAAGTCTGGGTGCATGGCATGTGGACGCCACGTGTGTGGCGGGCGTGCTGGCGGGCTTTGCGCGCGGGCAGGAAACTCGTCCGGATGACGCACGGAAGTCTGAGCCCCGTTTATCTGACGCGGCAAAGTCCGTGGAAGAAGAGACTCGTGGCGCCGATTGAACGCTTCTTTTTTGCGCGCGCCGTACGCGTCGTTGTCACGGGTGCGTGGGAAGAGGCCTGGTGTCGGGCTTGGGGACTCGAGGGACCGTTCGAGACGGTCGACATCAAGACGTTTTTCGATTTCCCGCCCCCTCCGACGACATTGGGGATTCGTCCGACAGGGCGTCCTTTGCGGGTCCTCTATCTCGGACGTATCCATCCGTTGAAAGGAATCGATATCCTCCAGTCGGCCGTGAAGGGACTCGACATCGAACTGCGTGTCGAAAGCGCGGCGTTCGGTGCGGACAAGGAAGCGGCATTCGACTGGTGTGACTGTCTTGTTCTGCCGACGCTGAGCGAGAACTTCGGACTTGTCGTGGCCGAGGCCCTGATGCACGGGAAACCCGCCCTTACGACGGATGGTGCACCGGCTTGGGCGAACCAGCCCGGCGTCGTTTTCGTGAAGGGGTATGCGGCGGCGTCACGCGAAGAACAAGTTGCACTTCTCCGTCAGGCATTGGAGACATTGGTCGGTGGCCCGTCAGGAGAGAATCGATGAGAGCCGGGTTGAAGTATTTTCTTTGGTTGTTGGTCGGTACTGCCGTCGTCTGGGCGTTTCTTGCGTCGTTTGGTGTCCTTGGCCAGCGCAAGCTTTTCGTTGCAGAAGGGAACGAAGAACTCTATGACTATTGGATGCCGCGCATGTGCCTTGAACAAGGATACAAAACGGCCAAGTGCGCGGATTGGAACATGGACGATAAAGATGCCGCGCAGTTAGGGTATCCGCCGGAAGAAGAGGGGTGTATCTCATTGAGCGGATGGTATCGAACGCGTTCGGGGGCGCGTTTCTTTATCACGGGGTCCATTGATAAGGTCTACCCGGCATTCGCGCTTCTGCCATTGAAATTCTTTCCTCAGACACGCGGCGGGGGCTACTGTTGGACGTTTCTTGCGGGACTGTTGTTCCTGGCCTCGCTTGTGCTCTGTGCCCGAAGTCGCGATCGCCGGATCGCCTCGTATTTCTGGCCGTTGGCGTTCGCCTGTTCGATGCCGTTCATCTTCAATTTCGAACGGGGCAATCCTGTGTGGCTGAGTGCGGCGGCCGTGGGGGTGTTTCTCGCGTGGTGGAATTCCGATTCGCCCTGCCGGCGGCGTTGGGCGGCGATTGCCCTTGGCGTGGCGGCTGTCCTGAAGATTGCGCCTGCTGTGTTGGGCATTCTCTATCTTGTTGAATGGCTCGCCTGTTCGCGTGCGAAGAACGAAGAAGGGGTTCGGGTGCAAAGACGGCAGATCGGGATTGACATCGCCTGGTCGGCCGGCACGGCAATCGTCCTCTTTTTCGGGGCTTGGCTGTTTGTGCCGGAAAAGTTTGCGGCATTGCCGATGATGTTGCACAATGCCGCCCATCATGCGGACCTGGTTCGACGGCAGGCGGATTTTGGTTTGGTCGCGTTCTGGCGGGCGGCGCGTATTATCTTCGGACAGGACATTCGAAGCGTCTGGCCGGGGATGATTGCCGTTTCGAATCTGTCGCAGCTGGGCGGGGCCGCTGTGCTGTTGTGGGGGGCGTGGAAGCGTGATTATCTGCTGCTCGTCGGCGGCATGCTTCTCGCGGCGGGCAACATGTACTACTATGCGGCGCTTTATCTATTGCCCGTCTTTGTGCTGCAGTGTCCCGCCGGTTGGTTGCGTCTCGCCCTTTGGTTTACGATCCTCTGTCCGCTGCAGCTCGTCGTTGCGGATAATTCGGGGAATAGCGTCCTCTGCAATTTTGCGCTTTACGCATTGCTGGCCCTGCATCTAGTCCGTTCGCTGAAAGTCCGTGCGTTCGAGACTTGACTTGATTTGCCTCTCTCCTTTTATGCATTTTTATGGTATAATTGAATCGTCATGGACAAGAAGACATTTCACATTATCCTCTCAGGATGGACTCGGGCCGTTTGTTCGGCGTGCGTCCTTTTCGCCTGTTGTGCCTTGCAGGCGGCTTGGTATTGGCCGTTCGACCCCGATAGTACCAATAAGCCGCCCCGCCTCCATCGCCTTCTGGAGAAGGCCAACGATTTCATCGAGAAGGCCGAAGACGAGTCCCTTGAAGGCAATGGCGACAAGGCCATTGAGAACTATCGTCTCGCCCTGGCGGAGCTTGACCGCGTCGAACGCGAGAATCCCGACCGGGCCGAAACGCCCGAGTTCGCGCCGCTGCGCACGAAGCGCGCCACCTGCCAGTCAGCAATCGATTCGATCCGTTTTGCCCAGGTTAACGACAATGAACGCGCCGTTTCCGTGACGGATACGCGCGAACTCCAGAAAAAGTGGAACAAGAAGCACGGCATCAAAACGCCTGAGGATATCGAAGAGGAACGCAAGGCCCGCAAGAAAACCGCCGACGAGGCCAAACAGAAAATGGCCGGTAACAGTGCGTTTCAGAAATCTTTTCGCGAGGCGCTCGAGCTGGTCCGGAAAAAAGACTTCGCCGGTGCGGAGAAGAAGCTTGCCGAGCTGCAGAAGGACAATCCCGACGACTTGAACCTCCTGTTGCTGATGGCCGCCGTCCAGGTCGGACAAGACCACGACTATCCGGCCCGTCGGACCCTTGAGAAGGCCGTGCGCCTGCATCCGAAATCCTATCTGCCGCTTTACAACCTGGCGAATCTGGCGTTGAAGATCGACGACGACAAAGAGGCGGCCCGGCGCCATTATGAAAAGGGACGCTCCTTGGGCGGTCCTCAGAACGAGGCTTTGGAGAAGTTGTTGAAATGAAGGCGTCTCTCGTGTGTCTCGTGTGCGGCCTCGTCTGTGCCGCATTGGCGCAGCAGGCGCCGAACGAACCGATCGAACCGCCCGCCGCGGCTCTCGCGCGGGCCAAACCCGCGGTCCCTGCCGAAGCAACCGCCTCGGATGTGCTGTGGGCCTGTCGTGCGATGCTGCCGGTTCGTCCCGTCGAACTGAAGGGCAGCCTCATTCTGCGCAATCGTCGTGGCATCGTGCAAAGCGAGCACGACTACACGTTGTTCATGCGCCGCTCGCCGGAAATGACGCAAGTAAAGGTGAAGCTCTTGCCGCGCGGCGAAACGAATGAACTTGCAACGGTGACGATCGGTCGCCGTCCGGGTGGGCGCGCGGTCATCAATTTTGCAAAGGCCGGTGGCGCTGCGACTGAAGTCGTCTCCTCGCCTCTGGAGCGCGTGCTTGAGACGGACGTCACCTGGCTCGACCTTTCCTTCGACTTCCTGTGGTGGAACAATGCCGCCTATGAAACGGCGCGCGAGGGCGAGAGCGTGCATGGACAGGTCTGCCGCGTCATCTTCGTCAAGCCGGATGCCCCGATCGACGGCCTTTCCGGCGTGCGTCTGTGGGTGGACAAGAAAACGGGGTGCCTGATGCAGGCCGAACAGGTCGATGCCGCCGGCAAGCCGATCCGTCGACTTTGGGGGACGCGCATCAAGAAGTTCGATGGCAAGTGGATGGTGTCCGTTCTCGAGGTTGAGACGCTCGGATCGCGCCACCGGACAAAAATCACCGTCGACGACATCAAGGAATTTTGATTGTAGAACTCATTAAGAGTAATCGAAAAAGAAACAAGAAAGTAAAAGGTAAACAAATGAAGAAACCTGTAAAAATCCTCCTCTGGTTGCTGATCATTGTGGTGATTCTTTTCGCCGCCGTGATCGCGTGTCTGCCGCTGATTCTCGGCCCGACTGTCCGTACCGTGGCGACGACTGTTGTTCCGCAGTTGACCGGTACGGAGTTCCAGATGGACTCCTGCTCGATCAACCCCTACACGGGCAAGCTCAGCATCAATGGCTTTGCCCTGAAGAACCCGAAGGGCTATGACGAACCCGATGCTGTTCGCTTCGAGTCGCTGAACGTGGCGATTGAAGTGGGCTCGCTCCTCACGAAGAAGATCCATGTCTACGAGATCGCGCTCGAAAAGCCGTTCGTGAGCTATGTCTTCGATGACGAAGGGACGAACAACTTCGATCGCATCCTTGCGACGCTCGACTCCAAGATGAAGAAGGACGAGACGAAGAAGGAAGAGAAGAAGGATGAAAAGGAGGCGGGTGACGCGCCGAAGGTGTTGATCGACAAGATCTCCATCAGCGGGACGAAGGTGAAGTACCGCAAGCTCACGCTGCCGATCCCTGTGCCGACGCTCACGAAGATCGGCTATGGCAGCGGCGACGACAAGGAAAAGAAAGAGGAAGCCAAGGGTGCGACGCTTGAAGAGGCGCGTGATGCCGTGTGGAATTCCGTGAAGGACAAGTTCACGGATGTGGGCGGTCTCGTGGGTAATGCGGCTGGTGCGGCTGCCGGTGCGGTGACGGATGTCGCCGGCCAGGCTGCCGGCGCGGTGACGGATGCCGCCGGCAAGATCGGCGAAGGTGCCGCGAATGCGCTTAAGGGTGCTGCGAACGTGGTCGGTGCGGGCGATGCGGCGGCGAAGGCCGGCGAAGCGGCCGCCAAGACGGCGGGTGCGGCCAAGGAAGCTGCGACCAAGGCTGCCGATGCGGCGACGGGTGCTGTGAAGGACGGCGCCAAGGCCGTTGGCGAAGGCCTCAAGAAGCTCAATCCGTTCGGGAAGTAATCTTGGCGGACGTTGTCCATCTCATCGGCATCGGTGGTGTTGGCATGAGCGCTCTCGCTCAGGCCTACCTCGATGCCGGGTTCGCTGTTACGGGGGCCGATCGTTCGCTCAATGCCGATCCCACCGCGCGGACGCCCGTGTTGTCCGAATTGGAACGACAGGGCGTGCGACTTTTCCCCGACGACGGTTCGGGCGTGGATGCGGTGACTTCGCGTGTCGTCGTGTCCACGGCGATCGAGGAGACGAACCTCGGTCTTCGCAAGGCCCGTACGCTGGGCATTCCCGTGACGCATCGCGCCGCCGCACTCGCGGAGGTGCTTTCTTCGCATCGTCTTGTCGCGGTTGCTGGCACGTGCGGCAAGTCGACCGTGACGGCGATCCTGGGCCATCTCCTCGCCTCCTGCGGTTTCGATCCGGTCGTGGTCAATGGCGCGCAGATCGTCGGGTGGGACGACCACGGGACTCGCGTGGGGTCCACGCGTAAGGGCGCCGGCGAGTTTGCCGTCGCGGAGGTTGACGAGAGCGACAAGTCGCTTGTGGCCTTTCATCCCTTTGCGGCGATTGTCACGAATGCCTCGGCGGACCACTATTCGAAAGAAGAGATGGATGCGGTCTTCGACGCGTTTGTGAAGGACATTCCGGGGCCCGTTGTCGATGGCCGGCTTGAACGCATCGTGCCATCTGACTTGGCGCGGACGATTCCGCTGCCGGGTGAACACAACGCCGTGAACGCGGAATGCGCCTTGCGTCTGGCGCGTCAACTGGGTGCCGACGAAGCGGCACTTGCCGCAGCTCTGAAGACGTTCCCGGGCGTGGAGCGTCGTCTTCAGCGTGTTGGCACGCGTCCGACGGCGGAAGGGCCTGTGGCCGTTTTCGACGACTACGCGCACAATCCTGAAAAGCTTCACGCGATGCTCACCACGCTGCAGGCGGCCTATCCGCGGGGTGTCGCGGTGCTGTGGCGTCCGCACGGCTATGCGCCGCTGCGGAAGATGGGCGAGGCGCTCGAGCGGATGTTCCGTGAAACGCTGCGTCCTCAAGACCGCCTTTATCTGCTGCCTGTCTACGATGCCGGCGGCACGGCGGATCGGTCGGGCAATTCCGAGTCGTTGGTTCGGGCGCTCGACGGGTGCCCTGTTTCATTTGTCGAAGATCTCGACGAAGCTGCGTCGGTGTTGTGTAAGGATGCGTCGTCGTTCGGCGCGCTCGTCGTAGCCGGTGCGCGTGATCCGGGCTTGCCTGTGCTCGCCCGGCGTTTGGTCCAGCCCTGATTTACAAGAGGAGGTAGGAAAATGAAATTGAATCTGATGCTGTTGGCGGTCGCGGCGCTGGTCGTGGCGCCTTTTGTCGTTTCTGCTGCGCCATCGTCTCGTGGTCGCACAAGCAAGGCGAAGGTCGTGCAAGACGACGACACGCCTGATTTCTCCAAGCCCGATCCCAAGCCGGCTGCGAAGCCCGGTGAAAAGGCGCCGGTGGCGAAGCCGGGCGAGAAGGCGAAGCCCGCCGCGGCGAAACCCGCTGCCAAGCCGGCCGTCGTTTTCGATCCTGAACCGGAAAAGCCGGATGAAGCCGCCGTTGCCAAGGCTCGCAAGGCGAAGAAGCCCGCCTATATGAAGTTCGTCGAGGCGCGCGAGGCAGCCTGGAAGTGCCAGCAGCCGATCATCGTGGCCATGCTGCCGCAGGGGGACATCCGTTCGGTCACGTTGGAGAAGCTGCTTAAGGAACGTCCTTTCCTGAAGGATTTTGTCCCGGCAAACTGCGTGCTGCTCGTGTGGCGCCTGAAGCCCGGCAAGATCGAGATGCCCGAAGGCCAGCAGGGGCGCCGTCGTAACGGACCGCCGCCGCGGCCGACAATGATCGATGTGCGCCCGTTGAAGGCGGACGAGACGAAATTCCTGACGGCCTTTGCCGTGACGCCGGAAGCGAAGGCGTATGCCGCGCACCTGAACAAGCCCGAGCCGAAGTTCTCCGATATGCAGAACTATCCGCAGATCATCTGCGTGAATCCGTGGGGGTCGAAGCTGCTGTTCCGTGCGCCGCGTTACGAGTCCGATAAGGGAAAAGCCGGCATGGGCACGTGGCTCTCGCAGGTGGTGGACATGTTCCGCGGCGCGCAGTACGAGCCGACCTTGACGCCGTCCCTTCAGAAGATCGTCGACAATCCGACCGAACCGAAGAAGTGGAAATGAGCGGCATGTCTGACAAGCCCACGTTTACCTATCCGACCTGCCGGCTCGTCGCCGGATCGCAGGCTTCGCTCGATGCGGCCTTGCGCCGATTCAACGACCAGCTGATCGACGATGTCCGTCTCGCTGAGTCGAGCGGTTTTTCCGCCAAGCGTACGACAATCGTCCAAGAGGCGTCGGTCGCAGGTGTCGGTACGTTCCGCGGCCGCGAGCGCCGCACGATCACCTTTGCGCCGTCGACGCGTCCGGGCTGGTGGATTCGCCGCACGGACCAGCCCGAACAGCTCGACACCGCCGTGGATGTGGCCAATCTCTGGACCTCGGCGCGCAATCTCGTGCTGCGCAGCGGGTCGCCGCATAATTATCTGCGCATGGTGGAGCACATCATCGCGCTCAAGGCGGGACTCGGCCTCGACAACGTCGTCCTGAAAACGAACTCCGGCGATCCGCCGCTCTTCGATGATTCGTCCGTGCCGCTCGTCAACGCCGTCAAGAACGCGAACATTGTCGAGACGGCAGACGACGCCACTTATGTGACGGTGAAGGAACCGCTCGCGTTCGGAGGTCGCCGCGGCGATTTCCTGCTGTTCCTGCCGGACGACGGATCGCACCGTCTGCGGCTGGATGTCGCCATCAACTGGAATACGGTGATCGGCGATCAGCGCATCGTCTTCGACGTGACGGCGGAAACATTTGCCTATGGCGCCTACGCGCGCACGAATGCCACGCATCGGCAGTATCAGCTGGCCAAGACGTTCGGACTGCTCTTTGCCGATACGCGCAACCTCGGCTACGACAAGAACAATATCCTCATCCACGGCCATCGTCGTTGGTATGGTAAACCGCGTTTCCAGCTGGAGGGTACGGACAAGTACCTCGAACCCGTGTGGCATCGTGCGACGCTCGATCTGCTCGCGGCTCTTTCGTTGACGGGTCCGGACCGTTTCGTCGGGACGGTTGTGAGCTATCGGGCTGGTCACACGCAGGATTGCGATGCCGTCCGCGCACTCTATCGGAACGACCTCCTGGTACGTGCCTGATCGAAGAGGAATTTGGGAGATGACTATGAAGGAAAATGAGACGACGCACGCGAAGCTTTTCGCGCGCGCGCGACGCGTGATTCCCGGCGGCGTCAATTCGCCGGTGCGTGCGTTCAATGGTGTGGGCGGTACGCCCGTGTTTGTGGCCGAAGGCAAGCGCCAGAAAATCCGCACGGCCGACGGCCGGACCCTCACGGACTACTGCTGCAGCTGGGGTGCGATGATTCTGGGACACGCGCGCCGCGAAGTGGTGAGCGCCGTCAAGAACGCGGCTGCGAAGGGGAGTACCTTCGGCATCGCCACGCCGGCGGAAGTCGATTTTGCCGAGCGCCTCGTCGCGCTCGTTCCCGGCCTCGACATGGTGCGTGCCGTCAATTCCGGCACCGAGGCGGTGATGACGGCTCTGCGCCTCGCGCGCGGCGTGACGGGACGCAATCTCATTCTCAAGTTCGACGGGTGCTATCACGGACACAGCGATACAGTGCTCGTGAAGAGCGGTTCGGGCGTGCTCACGATGGGTGCATCGTCGTCCGCCGGTGTCACCCTGGGTGCCGTGGCCGATACGCTCGTGGTGCCGTACAACGATCTGAAGGCGGTTGAAGCCGCGTTTGCCGCCCATCCCGAGGCGATCGCCGCCGTGATCGTCGAACCGGTCGCCGGCAATATGGGACTCGTCCCGCCCGCCCCCGGGTTCCTCAAGGGCCTTCGCGCGCTCACGAAAAAACAGGGCGCCTTGCTGATCTGCGATGAAGTCATCAACGGCTTCCGTTTCGGGTTTTCGTCCTACTCGTCCCTTTACGGCAACATCACGCCGGACCTTCTCACGCTCGGCAAGGTGATCGGCGGCGGACTTCCTCTCGCGGCGATCGGCGGACGCGCCAAGTGGATGCGCCAGCTCGCGCCGACGGGTCCCGTCTATCAGGCCGGGACGCTGAGCGGCAATCCCGTGGCCGTGGCGGCGGGGCTCACGACGCTTGACATTCTCGAGCGCGAAGATCCCTACGGTCGCATGGCGGAACTGGGCAGTGCGCTGTCCGTCGGCATTTCAACGATTGCCGCCGAACACGGCGTGCCCGTGACCTGCCAGAGCTTCAACGGCGTCTTCACGCCGTTCTGTACGACGCAGCCTGTGCTGAATCTGGTCGATGCCAAGGCGTGTTCGACGCAGCTCTACGCGCAGATCTTCCACGGCCTGCTCGCGCGCGGCATCTACATCGCACCGTCCCAGTTCGAGTGCAACTTCATTTCGGCCGCCCATACTGTGGCGGACGTGGATGCGTTTCTGTCGGCCTTCGACGACGTGTGCGCCCATCTCAAGCCTTGGGAAGGGGAGCGGGCATGAAGAAGAAGCGCCACGGTTACGACAAGGTCCGTCCCGAAGTCGACGGCAAGAAAATCACCTATGCGGAAGCCCTCCTGATGGAGCTGGTCTCCGAATTGCCGGTACAAGAGGGGCGCGTGCTCGTCGCCGGCAATCGCAGTGGCGTCGTTGTCGGCGAGTTGATGACCCGCTGGCCGGATGCCACGGTCTTCGCCCATGCCTTCGATGCGCATCATGCGCGTGCCATCCGCAAGCACCTGCTGGATCTCAAGCTGAAGGTGCGGACGGTCATTTCGACGCCGAATGTGCTTCCGCCTGAAACGGACGAATCCGTCCCCGAGGGCGAGCGCCGCTATCGTCAGGCGTTCTTTATGACGACGCCGCGTTCGATGCCGGCGGAACTCGTCCTCGACCAGCTGCAGGATATCTTCCTGTCTCTCGTGGACGGTGCTGAATTCTGGGCCACATTCGAAGGCGATCCCGACGAGGCCCTTCGGACGATGCGTCTCGTCTGGCCTTCGGTGCATGTGGCGAAGAAGACGAAGCATGCGGTGCTGTTCCGCGCGGTGAAGAAGGGCGAACCCGTGAAGACGCGGGAGTTCGCAAGTACGTGGGAGGCGAGTGTGCCGGGTGGACCCGAGCTCTCGTTCATTTCCCTGCCCGGGTGCTTCTGCCATCGGCGTCCCGACTTGGGCGGGCTCGCGCTCGCCGAAGTCGCGGCGAAGGAAGTCGAGGCGCGCCGCGCCGCCGGCGTTCAGACGCTGGATCTCCTTGACATGGGCTGCGGGTGCGGTCTTGTGGGCTTGCTCGTTGCGGATGCCTGGCGTCGCGCGTTCCCCGCGTCCGCTCCGTTGACGGAGGCGAATCTGAAGCTCACCTTGATCGATTCGCATGCACGCGCGCTGGAGGCGTCGCGTCAAAATGCGGCGCGGGCCGGATTCGCGCCGGAGTTGGTTCTTGCGGACGACGGTCTGCCGCGTGGACGCACCGGCGAGTACGACTATTTCGTCGGCAATCCGCCCTACTACAGCGAGTATCGCATCGCGGAGGTGTTCCTTGAGACGGCCTACCGTGCGCTCAAGCCGGGCGGTGTGTGTTTGACGGTGGTCAAAACCGCGACAGGCCTGCTCGCGTTGCAGGAAAAGTATTTCCGCACGGTCGAAGTCATCAACCGGCGTGGTTATTGCGTGCTCCGTTCAGTACGCTAGGTCGGAACGGAGAAAGTGGATATGGACATTGAAAGAATAGCGGCTGCGCTTTTGCCGTGCTGCGAATGTGCGCTTGCGAATACGACGAAGCGCGTGAATCTGCCCGGTTCGTCGGCGGTCGCGCTCACCGTGCGCCGTCTCTTTGCGCTGTTGTTCCCGGGGTGCCACGGACTTTCCCCCGTTCCTCACGAACAATGCCACGCCCAGGTCGAACGGAATCTTGAGCGCATTGCCAAGGAACTCACGCAGCAGGTCGAGCAGGTGCTGCTCTATCAGTGTGCCGAACATCCCGAACAGACGCCGGATCTCGATTGCCGGACGCGCGCCGAAGAAATCGTCGAGAAGTTCTTGAACGAGCTGCCCCATGTGCGCGCAATGCTCCAGGAGGATATCACGGCCGGCTACGAGGGCGATCCGGCGGCCGTCAGCAAGATGGAAGTCGTGATGGCCTATCCGGGATTGTATGCCATTGCCGTACATCGTCTCGCCCATGTGCTCTATACGCTCAAGGTACCGATCTTGCCGCGTGTGATGAGCGAACTCGCCCACGCGCGCACGGGGATCGACATCCATCCGGGTGCGACGATCGGCGAACGTTTCTTCATCGACCACGGAACGGGCGTCGTGATCGGCGAAACGACGGTGATCGGGCGGAATGTCAAACTCTACCAGGGCGTGACGCTGGGCGCGCTGTCGTTCCCGAAGGACGAAGAGACCGGCATGCTCATGAAGGGACACAAACGCCATCCGAATGTCGAAGACAATGTCGTCATCTACGCCGGTGCGACGATTCTCGGCGGCGAAACGACGATCGGCCACGATTCGGAAATCGGCGGCAACGTCTGGTTGATGGATTCGATTCCGCCATTCTCCCGTGTGTATAACCAGACGCCGTTCCCGCGTGTGAAGACCCGGCGCGAGGTCTGATTGATTTGCGACGAAACGAAAGGACAGACAACATGACCAATGAAGAGAAATCAAAGTTCCGTGTAGCGCAGTGGAAGTTCATCATCTACAGCATGATCGCCTACTCGTTCTTTTATGTGACGCGGAAGAACCTGTCTATGGCGCAGCCGCTCATGCTGGACGAAAAGGTGATTACGACGACGCAGCTCGGTCTCATTATGACGGTGCATGGCGTCCTCTACGGTGTGAGCCGCTTCGTGAACGGATTCTGGGCGGATCGTCTCAACGGCCGCATCTTCATGACGATCGGTCTGGCGCTGTCGGCGGCGATGAACTACTTCTTCGGTTGCACCTCGCTCGCGGTTCTCTTCGGCATCTTCTGGATTGTCAACGCCTGGACGCAAGGGATGGGCTTCCCGCCCTGCGCGAAGATGCTCACGCATTGGATTCATCCGAAGGAACTTGCGACGAAGATGTCCATTTGGAACACCTCGCACTCGTTCGGATCCGTGATGGCGCTGGGCATCTGCACGGCCTTGCTTTGGCAGGGCTTCGGTTGGCGTTGGTGCTTCTATGTGCCGGCCGTCCTCGCCTTGCTCGCGGCGGTGTTCTGCTTCTTCTGCGTAAAGGATTCGCCGACGGAAGCGGGCGTCCACGAGCTGGAACTCGGGGATGTCAAAACCGGCCAGCCGAAGAGTGCGATCACCACGCGCGACCGGATGAAGCTCGTCTATTGCAACAAGGTCATCTGGACAGTTGCCCTTGCGAATTTCTTCGTCTATATTGTCCGCTTCGGTTTCCTCGATTGGGGTCCGACCTTCCTCAAGCAGTACAAGGGCATTCCTGTGGAGAAGGGCGGCTTGATGACGATTGCGTTCGAACTCGCCGCCGTGGTGGGGACGATCTTCGCCGGCTGGGTGACGGATAAAGTCTTCAAGGGCCGCGGCGTGCGCACATGCGTCTTCTGCATGTTTTTCACGGCGCTCTTCAGCTTTGGTTTCTGGTATCTGCCCAATGGCGCGCCGGCCTGGCAGTCGACCCTGCTGCTGATGGGGGCGGGCTTCTGCATCTACGGTCCGCAGGCGCTCATCGGCATTGTCGCGGCCAACCAGGCGACGAAGGAGGCGGCGGCGATGGCAAACGGATTCACGGGAATCATGGGCTATGCCGCGACGACGGTGTCGGGTCTTGGCGTGGCGTGGATCAAGGAAACTTACGGCTGGGGCGTGACGCTCGGTTCGTTCGCGGCCTTCGCCTTGTTCGGCATGCTGCTCTTCCTCTTCGCCTGGAACGCCCAGGCGACCGGCTACAAGAAGCAGTGAATAGGTTCGAGTGAAGAGTGAATAGGTTTGAAATTTTAATTAGATACGAGTAACAAAAGGAACAATCATGAAAACAATCAAATTAATGATGGTGTTCACGGCTGCGCTGATGATTGGCGCAGAGGTGATGGCGCAGGAACAGGCGAAAGCGCGCAAGCCGAAAGTGCTCGCGATCATGCTGGACGGTCTTCGGGGCGATGTGCTCGACACCGCGCGCGTGCCGGCGATCGACAGCCTGCGGAATGGCACGTGGGCGGAAGGCTACAAAGGCGCGTCCACGTTGACGGCGCTCACGGTGCCGGATGCGCGTCCTTCGAGCGCGGCGAACCATACGGCCATTCTCACGGCCGTCAACGGGGCGAAGTCCCGCGTGTTCAACAACGGACAGACCAAGAACGGCAACTACAAAGACTGGCCGACCTGGCTGACGCGCATCACGCAGGCGGTGCCGGGAACGAAGGCGCTCTTCATCTATTCCTGGGGCGAAGGCAACCAGTACGCGCGCACGCCGAACGTGCAGTTCATCCATGCGACGGACACCGTCAATGGCGCGAACATCGGCAAGATCCTGGCGGCGCCGGATGCACCGGATGTGACGCAGTACTTCGTCGACCTGCCGGACCATGGCGGACATTCGCAGGGGTTCTATCCGTTCAGTGTCGGCTACCTCAAGGCGGTGAATCTGTCCGACCAGTACATCGCCAACGCCCTTGCGGGCATCAAGAGCCGTCCGACCTTCAAGGACGAAGACTGGCTCATCATGGTGACGGGCGACCATGGCGGGTATCTTCGCACGCATGGCGTGTGGGGTGGCCACGCGACGACGGTGCCGGTGGTGCTGTCGGGCCGCATCACGCCGGCGGGGCGCATCCCGGGCGTGCCGCGCCATTACGACCTCACGGCGACGGCGCTGAAGCACTTCGGACTTGATCCGGTGGCGCTGAAGCTCGAAGGCCGTCCTCTCACGACGGCGGCCCCGAAGGCGGCTCCGCGCGCGCTGAAGGAAGGCCTTGCCGCGTACCTCGACTTCCAGGGCAAGACGCCGGTCAATGCCGTCAAGAACGGTCCGGTGGCGAAGGTGATGGGACCGCGCGCCGTCTCGGGCGCGGCCGAAGGCGTGCTGCGTCTTTCGGGTGACGAACATGCGGCGGGCGGCGTGAAGCTGGAAGGCAGCGAGAAGCTCGCGTTCGAGAACGGGGACAACTTCACGGTCACGCTGTGGGCGCGCATGCCGGCGACGCAGAAGGGCGATCCGCTCCTCTTCGGCAACAAGGACTGGAGCCGCGGTGTGAATCCGGGTATGGCCCTTATCGCCAGCAAGGTGATGGAAGGCTCGAAGATTCCGGGCGTTGTGTTCAACGTGGGACGTCCGAACCAGGGCCGTATGGATATCGGCCAGTTCGACGTAATGCCCGACCAGTGGGTGTTCTATGCGGTGACGCGCGATGCCGAAGGCCGCTATGTGGTCTATCAGGGCCGTGCCGACGGGCGCTTCAACTTCGTCTGCAATCGTACGGAGAATACGATCGTCAAGACGGGGCTTCCGATCTGCATCGGCCAGGACGGTACGGGCAACTACCCGTGCATCATGAACGGCGACATCGACGACTTCGCGCTCTGGACGCGCGCGCTCACGTACGAAGACATCAAGGGCATCTACGAGGCCGGCCGCCAGGGTCTGTCCCTCGGCGACGTGCTCTGAATCTCCACGCCGTGATAAAATAACGCGGATGGCAATTTCGAGATTGCCATCCGCGTCTCTTTTTGATATAATAAACCCACTTTTTTCACGGACTGTAGCTCAGTTGGTAGAGCACGGCACTTTTAATGCTGGGGTCGCGGGTC